>JANQJH010000403.1 GCA_028281705.1 Verrucomicrobiales bacterium
GTACCACCCGGTGAACAACGCCGCCTTCAACTTCGGCTATCACTTTTCCGGTGCCCTCGTCGGCGGTCTCGTCCTCGCCGCCTTCGTCAAGAAACCAGGCGGCACGTGAAACGCTTGATCGATCCGCCGGCTCGTGCAGCCAGCAAATCCCTAACCTTTTCCCGGATCGGCTCCAACAGCCCGCGACGCCACCTCTGATCGCCACTCGAACACACTCAAAGCCTCCAATTCACGCACGATGACCTTGGATCCACTCACCGCCAGATGGGCCCAGGTTTCTTTGGGAGCCACCTTCCGTTCCGAGATCAGATCAAACTTGGCCGGGTTGGCGCGAATCATCCTCAGGGTGCCGTCCTCATCGAGCGCCAAAATGCGATTTCCCTGCGCCACAAGACTCCAGTAGTCGCCATACGACTTTTTCGTCACCCAGGTCTCTTCCCCCGTGGTTAGATTCACACAAGCAAATCGCTTGTTGCGCAAGTGCAGATAGGCATGGCTCTCGATCACCACCGGCGACGACATGTAGGCTTGCTGCTTCAACTCCCACGCCACCGAGGGTGTCCAACCGCTTCCCTTCTTCTTGTCAATTTGATAGGCAAAGGATTTCCCGCCGTAGGCACTGGTGAAGACAGTACCGTCATGCACCACCGGCGTGAGGATGTTCATCCCGCGAAAAGCGGGCACTTCTTGCCTCCACAAAACCTCGCCACTCCGCGGTTCGACACCACACAGCTCCCTTCGAGTCTGCACCAGCAACTGTTCACTGCTCCCGAACTTCACCATCACCGGTGAAGAGAACGCACTTCCACTCATCCCCCCTTCGTCCTCCAGCGAACGCCAAACCATCTCACCGGTCTTCTTCTTCAAGCGCACCGTGGAAGCGCCCGCCTGAACGATCACCGAGTCCCCGGTCAGGAGAGGCGAACACACGAAGCCAAACTTGGGCAGCTCCGAACCTAACAGCTTGGGAAAATCCACGCGCCACTGTTCCTTCCCCGTCTTCGCCTCGAGACAGACCAGAACATCGCGCATTCCTGCGACAAAGACGCGTTCGCCATCCGTCGCCGGCGTCGATCGGATCCAACTGCCATTCTTGCGGGCAAAGAAGGGCACGCGCATCATCCCTTCCCATTCCGTCGCCCACCGCTGCTCGCCCGTTGTTAGGTCAAACGCCCGCACCGCCTCCATCTCGTCGTTGACCGATTCCGTCGTGTAGACCACGCCCCCGCTGGTGACCGGCCCCGAGTAGCTCTTGCCGAGTTCAGTACGCCAGAGCAGTCTCAGATGGTCCTCGCTGACCGAACCCGGCCACGTCGTGCCCGCGGCGACGCCGTCGCGATTCGGACCACGCCACTGGGGCCATTCGTCCTCATCAACAGCCCGGAGACCCGGAAGGAACAGCAGAAAAAGAAATGTCGAACGGATCATCATCATCATCACGCGACGGCTTACGCCCGATCCGTGATGATGGATGCACAGGAATCAAGAAGCCCCCTCTCCCCTCAAGGCCGAGCGCAGGGCATGCCAGGCCAGCGTCGCGCACTTGATCCGCGCCGGGAAACGCCGCACGCCAATCAACGCCACCAGATCTCCCAAGGCCTCCAGATCGGCATCCGGCTCCTCCTCCCCGGTGAGCAGTTCCACCACTTCATCGATCTTGGCTTCCGCCTCCGGTTCCGTCACCCCGGTGAGCTGCACCGTCATGATGGAGGCCGAGGCCCGCGAAATGGCACACCCCTCACCCAAGAACTGCACCGGACGGAGCCGCTGATCCGCATCGCGACGGGCATAGACGGTGATCCGATCGCCACACAGCGGGTTGTAGCCCTCGGCTTGGTAATCACAGGGATCGAGCACGCCCTCGTTCTTCGGACGGCGATTGTGCGAGAGAATGATCTCTTGATAGAGTTCGGTCAGGTCGTCCATGCTCAGGTGTTCGCTTTCTTCTTCTTCTTGGACAGATAGCGGGCCAAACCATTCACACTCATGAAGGCCGGATTGGCCAATTCATAGTCAGCCATGGCCGCCTCGCCCAAGCCCGCTTCCCGCAATCCATCGCGGACATAGGTCTCGAACAATGGAATGAGTTCAGACGCCGATTTGTCCCCGACCCGCTTCTCCATCCATTGACACCAATCCTCAAGGCTTTTCTCCAAGGCCGCAAGCAAGGGTTCCACTTCAGTCACGGCACCAAAGTGCGTCAGATAGAGCGTCTTTGGCTCGCAGGCTCGCAGTCGAGCAATCGATTGCCGCCAGGCTTCGAGATCGATGTCAGGGGGCGGACACGGCGGCTGGACGGGACCGCCGTTCAAGACCACCCCGGCGACATCGCCGGTGAAGATCACCCTTTCGTCGCCACCGAGCTGCCAGGCAATGTGATGCTTGGCGTGGCCCGGCGTGTGCAGGGCGGTGAACACCCGGTCGCCCATCTCCAACGTCGCGCCATCCTCGCAGGCGTGGACTTGATCGGCGGGAATGGGGCGCATCTCTCCCCAAAGACGATCCATGGAATCCCCAAAAATACGCTTGGCCGATTTCCAGAGCACACCGGAATCGACCAAGTGATCCACGCCGAAGGGATGCACGTGAATCGTGGCCCCCGCCTCGGCCAGACGCCAAGCGGCTCCGGCGTGATCAAAATGGATGTGCGTCAGGAGCACATGCCGAACGTCCTCCAGAGAGAATCCCAGCGTCCCCAGCCCCTTCTCCAGCGCGGGCAAGGTCGTGGCCGGGCCGGACTCCACCAGCACGGGACCCGCCGCTGTCTCCACGAGAAAGGCGGCGATGGTTCCACGATGACCCTGGAAATGAAGGTCAATAAGATGCGCCATGGTCAACGGCCTTCCGTATCCAGCGAAACCGCTTCCTGCAATTGGTCACCAAAATCAGGCAGGGCGGAGAACACCCGATTCCAGTTGGGTATCTCCGGATGATGATAGTGATCCTCGAGAAACTGCTCGTCCGCAATGTCGAGCGCACTGGCAAAGGCCTCAATGGCGGCCGCCTCTTCGTGACGATGATAGGTCAACCCATTGATCACGGAGTCGTCGTGATAGCGTTGGATGGTGTCTTTCGCCGTCTTCACATAAGTCAAGCGAATGGTCTTGAGAGCCGTGGAATCCAATCGCACGCCGTCCGCCGTGAGGTTGGAGTAAAGCGTCAGGACAATCTCCTTGGCCATCTTCATCAATCCGCTGTTGGGCGAAGGCTCCACCCCGTCCGCCTTGGTTTCCAGGTGCTGGTGTTTGTGTTCGAAGTTCATTCCCAGATCGACTTGGCAAATCCGCCGGAGAGTCGTATTGTGATAGACCTCGCAAAGCATGCCCACTTCCAACCCCCAGTTCCCCGGCAAACGAAGCACACTGGCGAGGTTCACGCTCATGGAAAACTCTCCCGAGAGGAGGTAGCGAAAGCTATCGAGAAATTCCAAGAGAGGCAGCGGACCGAGGACGCGCATCATGGCCCGGATCAAGGGCCCCATGAAGAGCCGCGTGACCCGGCCGTACATGCGGTCCGACACCCGGCCGTAGTAACTTTTGCAGAAGTTGTAGCCGATGCTCGGGTTGGCCGCCGGCATGCAGAGACGGAGGAGCATCTCGCGGTGGTAGGAGATGATGTCCGTGTCGTGCGTCGCGATGATATTCGTTCCCCCACTGGCCAGGGTGTGTCCGATGGCCATCCAGACGTTGTATCCTTTCCCCGGGGTATAGGATGTCAGCGAGGCCTTTTCCAACTGACCATAGAGTTCGGAGAGCCGGGGGCCGTCGTTCCAAATGATCTGAAACGGCTGCGGGAGTTCCGAGAAAAATTCCCGGGCATGTGTCAGCTCCTCCGCGTTCATCCGGTTCATACTGATGACAACCCGATTGACGTAGCTAACTTGTTTCAATTCATCGACAATGCAGCGCAGGGCGGGACGCTTCACCTCGGCGTAGAGGGCCGGCAAGACCAGCGTGATGGGGCGCCGCCGCGTGTAGGAAGCGAGCTTTTCGGATTGCTCCTCGTGATCCATCTCACGCAGGTGGTGCAAGGTGGTGAGCAGACGATGCTGATAAAAATCGGCCATAGAAATGACTTAGCAGACACCGAAGAATTTGCGACGCCGTTCTTTCTTTCTCCGGTTGCCCCGCCCCAGACCGTTTGCCAGGATCGGGCATGCACCGCCGAAAATGGGTCATTGCCCTCACCCTGGCCTCCGCGCTTATCTGCGGAGCGGCCCTGGTGTTTTATCTCCTCTACTGGCCGAAGATGCTCGCCCGCAACACGGCGCTCATCGCCTACGTCGTGGAAGAGGGGCTGGAGGGGTATCACGAGGACCATCAATCCTATCCCGAGGGAACGGCCGCGCAGATCATCGCCGCTCTCCTGGGAGAGAACACCCGAAAAAAGAGCTACCTCCGCCCCGATTTCCGACAGCTCCTCGATGCGTCCGGCGACGTCGTGGATTCATGGAAACGCCCGTTCCGATTCGACAAGGAGCCCGACGGCAGCCTCAAGGTCCGGTCCGCCGGACCCAACGGTACCTTCGATGACGAGGACGATCTGACCAGTGACAAACTGGAGGAATCGGGGTAAACGATTTTATTCGATGCAAGCCTACCACCGCCTCCTCCAACGCGTCCTCTCCGAGGGCAAGTTTCGCGATGACCGCACCGGCACGGGCACCTACTCGGTCTTCGGCGCCCAGGAACGCTTCGATCTGCGGGAGGGATTCCCCCTCCTGACGACGAAGAAACTCCACCTCCGATCCATCATCCATGAGCTGCTCTGGTTCCTCCAGGGCGAGACCAATATCCGGTATCTGAAGGAGAACAAAGTGCGGATCTGGGATGAATGGGCCGATGAAGACGGCAATCTCGGTCCCGTCTACGGCAAGCAATGGCGTTCCTGGGAGGGCCGCGACGGCAAGACCATCGATCAGATCGCGCAAGTCGTGGAACAGCTGCGCACCAACCCGCACAGCCGCCGCCACATCGTCTGTGCCTGGAACGTGGCCGACGTGGAGGACATGGCCCTGCCGCCCTGCCACCTGCTCTTTCAGTTCTACGCCTACGACGGCGAACTCAGCTGCCAGCTCTACCAGCGGAGCGCGGATCTCTTTCTCGGCGTGCCCTTCAACATCGCCTCCTACGCCTTGCTCACCCTCATGATGGCCCAGGTCACCGGGCTCCGGCCGGGTGACTTCGTCCATACCTTTGGCGACCTCCACCTCTACAGCGATCACCTCGAACAGGCGAAACTCCAACTGTCGCGCGAGTGCCGGCCACTCCCCCAAATGCGCCTCAATCCAGAAGTCGACCGCATCGATGGCTTCGCTTACGACGACTTCCACCTGGAAAACTACGATCCCCATCCCCACATCAAGGCCACGGTCTCGGTCTAGCGGGCTCCATTTCCCATGACCCACGCTGAACTCGAGACCGCCGGCATCCGTCTCCATGCCATCGTCGCCATGGCATCCAACCGCGTCATCGGCCGCGACGGCAGTTTACCCTGGCATTTGCCCGAGGACCTCAAACTCTTCAAGAAGCGGACCCTGAACCACCCCATCATCATGGGCCGGGCGACCTTTGAGTCCCTTCCCAAACAACGCCCTCTGCCCCGCCGGCGCAATATCGTCTTGAGTCGAACCATGAGCCCACGCCACCGCATCGAAGTCATCGGGAAACTGGCCGAGCTCGTCACCCTCGGCGTCCAGGGCGACGCCTTTCTCATTGGTGGCGCCCGAGTCTTCGAATCACATCTCCAAGCCTGCAGCTCCGTGATTCTGACATTGGTTCACAAGCCGCATGTAGGCGACGTCACCATGCCCGCCTTCGAAGAATCTTTTTTCAAGTCCGAGACCCTGGCGACCTTTTCCGAATTCGACGTCTATCACTATCTTCGAAACCCTTCAGCCCCGTGAATACTTTAACGGCCGCGAATCGGCGACATCGCCTCGGCTGCCTTGGGCTCGCCCTCGTCCTCGTGGGAATCCTGAGTTATTTCCTCTTCTTTTACCGGTTTCCCTCCACGCGCGACCTTCCCTGGCTCAATCTTCTCATCATCGGCCTGGGCGTGGCCTTCGCCTGGAAAGGCTTCCGCGCCGGACGGCCGCAAGCTCCGGCGTGGCGCCCTGGCCTGCGCAGCCTCCTCTTCTTCGTCTCCCTCTCGCTCTCCGGCCTCTTCGTCTATTACATCTTCTATCTCTCCTATCAGATTCCCCCGCCCAGCGCGGTCACCACGAGCCTCAAGACGCCGGCAGGTTTTGTTCTGCGGAACCACCAGAATCGGCCCGTGGCCCTCTCGGATTTTCGTGGACGCCCCTTGATCATCTCCTTCTACCGCGGGCACTGGTGACCCTTCTGCCTTTCGGAACTGCAGGGTCTGCAGTCGCACCTCGACGAATTCCAAGCCGCCAAGACTAGCTTGATCGCCATTTCGGTCGATTCCCCGGAAGAGAATGCCAGAGTGATCGAAAAACTCCGCCTCGGTTTCCCCATCCTCTCCGACCCCAAGCTGAAAGTCATCGATGCCTTTGGCCTACGCCACGTGGGAGGAATGATGGGTCAAGACATCAGCCGCCCCGCCGTCTTCATTCTCGACGAGAGTGGGAAAGTGCTCTGGAAGAAACTAACGGATTCCTACCGCATTCGCGTGCGGCCTCAGGAGCTCCTTCAGGCACTCTCGAACGCTTCCAAATAAGTCGAGCCCAGTCCCAGTGATGCGGGCACTCCTCTCCGCACGGTCCGCGTCCTTATTTGCCGGAAGTCATCTCCAAGATTGAGGTGTTGGCTTCAGAGTCGATCCTCTCCCTACGTAGAAAACAAATCCTTCGAACGGTCGACAAATCCCTCATCGTCAATGAGGTTCTTTCCCTCCGCCGCACTGGTGGCCAATTCATCGCAACGTTCATTCTCACGATTGCCCGCATGTCCCTTGACCCATTTCCAGTGAATCTCATGCTTGGCATTGAGGGCATCGAGCCGCTTCCAAAGATCCTTGTTCTTCACCGGCTGCTTACCGGACGTCTTCCAGCCTCTCTGTTTCCACCCTTCAACCCATCGTTGATTGAATCCCTTGGCCAGATACTGCGAATCCGTATGCAGCGTGACTTCACAGGTCTCGAATAGCGCTTCCAGACCGGCGATCGCCGCCATCATCTCCATCCGGTTGTTCGTCGTCGAGCGAAACCCCTGGGACATCTCTTTGCGGTGCTTTCCAAAAATCAGCACCGTCCCATAACCACCCGGGCCGGGATTTCCCCGCGAGGAACCATCCGTATAAATCGTGACGTGCTTGCGCTTTCCGGTCCCTTTCTTCGCCGGGGCTTCCTTTTTCGCGGCGCCGGACGACGGTTTGGCCGCCCCGGAGGTGTAGGACCGGTAAATGTTCTCGATCACCTCCGTTTGCCGGGGAGAGAGTTCGCAGGCGTCCGCCTTGGCCGCCGTCTCGTCGATCTGGCGCACCCACTTGCGATCGCTCGCGCTGAGGTCGTCCTCGTGCTCCAACAGGGTTTCTAACATCCGATCGAGACTCACTTTCTTGGCCACGCCTGCCTATAGCAGGCCTCGCTGAGAGCTTCAAAAGGAGAGTGGCGAAATTCTCCCTTTGGTGTCTATTTCGCGCCTCCCAGGCCATGTCGAGGACCCCCCATCTGCCCATCCACGAGAAGCGCGACGCCATCGCCGAAGCGATCCGGCGCCATCAGGTCGTCGTCGTCTCCGGCGATACCGGCTCGGGCAAGACGACGCAGCTTCCTCAGATCTGCCACCAGGCTCTCAAGGGTACAGCCCTCATCGGGTGCACCCAACCGCGTCGCGTGGCCGCCGTCTCACTTGCCAAACGCGTCGCCGAGGAGTGCCGCACCGCTCTCGGCGAACTCGTCGGGGTCCAAGTCCGGTTTCTCGATCAAACGAGCCCGCAGACCCGGATCAAGTTCATGACCGACGGGATCCTCCTGGCAGAAACACGAGGCGACCGCAAGCTTCGCAAGTACGATGCCATCATCGTCGACGAAGCCCATGAACGCACCCTCAACATCGACTTCACCCTCGGCTACTTGAGAAACCTGTTAGCCCGCCGGCCCGATCTCAAGATCATCATCAGTTCCGCCACGCTCGACGTGGAACGTTTCTCCAAGTTCTTCGGCGACGCCCCTGTCATCGAGATTGAAGGCCAGACCTTTCCCGTGGAAGACCACTACCTGCCCCCGGAGAACAGCCGGGAAGAAATCGCCCTCCAAGTGGCTCGTGGGGTAGACTGGGTCAAAACGATCGACCGCCAAGGCGACATCCTCGTCTTCCTTCCTGGCGAACGCGAGATCCAAGACACGGCCGACCTCCTCACCGGCCGCCAGTTTCCCCGCACCAAGGTCCTGGCTCTCTACGCCCGGCTCAGTCTCAAGGACCAGCAAGAAGTCTTTCGCTCCTCGCCCGGAACCCAACGCATCGTCCTCGCCACCAATGTGGCGGAGACCTCCCTCACCATTCCCGGCATCGTCTACGTCATCGATAGCGGACTCGCACGGATCAATCGCTACGACCCGCGATCCCATGTCCAGCGACTCCTCACCGAACGCATCTCCCAGGCCAGTGCGCGCCAGCGGCGGGGACGGTGCGGCCGGGTGTCCGAAGGTGTCTGTGTCAGGCTCTACGACGAGGATGACTTCGAGCGCCGCCCGGGATACACCGATCCGGAGATTCGGCGCACCTCGCTCGCCGGCGTCATCCTCCAGATGAAGAGCCTTCGCCTGCCGCCGATCGAGGATTTCCCCTTCATCGACCCGCCTCAGAGACGGCTCGTGAGCGAGGGCTACAAGCAACTGCAAGAACTCGGCGCTCTGGATGAAAACAAGAGACTCACCGAGATCGGACGCGAAATGGCACGGCTCCCCATCGATCCCTGCCTGGCCAAGATCCTCATTCACGCCCGCGACCATCACCAGGTGATCCTGCCGTGGATGCTCGTCATTGTGGCCGCCCTGGCCACGCAAGATCCCAAGGAACGCCCCCGCGAGAAGCGCGACGCCGCCGACGCGGCGCATCGTCCCTGGCAAGATGCCAGATCTGATTTCATGGCCCGCATCCACCTGTGGCGTGCGCTCTGTCAAAACGTCGACGACCGTGGACGTCCGAGGAAGAATCTCTTGCGCCGGTTCTGCGGCAAACACTTTCTCAACTACCGTCGCGTCATGGAGTGGTTCGGCGTGGCCCGCGAACTCGCCGGCCTCATGCGAATCCGGCAACTCCCCTACCAATCGAAACCCGCGACCGAGGGTGACTACCTCCCCATCCACGAGTGCCTCCTGGCCGGCCTCCCTCGAGGGGCCGCTCAGCGCCAGGAACGCCGCGAGTTCCGCAACGGCAGTGAACAAGAGTTTCTCATCTTTCCCGGATCCGGGTTGGCCGGCCAAAAGAAGCTCTCCGAGTGGTTGTTAGGCTTTGAACTCGTCGAAACCTCCCGCCTCTATGCCCGGCAAGTGGCCGCCATCGAACCGGAATGGCTGGAAAAAGCCGCGCCCCATCTCTGTCGCTATCATTATTCTCACCCACGATGGGATGCCAAACAGGGGGCCGTCTATGCCCGGGAACACGTGACCTGTGTCGGCCTGCGCATCCTGGACAACCGGCAGGTGCACTTTGGGCGCATCCATCCGCCCGAGGCCCGCAAGACCTTCATCCACGAGGCCCTCGTCCCCGGGGATCTTCGCACCCGCGGGGCTTTCAAAGAGCGCAACGCCGCCATCGTGGCCGCGGTCAAATTGCGTGAGACCAAACTCCGCAAGGCCGACTCCCTCTACTGTCATGAGGCCGTTTTCGAGTTTTTTGACGAACGTCTTCCGGCGGAAATCTGTACCGGCAAAGCCTTTGAGAAATGGCGGCAAGAGGCCGAGGCCCGTGACCCCAACATCCTTTGTTTTCAAGAGGACGACATCTGCTATCCCCAGCTCACGCCTTTTGTCGAGTCGGACTATCCCGATGAGGTCGTCTACCGCGAGTACGCCTACCCGATTTACTACCAGCTGAGCCCGGGCGAATCCCAGGACGGCCTCACCTTGGCCTGCAGCCTGGCCTACCTGAACGATTTCCCCGATTGGTTAGGCGACTGGCTGGTGCCGGGCTACCTGCGCGAAAAGGTCGTGCTCCTTATCAAATCCCTCCCCAAGGAAGCGCGCATCGCCTGCCAACCGGTGGAGAAGACGGCAGAGGCCTTCGTCACCTCCACCGTTCCTGAAGGCGATTTGTTAGAAAAACTGGCATTCTTTCTCACCCGGGAGATCGGCCGCTTGCTCGAACCGGGAGACTTCAATCTCGAACGACTTCCCCCGCACCTCACGCCCAGTTATTGGATTGGCGACGACGACGGAAACGAATTGGCCTCCGGCGAGGACCTGGCCGCCCTGCGTCAGCGCTTGGCACCGAAACTCGCCCAGTGGTTCGATCGCGAGACGAAAACCTGGGAACAGTCTGGACTCACACAGTTTCCCCAAACGGAGCTCCCGGTGGAAGTCGTCGTGCACCAGACGCCCGCCTACCCGGCCCTGGTGGACGAGGGAAAAACCGTCGGCATCCGCTGCTTTTCCGAGAACGAGAAAGCCCAATCCGCCCATCGTCTGGGACTCGCACGACTGACTGAGCTCCGCCTGCCGGACCAGATCCACCACCTCCGCCAACACTTTCCCCTAGGGCCGCAGGGAAAAAGCATGCTCCCCTTTCTCGGCCGCGGCGGGAAACGCAACGAGGCTCATCTGCTCACCGTCACCATCGATGCCGCCCTCGGGGGCACGGAGGCGAGTGCGCCCAAGATCCGCCAGGCCGAGATGTTTCACCAAAACATGGCAAGCCTGCGATCCGAGCTCTTCGACCACGCCGACGTCCTGGCAAAGATCCTGGAATCCACCATCACACACTACCAGGGGATCGCGCGCCAGGTGGAGGAACATCGCGGCGGTCCCTACGCCCCGAGCATTCGCGACATTGAGAGTCAACTGGACGACCTCTTCATGCCGGGCTTCCTCTTGCGCGCCTGGGCGCCTCGCCTGAAACATTATCCCCGCTACTTCAGGGCTCTGGAAACCCGGCTGACGCGGCTGCTCAGCGCACCCCCTAACAAGGACACGCAGAAGCTCCAGCGAGTGCAGCCGTTTCACCAGGCCTACCGCGAACGACTGGCCGATTTCGCAGACGCGCCACTCGAGATTCCAGGCGCTCTCCGCGCCTTTGGCTGGCAACTCCAGGAGTTTCGCATTGCCGTCTTCGCCCCGGAGGTCGGCACGCAGACCAAGGTCTCGGAAAAGAGACTGAGCAAGGCCCTGGAAGAACTTGCTTGACTCGCCCGGTCTCGTGCGTGAAGCGACGTCATGCCGAATCCCATCACCGTCGAGGTTCCGTTAGGCGATCGCGCTTACCAGGCCCTGGTGGGGCCTGGATTGATCGATACTGTGGGCCGCACACTGAAACCGCTCCACCTTCGGCAGCGCTGTGCCGTCATCACCGATAGCACCGTGGGCCCCCTCTACGGCGAACGCATCCTCAACAGCCTGCGGGAGACCGGCCACGATCCCGCCCTTCTCGTGGTCCCCGCCGGCGAGCCCTCGAAGTCGATCACCGTGGCCGAGTCGCTCTGCCGCCAGATGATCCAGCAGGGCTGCGACCGTCACGCCTTCGTCGTTGCTCTCGGTGGCGGCGTCATTGGCGATCTCGCCGGCTTTGTCGCCGGCATTTTTTACCGCGGCGTTCCCTACGTCCAGATTCCGACGACGATCGTCTCCCAGGTTGACAGCTCGGTGGGAGGCAAGACAGGCGTCAACGCCCAGGAAGGCAAGAATCTCATCGGCGTGTTCCACCAGCCCCGGCTTGTCCTCGCTGATACCGACACCCTCAAGTCGCTCCCGGAACGCGAGTTCCGCGAGGGTTTCGCCGAAGTCATCAAGCACGCCGCCATTCGAGACGCCGAGATGATTCCGTTGATTGAAGCCGTCCTCCACGACCGTGAGACCGGCCTCCCGGAACTCATGGCCCGCAACATCGCGATCAAGTCCAAGGTGGTGGTGGAAGACGAACGTGAAACCAGCGGCGTCCGCGCTCTCTTGAACTTCGGTCACACCATCGGTCACGCCATCGAGGCCGCTGCCGGCTACGGCCAGTTCCTCCACGGCGAAGCCATCAGCCTGGGCCTCATCGCCGCCGCCAGACTCTCCTGCCAACTCACCGGGCTCGCCGAATCCCAGCGCGACACGATCATTCGATTGTTAGAGAATTTCCGCCTACCCACCGAGTTACCCGAGACCATCAGCGATGAGGCCATTCTCGACTACCTCGCCCGGGATAAGAAGTTCGAAGAGGGACAGATTCGTTTCGTCCTCCTCAGAGAACTTGGCGATTCCTTTGTCTCGAGCGACGTCACCATGTCGCACATCCGCGACGCCATCGGCAGCCTCAGAATCCCTAACGCTTCGCAAGATCACCTAACTTAAACCTAAACTTAAACTGACCCCGAAGAATGGTTTGAGTTGATAGAGTCGAGACTAACTAAAATACGCTCACTCTTTCTCAAAAACTTCACCCCAAAAAACAGATCGACGCCGTTGCAGCATTTCCGTCGTCGCGGTCTCAATGCTGGCCTTCACCTTCTCCACCATGACCATGTAGGGCTCCTCTCCCCGGCGTTCCGCCTCGGCCACGACGGGTTCGGGGTCGATCGGAGGCAGGACCTGGATGTGCCATTTGGACGGCAACGGAATAGGGGCCAGGGGAAAGGTCGGCGTGATCGGAAGAAAGGGCCACTCCAGGTAACGCTTCACCCAGCGCCAGCGGAATCTCGCCAGGATGGGAAAAATCTCGGCACAACCAAGGGTGGCGAAAGGAATGACCGGAACGCCCTGTTCCAACGCCAGTTTGGCGTAGTCGGGTCGCCCAAATCGCCCCAGCCGGTAGGCGTCTCGATACAGTTTGAAGGCACCGCGAATCCCCTCCGGATAGATGCCGAGCAGCTGGCCGCTCTCGAGCGCCTCGCGAGCATTGGGCTTGCAGGCGGCCACGCCACCCAGCCGTCGCATGAACGGCGCAAGGAAGGGAAACTTCACCAGAGTCGGGTGTAACAAGAAGCGTGGAAGACGTCCCGCGTTCTTGTTCACCAGATCCACCATCATCACCGCGTCCAGCGGCATGAAGCCTCGATGCGGCCCCACGAGAATCGCGGGACCTTCACGGGGAATGTGTTCAAAGCCCCGCCGTTCGATTCGCCAGTAGACCTCCTCGAGAAACTTCAATCGCCCCCTGCCAATGCGGCCAACATACGGCCGGTCCGCTCCGTGTGGGTCCGCGTAGTCCGAGAGATCCGATGCCGTGCCCCGGCCGCCCACTTGCCGGAGTGCCCGCACGGTAGAAAATTTCAATCCCGAGTGCGCGGCAAACAAATCGCCTGCGCCCTGACATGGATAGCGCATGTAAGCAAGCCGGTCTGGCCCACGATGTACCAGCGACAACAACGACCAGGGCAAGGGGATGGACCGCACGCCAACCGCGCTCAAGATCCTGCGTAGGGGCAGGGCATCGGCTGGCGCCAGATTGAACGTGCCCGTCAGGCGTTTCTCCACCGCCAATTGCACCGCCTTCACCAGCTCATCCTCACCAATCAACTGAATGGCGGGATCGAACCCGAACACCGTGACAACGCATTTCCGCTGCAGCAGGGCGCCTAACCATCCCGCCATTCCGCCCCCGATCACCTGGGCGATTCGAAGAATGAGAAGCCGCTCCGCCGCCACGCGCTTCTGCAACCCAGCTTCCATCGCTTCCCAAAACTCGGCCCGGGCATTGGAGATCGCTGACCGTCGCCTGGATGCCTCCCTCGTTGGACCGGTGGAGTGATGGTCGGGGCCGTAGACCTCGATGCTCGAGAGCAGGATCACCATGGCCTCGGAAAGCTCCGCCAGGATCTCCTCCGTTTCCTCGAGCCAGGGCGCATTCGAATCTCCCGGAGGCTGCGGGGCCAGCAGGACGACCACATGCCGCGCCGCGGCCTTCTCCAGTTGATCTCGCCAATCGACGTCCGAGGAGCGCCCGGTGGGCACCGCGACCACCGCATCAAAGCACGAACCCGCGGTGAGGGCACGCTCGCCCCCCGGGGCACCGTAGAGCAACAACGCCCGTTGCGAGATCGCCAGAGACATGTTCTCTCGATCTAGGACTGTAACAACGACGTTAGAGTGGCCTCCAAATCGAATACGTCTTCGCTCTGTGGGCTATCCATCGCTCGCAGTATCCCCTCGCGGTCGAGGACATAGGTCACCGGCAGTCCCTGGGACTCCACGTAAGCGCGATAGACCGCGCCAGAGTCCGGTCGGGGATCGTGCCAAGTATTGGTCGTCTGCGTCCACGCGGGCCTAGCATCCCCATCATTCCCATTATCACTCGACCGCAGGCTCTCCTGCCTAACCATTTCAAGGTGATCCCTCGCCTCCTTAAAGGTGGGATCCACACTCACGGCCAAGAACACGACGTCCTTCTTCCACTGGGGATTCCCCGCCACAAGATTCTGCAGATGATCCATTTTTTCATTGCAGGCCATGCACTTCGACCACCAAAACTTGACCACAACGACTTTTCCCCGGTGATCCGAAATGGAAGTGACTTTCTCGTCTGAAAGCTTCTTCGAGGAAAAATCCGGCGCCTCGCGGTCTTGATTGACCATCACCTCCCCATCGGAAGAAGCATCCCTGCAAGAGATCATCGCGAGCGACATCAGAACAAGCACCACAGAATGCGGAAACGGCGTCATCAACACAGTTGAACGCGAATACGAAGACAAAGCAATCCGGGAAATCCTTGGGTCCGTTGGTTGCGGCCGCCAGCATCCTTTGGTGTAATCGTCCCATGACGGACTCGATCATGCGAGCAGACCCTCTCAAGGTACTGAACCCTTCCACCGAAGAAACGATTGGCGAGATTCCCAACCATCGTGAGGCCGAGGTCGACTTGGCCGCGACTGCCGCCGCCGACGCTCTCGACGCCTGGGCCGCTCACCCCAACAGGGCAGGCGTGATCGGGGATTGTGCGAGAGAACTCCAGTCCAATGCCATGCGCCTAGCGAAGTTGCTGACCCGCGAACAGGGCAAGCCGCTACGTGAATCGATCGAAGAGTTGATGGGAGCCGTCCAGTGGATCCGGAGCCTCGCAGTACTGGAATCCCCGCCGGCGCAAGAGCGGACCATCAGTGGAGCGACCGTGCTCGTGGAGCGCCGTCCCATCGGAGTCCTCGCCGCCATCCTCCCGTGGAACTATCCGGTGATTCTCGCCACCTGGAAGCTGGCTCCCGGTCTGCTCGCGGGAAATAGCGTCATTTTGAAGCCCTCCCCCTTCACACCTCTCGCCACGGCTGAACTCGTCGAGCTCTTCAACAAGCACCTTCCACCCGGCGTCCTGCAGGTACTGACGGGAGACGACGAGACCGGACGCCTCCTCGCAGGCCATCCTCACACCGCCCACATTTCACTCACGGGATCGATCGCC
>JANQJH010000439.1 GCA_028281705.1 Verrucomicrobiales bacterium
TCCTTGGTCGAGACGACAGTACAAGCCATGCTGACAGCGGAATCCACAATGGCCCGGCCCGGTTCCAACACCAATGTCGGATCCCGGTCGAACTGTTTCCTGGCACGTGTTACCCTGCGTCGTGGCCCTGCAACTCCTCTCCTACCACGTCGCCCGCATCCGCGCCTGCGCCATCGATCAACCGCGCAACCTCGCCAAAAGCGTCACCGTGGAATAGTCACCCACTTCGCTACTCACGGTCACTCCCGCCCGCACCTAACTTCTCCAGCGCCTCCGCCGCCAACCTCCGGACTTGTTCTTCACCATCCGCCAGGTGCGCCGTCAATGCATCGATCGCCTCCGAAGCTGGAGGCCCGATCTCACCCAGGGCATAAGCCGCCGACCCGCGCACATGCCACTCTTCATGCGCCAACGCCCCAATGAGTTCCGGCACCACCGGCGCCGCGGCCTCGCCCATCGTCGCCAGAGCGGCACCGGCATTGTTCGCCACATGCCACTGTTCATCCGCCAGGGCCCGCCCCAGTGCCGGCACGGCTGCGCTCGCCTCCGGTCCGATCCCGGCCAGCGCCATGGCAACGGGATTCCGCACCTGCCATTCGTCATCCCCCACCAAGAGTTCGGCCAATTTCGGCACCGCCTCCCGCGCCCCGGGCCCAATCGCCCCGATGGCCTCCGCCGCCGGTGCCCGCACATGCCATTCCGCATCCTCCAGAGCCTCGATCAACGCCGGCACCGCGCCCGCCGCTTCCGTCCCGTAAGACGCCAGGGCACTGGCCGCCGCCTTGCGGACATGCCACTCCTCATCGAGCAAAACGTCCGCCAATGCAGGGACAGCCATCGAAGCGGGCACCTCACGACTGGCCTCCTTGATCGCCAACGCCGCTCCACGCCGTATCTTCCACTCCGCATCCTTGAGGTCGTTGATCAAGCGCCGGTTCCGTTGATCTTGCAAAGATCCCTCACCCTCACCCGCGTCCGCTGAAGCCGCGGGAACCACGCCGACCGTGGGCGTCTCATCATCCGTCACGGCCTGCCCCTCTTGCTCTTGCAAAAGAGATGACGGCCCCGGCAGACCCTGAACCTCCGCCGCTCGCGAAGCCGCGGACGCCGTCTCCCCCACATTTTTCGATTCATGCCAATGATAGGCCAGCGGAAGCGCCGCCACCAGGCCAAGGCCCAGAACAAGTTTCAATGGAGTCACCGTCATAGCTGTCGTGGTGTAAAAGGTGTTTGATAGAAGAATCGATTTGGTTAGACTTGAAGAAGACTGGAGCGCGGCCATTCCGATGGAACTCGCCGCCGTGGCCGACATTGCCATCGTGGGTTTTCCCGCCACCAAGGCACCGCTGAGAAGCGTCACCAGGCTCGAGGATCCAAGTTCACCACCGGAGGGCCGCCGCCGATTCACCAATCGCCTGAGCTTTTCCACCCCGCGCGAAACCGTTTTCTGCGCCGCTCCCTCCGACTTCCCCAAGCGCGCCCCGATCTCCTTGAAGGAATCACTCTGGTAATAGCGCATCATGATGGCATCCCGAAACTTGGCCGGAAGCAGCGCCAACGATTCCTCCACCAAGACAAAGTCCTCTTCCGCAAACGCCTCTGCCTGGTCCTCGGCAACGGTCACGACATGCCTTTGTTCTCGTTTCACTCGATTGACCTCCTTCCGTTGGTGTTTCTTCGCCTCAAAAATCGCCGTTCGCACCAGCCACCCCGTCACCGTCGGGTGATCGGCAAGATTTCTTGCCTTGCGCGCCAAGAGACAAAAGACCGTCTGCACCACATCCCGAGCCGCCTCCGCCTCCCCAATCCGTCGCCCCACAATCCTCGAGACCAATTCCCCATGCCGTCCCACAAGCTCGCAAAACGCCTCTTCCGAACCCTCGTTCAGAAAAGCCCGCAGAAGACGCCCATCGTCATCAACCTGTTGTGGGTCCACATTAAGCATACGTTCTCACCTCTGAACTCCCCCGCCCCCCCATTTCCGACAAAAAAAATCGCCAGAAGATGAGGCCCGCCGTTGAGGGGAACCGCAGATTTCACCGATTGGCACAGATTACGAAATCAAAAGTATAAAAACCCCTCACCCAGAACAGTCATCCAACGCAAACACCCAAAACAATCATCCGAATCAATAATCTGCGATCATCTGCGTCATCTGCGGTTCCCCTCCACACTCCAACAGCAATCCCATCAATCCTCCACCCGATCCCACCACCCGTTCCGCGGACGATAATCCGCCTTCATGAACCCCGCGTGCTGCTTCTCCCGCACCGGATTCCCCGTCGCCTGCCGCGCCCGTTGCGCCGCCAGTTTCTCCGCATCGTGCTTCGGATTCTCCGAGGGCATCACCGCCCCCACCTCCTCGAGCCAGTCTTTCAAGGCATCCCGCATCCGCACCGCCCGTACCGGCTGCGCACTCGCCACGTCGTTCTGTTCCCCGAGATCCCGGGAAAGATCGTAGAGCTCACTCCGCTGATCCTCGTAATAATAAATCAACTTCCAGTCGCCCTCCATCATGATCGCCGAAGGTTCCCCTCCCTGATTCCCGTAGTGAGGATAATGCCAGAACAACGGCCGGTCCGGGATCGACTCACCCCGCAGCACGGGCGCCAGACTCACCCCATCGACATGCTGCTCCGGCAACAGATCGAGCCCCGCTACTTCGAGCATGGTGGGATAAAAATCCATCCCCGTCGCCAGCGTCTCCGTCGTGCCGCCCTTGTCCGTGACACCGGGCCACGCGATGTAATACGGCTGCCGGATCCCGCCTTCCCACTGACGCCCCTTGCCGCCGCGCATCGGCAGACAGGCCGTGGCATAGCCATCCCCTGACGACACCCCGCCATTGTCCGAGGTAAAAATCACCACCGTGTTCTCCGCCACCCCGCTGGCCTCTAACTGATCCAGCACCAGCCCCACGGCATCATCCAGGGCCGCCATCATCCCCGCGTAGATCGGATGATCTTGGACCTGCCGTACCTCCTGAGTGCGATCAAAGAGAAAGCGTGGTTCCGTTCGCTTGGTCAGCCCCATCTTCTCCGCCTTGGCCTGAAACTTCTTGAACCGGTTCTCCGAACACTGGATGGGGCCATGCACGGAGTAAAAGGAGAGCATGGCAAAAAACGATTCCTCAGCCGCCGCCTTGCGCTTGATGAAATCCGCCGTTTCCCGGCCTAACCGAATCGGCAGCTCCGCGCCCGGCTCGTCGTCCGACAACTTGGGATTCTTGTAAGGCGAGTGATAGCCCCCCGGAGGCGTCCCGTAATGGTAGCCGCCCTGGTTCTCATCATAGCCCTGCTCCGTGGGCGTGAACCCGTCGGCCCCCAAATGCCATTTGCCGGCGAAGAAGGTCACGTAACCGTGCTGCTTCAACGCCTCTGCGATCGTAACCTCCTCCAGCTCCAGTTGCGGCGCATATTTTGCCGGGAGCAACTTGGTGTTCCGTCCCCACTTCTCCGGCTGATTGCCGCGGCTCTGCGCGATGAAATCCGTGATCCCCACCCGGGCCGGCGTCTTCCCGCTCTGGATGGCCGCCCGCGAAGGACTGCACACCTGACAGGCCGAGTATCCCCGCTCAAAGCGCAAGCTGCGTTTCGCCAGCGCATCGATGTGCGGCGTCTCGTAAAACGCGCTCCCCTCAATGCCCAAATCCTCCTTGCCCAGGTCATCCACCAAAATAAAGACGAAATTGGGCCGGGCGGTTTCTTGCGCCAGGGCAAGCGGCATGGCAGAAAAGCCCATCCCGAGCGCGATGAGTCCGATCAAAACAGAGGAGCGTCGTTTCATGGAATCGAGTCTTTCCATGACCACCGCCAGCACAAGAATTAATCGCCGCTCGGTCCGGGGCCGGGCTGGGCCTGGCATCGCCTCGGCCTCGTTCCTCGGCGCGGGCTTCAGGTCAGCGGAATCCTGGTCCACAGGCTGTGCTCACTCAAGCCAAGACTGAACAAATCAAAGAATCCTCAATCCTTGGCGCCGATCCCTAAACCGCTTCACGGAATCACGCGTGCATCATAAACTGTTCATCGCCTTCCAGATCTCGTCATTGAACCGCGCTTCTGAAGATCGGCTACTGAAGTAATAGATCGGAAGCCCCGATTCCTTGTCCGTTGTTTCGGCGATATCGAACTTTTTGAGGATTTGCTCAAACTGTTTCAATGACACGGTCACGGTCTCGTGCTCTCCCATCCCCTTTCCACCCACCCCTCTATCATACCCCCACACTTGCTCAATCTCCGAAGCGTCCCCAGTGACCGAACCAGATTCGGACCGACGAGGTTCCACCGCGTTGGCTGGTAACTTGAAGGCCGTGACAAACACGGGAGCCGGTGTCCATTTGCCAAAGTAGCGCAACGCCACCGGGGCCGTGGTAAACTCATCCATTGAATGGCTCGCAGCCTCTTTGTCAAAAGGTCCCGAGTGTACGTAGAATCCAATTCGATAATCCATCACATATCACCTCCTCTCCACACAGATTACTTGCTTTCCGCAGAGGACACCACGGAAAAATTCAACCGTTCGGATTCCCCTGTCAGAGCGTTCCCAGGTTGAACTACGGAGCCGTCAGCCCACGCCGGACCATCTCCGCCTTGGACGGCCGTGGCCGCACCCGCGCCTCCGTCGGCAACCCCGTCGTCCGGTCGAACTCGTCCGCCGTGCGTTTCTCCGGCACATGATCCCCAGTTTCTCTTTCCCATCGATCCAATGCCCCTCGCAGCTTTGCCAAAACGGCCGCGTGAGCGGGATCCCCGATCACATTGGTGGTCTCGTGGGGATCCGCCACACAATCATACAGCTCCTCCGCAGGACGCGGCTGGACAAAGTAAACCGACTGCGCCGGCGTCAGCTCGCCGGCGGCGTGCCGTTTGATCATCGATTGAAACGACGGCGAACGCACCCCGTCGGCCGAGGGCGTCAGCGGCAGGTCCGGGTAGGCATTGCGAATGTATTTGAACCTCTGATCACGGGCCGCCCGCGCGTGCGCCTCATAATCATGCCAGTTCTGTTCCGCGACGATGATCTCTCGAATCGTGGCCTTCCCGGGATCCCGGAGGATCGGGAGAAAGCTCACGCCCTGGAATCGCGGCCCGGCAGACACCCCGGCCAGTTCGAGAAAGGTCGGCGCAATGTCGATCGCACTCACCAAACTCTCGGTCTGTCCACCCGCCTCAACCTGGGCCGGCCACCGCAAGATAAACGGCGCGCGAATCCCCGAATCGTAGATCGTCGTCTTGTCCCGCGGGAACGGGCGGCCGTTGTCCGAGAGAAAGAGCACCACGGTGTTCTCCGCGATCTTCTGCGCCTCCAGTTCGTCCAGCACGAGACCGACATACTTATCGAGCCGCTCGATCTCATCATAATAGAGCGCGTAATCCCGCCGCACTTCAGGTGTGTCCAGATGATAGGGCGCCAGCCGCACCGTCGAGGGATCCGCGGGCCGGGGAACGATGTTCTCATGATAGGGACGGTGGGGGTCCAGCGCGGCGAGCCAAAGAAAGAAAGGCTTCTCGGCGGGTCGATCCCGGAGCAAAGGCACCCATTCGGTGCAACCCGACTGCGCCTCGCCCTCCATCGTCTCGATGAACTTGCCCGCCTTACCCGCCTCACCGGTGGGCAACTGGAACCCCGAGGTGTCCGTTTCCCGGATCTCGTCAAAGCGATCGCGCACGGCGTCACCCAAGTGCCATTTCCCGGCCGCGGCGGTCCAATACCCCGCCTGACGCAGTTTCTCGACAAAGGTGACCTGCTCCGCAGGCAGCGGCCAGTGCAATTCCTCTGCATCGGTGTTGTGCGGGTAGCGCCCCGTGATGATCGAGGCCCGCGAAGGGGAACAGGAGGAGGCAGTCAAGAAGGCCTGATTGAAGCGCAAGCCCTCGCCAGCCAAGCGATCGATGTTAGGGGTGCGCACTTGGGGATTCCCATAGACCCCGGAATCATCCCAAGCCATGTCATCCGCGATGATCAAGACGATGTTAGGCGGCTCCTTCTCGCCCCGCGCTCCCGCGGAGAGGAGGAGGATGAGGAATAGGGTAAGCGGGTAGTAGATCATGAGAAAAGGGAAGCATTCAAAATCCTCGCACAGAGGCGCAGAGACTTGCTTTCGAATTTCAAATCATGGAGGCTTCGAGAGGAAGGAAAAAATGGGGTTAGAATTGGGTTGCGTTGGGTTGGAGCGCTACCGTCCCGTGTAATCGTTCAAGAAGGTTTTCAGAAAGAACAGACCACGGGCACACAACCAATCAAACTAACATCCCCACACTCACCCATGACACAAACCCAACACCACATCATTTCTTTTTTGCGTCTTGGCGCCTTTGCGTGAGGCTCATTTGGAGCGGACAGGAGTGTCCGCATCACAGAACGGGCACCACCTAACTATTTTCTCTGCGCCTCTGCGTCTCTGCGCGAGGATTTCATTTTCACTCACTCACCACCCGCACACTCCCCCAGTACCCGAACTCGTTCGACCAGTTGTTCGCCCGGTTCTCCAACGTGAGATCGATCCCCTTCCCGGCATACTTGGTGAGATCGACATCGAGGTTGAGCCATTCGTCCTGCACGGTCTGGTAACTCACGATCTGATCCACTAGAACTTCTTTCCCCGCGAGGACGCGTAACTGCCAGTCACCGTGGGGATGGTAGCTGGCGCGAATCACCAGTTTGGTCTCCTTGCCCGCCGGCACGTTGAGACGTCGCTTGAGCGTGCACGGCTGCTTGCGGTCTTTGGGATGGGTCTGCACGGCCTTCTCATTGCGAAAACTGGTCAGTTGCCTCACACCACCCTCGCCCACGTTGCTGGGGACGAAGCCGGGGGCCATCGCGGCAATGATGCGCTTCCATTTGCCCATCTCCGCCGCACTCACCGCACCCTTCTCCGGGAGCCCACCGCTCACCATGCGACGCGCGACACACTCCTGAAGGAACGGGATCTTCCCGCCAATCGCCGTTTGCAGCGCTTTCTCCGGATCCTGCGTCACCAAAGGCTCGAGCCCATACCAAAGCACGCGGGGGATGTTCGGGTCATCGATATCTTCCTCGTGCTGTGCCAGCGCACTCAAGAGCGGCCAACGCTGCGCGGCAGGCAAACGCTGCAAGCCGGAGGCGAGGTAGAGGCGGACCGTGGGTGACGGATCGGTCTTCGCCAGTTCGAGCAATCGCTCCCGCGCGGCTCCACCCGGCTGGCCATCCTCACAGAGCAACTGCACCGCCCAGGAGCGCACGTGGGCGTCATCGTGGGCCAGCAGCATGACCAGTCTCCTCTTCGCCTCGCCAGCGAAACCGCCCGCGACGTGCATGGCCCAGATGGCACGGAGACGCTTGCCCGAGGTCTTGGCCCGGGCAAAGACATCGACGATCGCCGGGTGCACCTTGGCCACGTCGAGCTTGCCGGCCGCCGCGCGGGCATGGAGTTCAACGCGGGCCTGACGCACGTACCAATCGTTGGCGTGCTCCTGCAACGCCACCAATTCGAGATCGCTCAGACTGCCAATGTCAGGGCGCTCGATCTTTTTCGCGCCCTTGGGCATGATCCGGTAGATCCGGCCGCTGTTGGGAAAGTTGATCGCGTTGCCGCAGACATCGGTATCGTGCCAGTCGAGGATGTAGACGCCGCCATCGGGCCCGATTTCGACACTGAATCCCACCCAGGCCAGGTCATTGGTCGGCAAGAAATCCTCGCCATGTTTGCCCACATAACTCGAACCGTTCGGCTCCATGTAATCCGTCAGGACGGTGTGCTCGTGGATGTTGCACATGAAAAGCTGGTTCTGATAGGCCTCGGGAAAGGTATCCGCAAGATAGAAACGCGCGCCCCCATGAGCCGAGAGATGGGTGTGATCGCGGATCGTCTTGATGTCGTCGTAGACATAGGGATTCACGTGCGGCTTCGACTGCTTGTGGTAGACGCCCCCCTGCACGACATGGAAGAGATGGGGAATGACACAGCAGGTGGCGAAGCCGTGGCCGTGGTCGTTGAAATCGAAGCCCCAGGGATTGGAGAGGCCGCGGGCGAAGATCTCGAACTTCTCCGTCACGGGATGAAAACGCCAGATACCGGCGTCGATGAACTGGCGGTCCTTGTCCGGGGCGCCCGGTTTTCCCACATTCGACCGGGTGAAGACCCCATGACAGCCATAGAGCCAGCCGTCCGGCCCCCAAATGAAACTGTTCAAGGTCTCGTGACGATCGTGAAAGCCCCAGCCGTCGAGCAGGACCCTGGGTTCGCCGTCGGGGACGTCATCACCGTCGGCATCGGGAATGAAGAGGAGTTCGGGAGGCGATCCCAGGTAGACCCCGCCAAAGCCCACGGCGATACCCGAACTAAAGGTGATCTTGTCGGTGAAGGTCTTTTTCTTGTCAAAGACGCCGTCACTATCCGAATCCTCAAAGATCTGGATGCGGCTCAGTTCCTTCTTCTCGATGTGTTTGCCGCGATTGATGTAATTGTAATTCTCCACCACCCAGATACGGCCGCGCCCGTCAAAAGTGAAGGCGATGGGTTCCCCGATATCCGGTTCAGCGGCAAAGATTGACACTTCAAAGCCATCGGGAATGGACATCTTGGCCACGGCCTCTTCTGGTTTGAGGAAGGGCGCGTTGCTCGTACGGTGTTGCCGTTTCTCTGCCGCCGTGGCGAAGCCAAGGGAGAACGTGAAGAAGAACGCTAGGGTAACGGTGCACAATTTCATCTTATTGGGGCAGGTCGACTTGTTCTTTGGTTTGGAAATACTTGATGAGGTCCAAGACCTCTTTCTCTTTCAAGGTCTGCAAGAGTCCTTCCGGCATCATGGAGACATTCGCCGTCTGACGCGAAGCGATGTCGCCCTTGGAAACGACGGATTGCTGACCGACCATGCTGAGCACGACCCGCTGATCATCCTCTTGCGTGACGCTGCCCGCCAGGACCTGACCGTCTTTGGTCGTGATCATGACCATCTTGTAGGCGTCCGGGATATCGCCACTGGGATCGAGCATGTTGAGCAAGAGATAGTCGAGATCGGCCCGATTGGATCCCGTGAGTTCGGGGCCAACGATGCCCCCTTCACCGAACATCTTGTGGCAGGCCATGCAGACGCGCTGGTAAACGGCACGCCCCGCGGAAACATCGGCCCCGGCCAGCGCCTCCGGCGTCGCCATCTTCCGGTACCGGGCAATGAGCGCCTCCTTGTCCTCGGAAAGCGGCTTCACTCCGTAGGCCCGGGTGAACTCTTCCCCTAGCAAATGACTCAGAGAGCGCGCTACATAGGCGGGGAGATCCTTGCGGCGAACGGTCCCAGCTTTCAAGGCGCGGAACAAAGCGTTAGCGTAAGTCTGTCGCATGGCCAGCGTTTCGATGACGGCCTGGCGAGCTTCCTGTGGAAAATCGGCGTAACGGCCCAGAAGAATGTTCGCGGCCTCGTCCGACTCGAAGACGCTGTAACCTCGGATCGCGGGTATGCGGAGGGCCTCTTCATCAAGAAGCCGACCGAGTATGGGAATCAATTCTTCCCGGCGCTGGGTCAACAGGGAGGCCAAGGCCTGACGCCGCTCCGAGAGTTCGGCGCTCGTCTGGGCCAAGGTTTCCAGGGCCCGTTGAGTGGCGGCCTCGTCGCCGAAGACTTGGCTGAGCTGTCCCGTCAAGCGGCGCACCTCCTCGTCCGGGCTCTCTGACAGTTTGACACTGAGGCCGAGCCACCGCCGGGGCGGCGTGACCTCGCGCTCCCCCTCGAGACCGAGCAAGATGCCTTTCAGCAGAGCGGCCCGCGTGGTCGTGTTCGCCGTCGTATCGAGAGCCGCGAGCAAGAGATCGAGCGACGCGCGCGTGTCCATCTTCTGCACTTGTTGCCGCCGGACGTCGTCGAGTTCCTGAATCTTCCGTGGCTCCTTCTTTGCGGGAGCCGGCTTCTTCCTCCTTCCCTTGTCATCGAGATTGGCCCGCATCTCCTTATCCGTCGGCGTCTTCGAGGACACGCCCTTGTCTGGCACCTCGACCTGCGCCGTCCAGAGGATGGCGTTGAGCACCACCTTACGGAAGTTGTCGTTCTGCCAGCTCATGTGGTTGTGCGCTCCGGTGAATCCAAATCCACGCCCTTTCCCATCGGGCCGTTGGTAGGCCCAGGCGACGTGCTGACTCTGACCCTCGGCCACGGCCTTGCGAACGTGCGGATTTCCACTACGGGGACCATCGGGACGCTTCAGCGTCTCCAGGCCCGGCACGGCCGAGAGAATCGGCGTGACGCCCTCGAGTTCAGAGACGAAACGCATGTGGTAGTACCACTCATCATTGATACTGAAGGGCGTGAGCCCGTTGGCCACGGGGTGATCGGGAAAGGAGGCGAAGTTAGGCGTCCAATGGGGATTGACCGACCAATCGAGCGCGCAATAGCCACCCATCCATTCGAGAAACTTCTTCCCCGGCCGCCCCATCTGCGCCTCGGTCGCCCAGTGGATCATGACGACGCCCGCGCCTTTCTTCATCAGGGCATCGAAGTCATCGAGCTTGGGATTGAGCAAATGCCCCTGGTGACCCGTGCAAAAGATGACAATGGTCGCCGCATCCACGAGCACGGAAGGCTCACTGGGATAACCCGGTTCCTCGAGCACGACCGGATCGACCGCGAGATCCGACTCCGCCAGCGCATTGGCCAAGAGAATGCTACCGGCTCGATGTTCGTGGGCCATCGGTCCGTGGCTCGGCTTGCCATGGATGAAGACGACTTTGGCCTTCTCCACGGCGAGAACGCCGGCGGAGGTGAAGCCAAGCCAGGTCATCACGACCGCGCTGAGGAAGGTGGAAGAGACGGTTCTATTTTTCATGGCAGCATGGATATTCAATTTCAACTTCGCACGACCGGCTACGTTGCTCTCTCGTATCAAGCACGTCCGATGAAGAGGGCTACCGCCTTTTGCCGCCCCAGGTCAAGGACACGACTCATTATCGGGATCGTGGATGAAGCTCGTGGACAACGAGGCAGCCGCCCCGAAAAAAAGGAGGCGCTCGCGGGAAACCAGTCGCCTGCGAACGCCCCCTCTGGGTCGGGTGCTAGAAATAGAGGTTCAAAAATCGATTGGGCACGTCACCCATGGATTGGATTCCCCGTATTTCATGTCTAAGACACCGGACCCATTCGAGCTGTGACAAAAAAAAGCACGGATCTCGACTCGGCATCCACTCCCGGAACGGGCAAGCTGCCTGGCGCGATCATGGGATCGATTTTCATTCTGCCAAGGACGACTACAGGCCGATGAACTTCCGCCGGAGCAAGTCGAATTTTCGAGGTGAAGATCCGCCCCGTGCCGGCGGAAAATTGCTACATGCCCTCGTGCCCGGCGATCCCGAGGCCAGCGCCCTCAGCCAAGCCATTCGACACGCCGATGATTACGAGCCGATGCCCTCGAAACGGCCGAAGCTAGCCAACAACTTCATCAAGAACTTCGAATCGACCGCTTCTGTCCGCGCGACAAGCGTCCCTATCATCTCCAAGTTTGAACTAGCCTACCATTGACCTCGACAGACGAAACGCCTGTTTGTAGGAACTTCAGCCCTTGAGTTCGCAGGATTGATAAAGGGACTAAAGTCCCTCCCACTTTCCTGGCAGAAAACACTCAAGTATGCGCTGCCATAAGAATGTGGCAGGGACTTCAGTCCCTGAGCCCACCTTTGCCCCTAACGTGAAACCGGCGCCAAAGCCTGATTGACAACTGCACGCCCATTCCTTAGACAGGGCCATCCACTGAAGCGACCTGTGATGCATTTCCCGCGAATCCCTCTTATTGTTCTGTTTCTCGCAGCCATGACGCTGCCAGCGCTTCGAGGCGAGACTGAGCCGCCGTTCACTCAGGAAAAGGATGTCGTCTTCGAAGACCGTCACGGCGTTGGACTCCTCATGGATATCTTCACCCCGGCCGGCGATGGAGGCAACGGGCGCGGTCTCGTCGTCGTCGCCAGTGGCGGCTGGTCCTCGAGTCGAGGCAAGATCCGCGATCTCATGGCCGGTGGCGTCTTTGAGGTCTTCTGCAAACGGGGTTATCACGTCTTCGCCGTCCGCCCGGGCTCCATCAGCCGATTCTCGGCCGCGGACATGATCCGTCACGTCGAAGACGGCATCCGCTGGGTCAAATCGAAGGCGAGCGACTACGCAATCGATCCCCAGAAGTTAGGCCTCTTCGGCGCTTCGGCCGGAGGCCACCTGGCGAGCCTAACAACATTCACCACACTACGAACGGATGCCAAGACCGATGCCACCGTCGCCGCCGCGGTGGTCTTCTTTCCCCCAACGGACTTCCTCAACTACGGCGGCAAGGCCTTGAGTCCCCGCGGTGACGACCGCATCAGCCAACTCCTCGGAGGCCTCGCCTTTCGCCAGGGCCTGCAAGGAATCTCAGAGGAGGCCATCTCAAAGGCGCTCATCGCCATTTCTCCCGCTCGGTTGGCCATCGCTGAGGCGCCTCCTTTCCTCCTCATTCATGGTGACGCCGATCCCGTGGTGCCACTGCAACAATCAGAGGCTCTTCTCAAAGCCTTGGAGGCGAAGAAAGTGAAAGCCAAGCTGGTCGTCAAACCGAACGGCGGGCATCCCTGGCCGACCATTCGGGAAGAAGTGATCGTGGCCGCGGATTGGCTGGACGACGAGACCGGAGTAGAAGGAGATTCGTAAGCGCCCGGGATCACCCGAGAAATTGGCCAATGTATTTCTCGTGACTCCCTTCAGAAAGCTTGTGTTGTTCGCGCTCTTGTACAACCATTGTGTGTGGCCACTATTCTCGACATCGCCCCGAACTCCTGACCAAGGCGCTAGAACTTAGCCGCGAGCAAACGAAACAAGGCGCCGTCGAAGTCGCTCTTCGAGAGTACATCCTACGGCGCCTGGATCCGGCATCCCTTGAAGACGAGGACCTGGAGAATTCCGTGGAAGCGATCGCCTTACGGAGGAGTCAGTTCGAAGGGCTGCTCAACGAAGTTTCCGAGTGGACTTCATTTGATACCAAAGAATTTTCCGAAGCGATCCGCGAGTTCGACGAAGGCTGATTTCATCTTTGGCTCCAAACTCATAGCCCAGGTACCGGCTTCGCGATTCTGGGACATTCCTATGGAAAATCAAGAGAGCGAAATCAAGCTCAGTCCTGATGAATTGCCAGGGTCATTGACACTTTGTAGGACACCCTGACGACGGTGACCGTGACCAGTCATCGCCACCGGCACGCCGGGTGACATTTGAGTTGACCATGCGGCGCCGATCCGTGTAAATCTAAGCGGTTACGACAAAGTTCCTCTAAGAAAACTGTTCGCCATGACATTTGCCTACTCAACGGGCAAGTCCGGCGGTCGTAGCTTTGGCTCCACGTGACATCAAGCATGCGATCTTAATGAATTCGACAAACGCTTCACTCAACAGGGCCGCGTTTGGACAAACAATGCGCCAGGATGCGTGGTGGATGCAGCCGATTGCCGTTTTTCTCGGACTCTCGGCTTTTATCATCTACTCGACCTGGGCGGCGTTTCAGGGGGAGCACTACACCCACGGCCCCTACCTCTCGCCCTTTTATTCGCCCGAACTCTTTGGGGATTCACCCCACAGCTGGTTCGGTCCCAAACCCGGCATTTGGCCGAGCTGGCTCCCCTGGTCCCCCGCCTTCCTCATCCTCTGGGCGCCCGCCGGGTTTCGACTGACATGCTACTACTATCGCGGGGCCTACTACAAGGCCTTCTGGGCGGACCCCCCATCGTGTGCCGTGGGCGAGCCGCGCAAGATCTACCTGGGAGAGAATTCCTTCCCGTTGATTCTGCAAAACGTGCATCGTTACTTTCTCTACATCGCCCTCATCTTTCTCGTCTTGCTCTCCATCGATGTCTGGCACGCCCTCTGGTTTGAGGATCCGGCCACGGGCGAGAAATCATTTGGCATCGGTTTGGGAACCCTTGTTCTCGCAATCAATGTCTGCCTCCTCGGCGGATACACCCTGGGGTGCCACTCCTTCCGCCACCTCATTGGCGGACGCATTGATCTGCTCTCCAAGGCGCCGAAGAGGCAGTGCGCCTATTCCTGTGTCAGTTGTCTCAATCGTGGCCACATGCGCTGGGCCTGGGCCAGCCTTTTCTGGGTCGGATTTTCCGACATCTATGTGCGGCTCTGTTCGATGGGAATTTGGGAGGATTTTAGGATTTTGTAATGGCTGCTGACTACCCCAAACACGAACACGATGTCTTGGTCATCGGCGCGGGAGGCGCCGGTCTCCGGGCCGCCATCGAAGCCTCGGGCGAGGGCGCTTCCGTCGGCCTGGTGTGCAAGTCGATGTTAGGCAAAGCCCATACCGTGATGGCCGAAGGCGGCATCGCGGCCGCGCTGGGCAACGTCGATGATCGCGATAACTGGAAGGTCCATTTCTCCGATACGATGCGCGGCGGGCAGTACATCAACAACTGGCGCATGGCCGAGCTCCACGCCAAGGAGGCCCCGGAGCGCGTGCGCGAACTGGAGAGTTGGGGGGCCCTCTTTGACCGCACCAAGGGAGGACGGATATTGCAACGCAACTTCGGTGGCCACCGCTATCCGCGCCTGGCGCATGTCGGCGATCGCACGGGACTGGAAATGATCCGCACGCTTCAGGATCACGGCATTCATCAGGGCATCGATGTGCACATGGAGTTTACCGTGGTCTGCCTTCTGAAGGATGGCGATCGTGTGAGTGGCGCTCTGGCCTACGATCGCGAGCGCGGCCGGTTCAGGGTCTTCCACGCCAATGCGGTGGTGTTGGCCACGGGCGGCATCGGGCGCGCCTACCGCATCACGAGCAACAGCTGGGAGTACACGGGCGACGGCCACGCCCTGGCCTATCGGGCCGGCGCCGAACTGATCGACATGGAGTTCATCCAGTTTCACCCCACGGGCATGGTGTGGCCACCCAGCGTGCGCGGCATTCTCGTGACCGAAGGGGTTCGCGGTGAAGGTGGTGTCCTGCTCAACAAGGAGGGCAAGCGCTTCATGTTCGACGACATTCCGGACAACTACAAGAGCCAGACTGCGGATAGTCCGGAAGAGGGTTGGCGCTACACCCAGGGGGACCGCAACGCCCGACGCCCCCCGGAACTCCTGACACGGGATCACGTGGCGCGCTGCATCTTGCGCGAAGTGCGAGAGGGTCGCGGCAGCCCTCACGGAGGCGTCTTTCTCGATATCGCGTGGATCAGTGAAAAACTCGCCAACGGCGCGGAGCACATTCAGAAAAAGCTGCCTAGCATGTATCACCAGTTCATGCAACTGGCCAAGATCGACATCACCAAGGAACCGATGGAGGTGGGCCCCACGACCCATTACGTCATGGGCGGGATCCGCGTCAATGCCGACTCACAAATGTCCAATGTCCCGGGACTCTTTGCCTGCGGCGAATGTGCCGCCGGGATCAACGGCGCCAATCGCCTCGGCGGCAATTCGCTCTCTGACCTCCTCGTCCTGGGCAAGCGGGCCGGCGAGTACGCGGCCAAGTTCGCCAAAGAACACGGCGGCACTTCCATCGACATGAGCCAGGTCGAGGAAGCCGAACAGGCCGCCTTGAAGCCCTTTTCCGAAACTCCAATCGAGGGGGAAGAGTCGAACAATCCCTATGATATTCAATTCGCACTGCAGGAGACCATGCAATCCCTCGTCGGCATCGTTCGCCAGGGCGCGGAGATGGAACAGGCGCTTGAGAAAATCGCTCAACTGAAGAAACGGGCGCAACGTGTCGCCGTCACCGGACATCGCGAATTCAATCCCGGCTGGCACACGGCGCTCGACCTGGCCAATCTCTTCACCGTGGCCGAAGCCGTGACCCGCTCCGCACTCCTGCGGGAAGAGAGCCGGGGTGCTCAATTTCGCAAAGATTTCACCAGTAAAGACCCTGAGTGGGGCAAGGCCAACATCGCAACCTCCCAAGGACCGGACGGCCAAATGAAGGTCGAACGGATTCCCATTCCCGAGATGCCGGCCGAACTCAATGCCATCATCGAAGAGATGGGCTGACAGGCCACCCGCTTCATTCCTCCCAGCACTGACCAACCTCGAGCACTGACACCCATCCCATCCCATGAAATCGGCAACCTTCAAGATCTGGCGGAGTGGCGAAGAGGAGGGCGGCAGATTCGAGGAGTATGCCGCCGAGGTCGAGGAGGGCATGGTGGTGTTGGACGCCGTCCGGCAGATCCAATCGAAGCAAGTGAACGATCTCGCGCTACGCTGGAACTGCAAGGCCGGGAAGTGCGGCTCTTGTTCCGCCGAGATCAACGGGATGCCCAAGCTGATGTGCATGACCCGCCTGAGCGATCTCCCCCTGGACAAGCCCGTTACCGTCGAGCCCATCAAAGCCTTTCCCCTGATCAAGGATCTGGTGGCGGATGTCTCCTCCAACTACCGGGCGAAGAAGTCGATCAAGAAATTCAAACCGCGGGCGCCGGATGAAGCCGACGGCACCTGGCGCATGGTGCAATCGGACGTCGATCGCGTCCAAGAGTTTCGCAAATGCATCGAGTGCTTTCTCTGTCAGGACGTGTGCCACGTTCTTCGAGACCATCGCTTGCACGAAAAGTTCGTCGGCCCGCGCTCACTTGTCTACGCCGCGAGCTTGGACATGCATCCGCTGGATGTCGAAGATCGCCTCGAGGATCTCAAGGAATCTCACGGGGTGGGCTATTGCAACATCACGAAGTGTTGTACCAAAGTCTGCCCCGAAAACATCACCATCACCGACAACGCGATCATTCCTCTCAAGGAACGCGTGGTGGACCGGCACTACGACCCCTTGGCCAAATTGTTCCGGCTATTCCGCCGCCGTCCATCGTCAGAAACTCAAGCCCAATCGGAGAACCATGACTAGCGCGCAAACGACGAACACTCGGGAACTGAAGCAGCTTAGTGTCGACGCCATTCCCGCGGCGCTGGAAAAAGCGAAGCACTATCGGCTCCTCAACGAACCGGATGCCGCGGAGAGTATCTGCCGCGACATCCTCCGGGCAAAACCCAACGATCAGGAAACCTTGATCGTCCTTCTCCTCGCCATGAGTGATCACATCGGGCAAGGCTACACCGTGGCGCGGCAAACCATCGGTGAAGTGCTCGACCAGATCGAGGACGACTACCGTCGCATCTATTACAGCGGCATCGTTTGGGAACGACGCGCTCTGGCCCAGCTGAAACAGGGCGGCCCCGGATCGGGTTTCAATGCCTATGATTGTCTGCAGGACGCCATGGTCTGCTTCGAGCAGGCGGAAAAACTACGACCAGCGGGCAACGACGATGCCATGCTCCGGTGGAACCACTGCGTCCGCCTCATCGAACGCAACCGTCTGGAAGCGCGACCCGACTCGGAGGAGTTCCAGCTCGAGTAGATAGCTAGGGCTCCAGGATCCGAAGCTTCAATCCGTATGGGACAAACCGGTCGAAGTCGAGATCACGCGTGACCCATTCACCCGCATGTTCGATGGCAATGGCAGCATGCTGAGCATCCGCCACGTTCTTTCCTCTGCAGGCGCATCTGTTAGCGAGATCACGGGTGAGTTCCCAATGGCGTTGTCCCGGTGGCGTCCAAATGCAGTGACCCAGAGCCGACAGGCTCTCGATAACCGAAACTGCCTGCGCAAAAGGGGTCGGGCCGTTGGGGAATCTCGGGTGGGTCACAATCCTCAGAAATCCCGCCGCAGTGAGAGGCGAGAGGCCAAAGCAGTCCGATCCATTGACCAGCTCTTCTACAAATTGACGATAGTACTCATGATGCTCCTGATCGACGCGGTGGGCGTAGATTAGAATATTGACATCGAACAGTTTCATCATTGGAACTCACTGAATTCCGAGTCTCCATCCATTCCATGAAATTCAATGGGCTGGGAATCGATCTGGTCGCCACCTCCATCATAGATTGGCATGCGAAATGTTGTCCTGCTTTCAAGACGTTCCCGATTGCTGACAAACCCTCGCAAAGCCTCGCCAACAATAGCACTCACACTACATCCTTTCTCTGCAGCGAGCTTCTTCACAGAAACCAATAGCCCGTCGTCGATAACCAGGGTCGTTCTCATACATATTGATGCCGCATAAGTATGCACAAGTCAATTCATATGGGCGCGGGTTGAATCAAGCGCAGTCCTTCAACCGTGGCGAGAACGGTGCTCCCATCTGTCGTGCAGCGGTGGTATCAAGTTCCTGGGACCGGCGGGACGCCGACGGGACACCGTTATCACGTTCGTTCTCCTCACTCCGTAGTGAACGGCGAAGCGGGCAAGCCTTCCTTGTTGTAGAGATTGATCGTTGCCGGGTTGGACTCGTAGCCGAAGCGAACGTGTTGCGGATCCTCAGTCTCGTCGTGCCAAACGAACACGGAGTCGCCGTCGATCTCGGCATCTGCCCAATGCCAGGCACCTGAAGCATCTTGAATGGCAAAATGCGAGAGCTTCGATCCCGGAACTTCCAGCGCGGGATGCAGCCCTTCTTTCCTTCCCATCATCAATCCGGATCCGACGTGATCGAAGGTGATCCGAATCTTGCCCCCCTCTCTCGCCATGCCCTTGTAGAGCGGCCCCGAGTAGACAATCTCCTTCTCGTAGTCCTTTGCCAGAGCCCAGAGGGCGAGACGTTTCCCCACGTCCTGTTTGTTGCGGGGATGGATATCACCGGCTTCCCCGATGTCGATGATCACCGCCATGCCCGTGTGCGGGAGGCGCAGCGCCTTTCGTTGCCCTTCACGCACCGGGCCCCAGCCGCCTCCAGCAGGATCGCCATTCGGTTTCTGAAAATTCGCCAGTTGAACCCAATAGAAGGAGAGGTCCTCGTTCTCAAAGACGGATCGCCATCCCTTCACCAAGGCCTCCTTGAGATGATTGTAACGCAAGCCATCGCGCGCGTTGGACTCACCCTGGTACCAAATGGCTCCACGCACGCTCAGAGGAACGAGACCATGCACCATGCCATTGTAAATCTGCACCGCCCCACCCTTCGGCTTGGGCGCCTCGCTTCCGCCGGCCTTCGCCGCCGCAATGGCGTCGAGGTTCTCCACGTAATCTTTCAAGTTAGGCACCTGCTTGAATCCGACCGGAGGAGTCCAGGGCTCGATGCGTGTTCCGCCCCAATTGGTTCCGACCAAGCCGATCGGAACATCGATGTTCTTCTGCAACTCACGGCCGAAGTAATAACCCACCGCCGAAAAGCCGGCGATCGTCTCGGGCGAACAAACTTGCCACTGGCCCCGGGGATCATCCTGGGGCTCCGGTTTGGCCACATGGCCGGGAACATTGAAAAGACGAATCTTGGGATGCGTGGCATTCTCGATTTCCTTCTGCGGATTCATCGAGGCCTGAACGCTCCACTCCATGTTCGACTGGCCGGAACAAATCCACACTTCACCTAACAGAACATCGTTCAAGCTGACGGTATTCTTCCCTTTCACCGTCATGGTGTGGGCCTTGCCATCGGCCTTCATGGCAGGCAGATCAACGCGCCATTTCCCGTTTTCCCCGGCCTTGGCAGAGCCGCTTTGGCCGCCGAATTCGACACGGACATCCTCGCCTGGGTCAGCCGTCCCCCACACGCGGATGGGCTTCTCTTGCTGCAGGACCATGTGATCGCCAAAGATCTTGGAGACTTGCACGTCCGCCAGGACGCCGGGCACGGAAAACAGTGAGGCGGCCAGCAGCAGTGAGGTGAAGGGGGCGTTTCGTTTCGGATTCATTCTATTGATCTGGGGTCGTGGTTGATAGCGTACCCAAAGGGCATCGCAAAACGGGATCGAGGTCAAACTCGGAATCGGTCAATCCCTCCTGCCTATCCATCGATTCACTTGGGAGATATTCGGTTGGATTCACCTGCATGGCACGCACGGCGGGCACGACGCAGGCGGCGACACTGACCAGGGTCAAGATGACGGAGACGCCGATAAAGGTGACGGGATCGCTCGCCGAAATATTGTAGAGCCGGCTGGCCAGGACCCGGGTGAGGGCAAAGCTCTCGATAAGGCCGATGGCGACTCCGGCCAAGGCGAGACGAAGCCCCTGTTTGAAGATCATTCCGAGCAGTTCAACGCGCTGGGCACCAAGAGCGAGACGGATTCCCATTTCGTTGGTCCGTTGGGCCACGGAATATGAAATGACACCGTAGATCCCAATGCTGGCCAACACCAGGGCGGCGATGGCGAACATGCCCACTAACAGCGAGCGAAATCGATCGATTGCCGTGCTGCCGTCAAAGTAGGCCTGCATGGTTCGAAACGGGTTCAGCGGCTGGTCGGGGTTCAGCCGGCGCACCTTCTCCGTCACGGTGGCGACAAGGCCAAGCGGATCATCCGTCTTGGTCCGAACGGTGAGATAGACCGATCGCCCATCCGGTCCCTCCCACTGGGCGTAGGGCATGTTGACCTCGGGCTCCGTCTCCCGCGTGAGCCCGGCGTTCTTGTGATTGCCAAAGACTCCCACGATCCACCAGTCACGGCCATAGTAACGCAAGTGTTTGCCGAAGACATCCTCACCGGCATAAAAGGTCTCGGCAAATTTCTCAATACCATGATCGTCTACCTGAGCGACGCCGGCGAGGTCCACCACGGAATCCTAACAGAATGGCTGTTTCTCATCCTCGGCGGATGCGGTGGTCGCCTCACCGTTCCCGGCCACTACATCCGCATTCCCCCGTATGGACAAACCGGCCACGGCACGATCGGGAACTTCTACACCTCGATCCTCAACGCCTACGGCGATCCGGTGAAACACTTCGGCAACCCCAACTTCCAACTGGAACGCCAGGGATTTCCCCAACATAGGCCGTTCGAATGGCTCATCGGTTGATGGGATCATGATCCCAGTCCTTTTCAAATCGACGTCGCGCCGATTCGCGATCCGCTTCTTCCATGGAAATGATCTCCTCGTAAAATTTCTCAAGCACCCCATCATCGCGATGTTTGGAATGCGCTTTTCGTGCTTCTTCTAGAATATAATGGTGTTCGGGATCAAGCTCCCCGGCGGTATAGCCGCGTCCGTCTTGCCGAACGCTCATCAGCAAGTGCCAGCGTATTTCAGAGGCGTCGTCAGCGCTAAACTCACTCGCTCGACCGAGTGCGGCCTTCACAAACTCAGGTTGCTGAAAAACAAACAACGATCCCTTGCGGGCGATCAGTCGAATCGCATCACGCACCTCTTCGGCCTTGCCAGCATTATTGACGCGTTCCATCAGCATGGCGACACCTTGACTGCTGGATTTTATCACGGCGACCCAGAAAAGCTGTTCCCAATAATAACTCCCTTCATCGCCTGACTCGATGCGATCCAACAGTTCCCCAGCGATCTTGGAAAATGAAGGATCTTCATCGATACCAGGGAATTGCCAGTGTTCGAACCGGTAAGGCAAGGCGACAAAGTCTTTCCGGCCTTCCTTCTCTGCAAGCGTCACGCCGCGCTCGATTCTGGCCACGCAGAGATCATACACCATCCTTGGCTGCAGCTTACACAATCTCAGAAGTAGTTGTTCAACATTTCCATGGGATAGATCCCTGGTGTGTCGCAGGACACGACAAACTTTGGACCATAACGATGATGAAACCCATTGAAGATCATTTTCTGGCAGCCCCTGAAGAATCCCCGCCCAGTTGCTCATCGTGATTCCATCCAGCGCCTCGTCGGGCAGCCGCTCGAATAACTCGAGGGCGTAGGTCGCATCCGTGTAAAAGTGATCGGCGGCAAATCTGACCAGAGCACGTTGACGGCCGGAATCTCCATGTTCCGCCCAGTAGAAGAGGCGTCCCCAACAGTTCTCGGGATAGTCGCTGTGCGAGCTTCCCACAAGGACATCCAGGGCCGATTGGAACAGGCGTTCGTCCTTGGACTCAAGAATGGCGCTAAGTCTATCGATTCGACGCTTCTCCGGCAAGAATCGTAACAATGGCGTCACCCACCGCGCAAAAACGGAATCAGCATCGGCCACCACGCGATCGAGAAACGACTCGGCCAAATCCTCGTCTTGCCGAGCGACCGAACGTATCACTGGGCTCCAATTTAACTGACTGTAACCGAACAGGGCAGCGCGATTCGAAAACTCCATCACATAGCATTCCCATAATTCAGTCGTCTTTAGTTTATCGAAGAGTTTCTCCGTCGTGGAGTCGACAAATTCGTCGTAGGCTTTGACGGCCCTCTCGTAGCGTTCATGGAAGTCCCGACCGTCTCGACGTCCCTCCATGAATTCTGTATCCTCACTGCCGATGACGCAGCGACAAAGATCGAAATCCAGCGAAGATTCCAGTAGCTGATCGACTTTATATACCATATCACGGAAAGCGACGTCTTCCTCGTAGTCCAGTAGGTGCTTAAGCTCCTGATGAACGGCATAGTGCAGGATTGGGTCGCGATGAATTTCCGCCATCTCCTTGAGCGCATCGAGAGCCTGCAGCCGCTCCGAACGCCAAGTGAAGCGTTTCTTCTCACGCGCCTTCGCCTCCTTCCTCGAGGCGACATCACTAGCCTCCCCCCTTGGGGCGGCGACCCGTCTCATACCGACCGACAACAGGGAAACGACGTTTCTAGCAGCAGTCGGTGAATGAAGGAAAACGCGCTCTCGAAGCAATCGAAAAACACGCTGACGTAACTTCTCCCAAGTCCGGGGCGAGCGATGATACGTCGCGATGCTGATGCTGTGGTCATCGTGACAGACCTCTTCAGTCACCCGATCGAAGACGGGACTCAAGACGATGTTGAGGAACTGACAATGTTCACTGAGCAACCAAGATTCCCCAGGTCGTTGAAGGAGCTGATCTACCCACTCGATCACCTGCAACGCCCGTTCTTCTCTCCACCCAGGCCTGATTCGAATGATCTTTGCCAGTTCTTCCCACAGATTAGCAGCTTCGCCAGGACAGGTCTTCGACAATCTCCAAAGACACCCCAGTGCCGGCTCGCGAAACTCATCGCAATGGGTAGCGACCGGAACAATGATCGATGACAGCGCTTTTACCAGGGCCTCATACGAATAGAAGGGATGGCCGCCAAGGAACTCGCTGGGATCCTCAGGCGCCTCCTTCTCCTTGAGGGCCAGTTCGACGAGATCTAGAGAGCGCTTGGGTTGATAAACGGCAAACCTAGCCCACTTCCCAATCATACTGATACGCTCCCGAAAACAACTCTCTTTGAATTCGCGGACAAACACGTCCCACAAAGATGATGTCAAATCGACAGCAAGATCCTGTTGGTTGCGCCATCTCCATTCAGCTGCGGATAGGTTCTGAAGAAGAGCGGGCCAGTGGGAATTGAAAGCAACCATGATCTCCCGGCAAAGTGGGCTCATTTCTCCATCAGACACACTCGCGGTGAACGCCAAATGGTCGCTGAGCAGGTCCGGCTGAATACGAATCTCCTCGCCGAAGGGCATCAAAAGCTCAGTGGCTTTCAATCGACTGACACAATCTTCAGCGTGAAGCCTTGGCCAACCGAACACTCCCTCAAGCCCTGCAAAAAACAATTCATCTATTGCAACCGGAGAGAGCAGCGCAACCACTTTCAATAGTTTCGCCAGATCTTCTCGAAAATGTTCCGGACATCCGCATCGATCCAGGTTCGCCTTCTCAAAACGCCGGAAGACATGATACTGAAAATCCTTCTCATCGGCGACTTCATTGAGCTGGAGCTGTTTCCGCTTGAGCAGTTCTCCCCCAATCGTGCAGATCAGAGGTGACTGCTCCGACCATCGCGCAAGACTCACCGCGGCAGCAGGAGGCAAATCATGGCCAAGGACGGCTGCGGCCAGTTGCTGCATCTCTTTTCTCTTAAGCGGAAGCAGCCGGCGGGACTCCACATGCGTGGCGTCAATGCCGTGCTCAAGAAGCTGGTCACGCAAAACGTCGACGACCTGTGGCCGCGTGGCAATGATCAGCTTCGCCGTCTGATGAGATGCAATTTCACGGATAATCTCCGGCCGCAATGAATCAATGCGGTGAGCATCATCTTGCACGATGACAGCGCTTCCCCAATCAATCTCCGCCATTGATGTGGCGACGCTCACATTGGAGGATCTGGGATTGACGAATCGAAGTTGTTTGTCAGGAAACTGATCAGGAAATCTCGCATCGATCTCCACCAGTAAACGACTCTTTCCTTCGCCACCTCGCGCCTTGATGATCAATACCTTCTTGGATGAGTTCGTGATAAAGCCCTCAATGCGTTCCAAGGCTGCCGATCGGCCAACGAGAGTCGTGCCGTGGTGAAAAAGGTCGCCTTGGCCGCGCATCGGCGCAAAGTAAGATTCCCCGGACAATAGAATCTTGTCATGAAGAGGGAAAAGTGCATGGACGCACTCCTGGCCAAAGTGCTGGCTCGCCACCGTAGCGGCCTTCTCTCGAGGAAGAACCTTCACCTTGAGAAACGAAGTGAGGGTGCTCGAAGTCCAGAGGTCCCAATGGCGGCTTTCCAAAAAGTAGTCCTGCACCTCCTTGGTGACTTCGCACGCCACCGCTAGAATGTGGTGCTGAGCAGCCTCCCCCACCTGCTCAGCCGACTCAACCTCCTCGACAATGGCCCGCGCTTGAGACAATGTGAGTTTCCGGTAGTGTTTGCATTGAATGCCCCAGCGATGACCGCCCTCCAATTCCGCAATCACGTCAACACCATCCTGACTGGTTCCTTCCTTCGCCCGTTTCTGGGCCCACTTGACCCGGCGCGATCCCTCAGGCTCGACAGGCAAAGCAAGGCCCGCATTGAGGAGGTCGAGAACAAAGGTCTCGAACCTACGGGAATCCCAACCTTCCTGATAAAAGTTGAGCATTCCCTGTGGCAAGAGAGGATTCACATTGCAAATTAGAGCGTTACATTCTATTATGCAATTTTAAAATGGCTTTGATCCCGAGATATCGGTTCCAGGAGCGCATTCGCGAAGCTCTGGCGACTTATCCCGTGGTCGCTCTCGTCGGAGCGCGACAAGTGGGGAAGAGCACCCTTGCCCGCCCCTTCGCCAGCAGCGAAGACATTCACTTCTTCGACCTGGAACGGACGCTCGACGCCATGCGCTTGCGGGAGAACGCCATGGGAATTCTCGGCTCCCTGAGCGGGACGGTGGTGATCGATGAGGCTCAAGAGATGCCCGAATTATTCGCGACCTTGCGGGTACTGGCCGATCGGGAGCACTGTCCGGCTCGATTCCTCGTCACCGGAAGTGTCTCACCGCGGCTGATGAACGCGGGCTCGGAAAGCCTGGCTGGTCGAGTGGCGTGGATTCGAGTGGACGGCCTGAGTCTCGCCGAGGTCGGTGCTGATCACTGGCGGCGTCTCTGGCTTCGCGGCGGATTACCACGATCCTTCCTCGCCCGGGACGATTGGCAGTCGATCGAGGTGCGGGAGAACTACCTTGACTCTTTGATAGGCCGTGATCTGCGGTTTTGGGGAATGTCAGACCATGATCCCGTCTACATTCGCCGGCTTCTCATGCTGGTCTCGGATGCCAGCGGTCAGACGTGGAATCACTCCGAAGCGGGTAACACGTTACGCGTCAGTTACAAAACCATTCAAAAACACGTCTCCATCCTCCAAGGCGCGTTTCTCGTTCGCGAATTGCATCCCTTTGTGGCGACGACAGAGGGCCGCTTGCGAAAGAAGCCCAAGTTGATCATGCGGGATTCGGGAGTGATGCACGCCTTACTTCAATTGGCTGAACAGAGCCGCCTGGAATCTCACTCACGCCTTGGCGGCTCTTGGGAGACATTCTGTATCCAACAGACGATCTCCATGTCCGAATGCAATGCAGAGGATGCCTACCTGTGGAACGTGCAGGGAGGAGCAGAGGTCGACCTCGTTTTGGATCTTCCCACTGGGCGCTACGGGTTCGAAATGAAACATAGCGATGCCCCAACGACAACGCGCTCGATGCACACCGCCATCGACACATTGAACCTGGATCGACTCCATGTGATTCATCCGGGCCAGACAATCCAATCCATGCACGCACAGGCCCCGATCCTCGGGGTTGGCATCGAGAAACTAGAGGAAATTTGCCGTGAGCTCAGGCGAAGGTGAGGTTCGGCCAATGCGGCCTTTGCATGGCGGCCGGCAACCGCCCCATGAGGGATTCCCAACCTTGTCACGCGAATGAAATCGAGTCAGTTTGGTGCATGCGCTCCTTCACTTTGCTTGTATTCTCCCTCATGACAGCAATTTCCCATGCCGGCTCGCTTGCGGTTCACAAAGATGCGAAAACCGGCTGGGATGTCTATGTCCTCTCCCAGGGCGACACCGTGGCCACCTTCGTGCCCGCCGCCGGAGCCAATGTCCAGTCGATCACCCTTCGCGGTATCGAGTACTTTCACCAGCCGGAAGAACTCTCCGAGCTTCCGGGGGTTCGATGCGGCAATCCGGTCCTGTACCCGACTCCAAACCGGATCAAAGGGGGGAACTTCGAGTTTGAAGGGAAGAAATACGTCTTCCGGGAAGGTCCTGGAAATCACATTCACGGATTGGTCAATCGCGCCGAGTTTGCCTGCGAATCGACCGAGGTTTCGGCCGAGGCCGTCTCCGTCACCGCGGCCATCCGCTTTGATGCTCAGAGTGAACGGGGAGTGCTCTTTCCCTGGGAACACACCTTTCGCATCAAGGTCACCGTCCGTGATGGCGGCGTGCGCTGGGATTACGAGGTCGATAACGATGCCAGCGGCAAGAATCTCCCCTTCGGTGTCGCTCTCCATCCCTACCTGAAATATCACGGGTCCCGGAAGGACACCTTTCTCCACGTCCCGGCCCAGTCACTCATGGAATCGTTTCAGCAACTGCCGAGCGGCAAACTGCTAGACCTCGAAGGGCATCCACTGGATGCCCGTGAACCCGTTTCCCTCGAAGGGTTCGACTCCGACGACGTCTTCTTCGGGATGGTCCCGGAGAGACCGGCCAAGGTCGAGTTTCGCAACGTGGGACGCAGCGTCACCTTCAAGGCATCCCAAGAGTTCACCCACCTCGTGGTGTGGACGCCCGATCGCCCGTTTATGGGAATCGAAAACCAAACCTGCTCCACCGACGCCCACAACTTGGCGGCTCAGGGAATGGAGGACGTGGCCCATCTGCAGATCTGCCCGCCGGGTGAGAAGCGGCAGGGTTGGGTGGAGTATTTATTCGAATAAGAAGCGGAAACGGCCACGGTCGCGATCGGGCTGACACTCCGTGTCAACTGTGGCCTTTTGGTGGCTAGGTACGCTCGACAGGCAAATGGACTTGACGAGAGCGTTTACAAAATACAGAATTGTAAACATGGCCACCACAACCATTGCCGCGCGAGTCGACCGGGAAGAGGCGGCTCGTATCGAGACGCTCGCTGAAATGGAGGGCTGCGACCGCTCGACCTTGATCAAGTCGATCGTCCGTAGAGGCATCAAGGCCCTCAGCCTCGAACGCGCAACCTCAGCCTACCGGGATGAAAAAATCACCCTCTCGAGGGCCGCTGAACTCGCCGGCCTGAGCCAATGGGATTTCCTCGCACTGATGCCGAAGGAGCAACTCGAGATTCACTACGATATCGCAGAGTTCGAGGACGATTTACGAACGCTGGATCAGCGCCTTCCATCTCACTAGGTGAACGTTGTCGTTTGTGACGCCAGCCCTCTGATCATTCTGGCAAAGCTCGACCGGCTGCACTTGATCCAAGAAGTGCTGGGAGGCGACATTATCGTGTTGAAGTGTGTGGCCGATGAAGTGCTTGGTGAACGAGCCGGCGCGACGGAACGCACCCGTCTGTTCAACTTCCTCAACGAATCTGCAACCATCTGCCACTTCTCGGGAACGCAGATTCAATCCAAATCTCTCAGCGAGAGTGATTGCTCGACACTCACATACTGCATTCAAAACGAAGTTGATTGGCTAGTGGCAGATGAGCGGTTGATGCGACGTGTGGCCTCGGAACACGGGCTCGCAATCATCGGTGTGTTAGGCATCGTCGTTGGTGCAGCAAGACGGAGAATTATCGCATTAGAAGAAGCTCAGTCCATCCTTCGCGATGCGGTTGCCAGACATGATCTCCGGATCTCCGTCGCCCTCTATCAGCGAGTGCTGGACGAGCTCCGAGAACTCTCCTAGAGAATAAAGGCGCAACGATGATGTCCCAGCTCAGCTCAGCCGAAATCGAACACTATCGCCAGGACGGCTATGTCGTCCCCGAGTTTCGACTCTCTGCCCCGCGCGTGAAGAAACTTCGGATGGCACTGGATGCCGTGATCATGGCGAATCCGGAAACGCGTCCGGAGCAGCTTGTGAGTGTGCACACGGAAGAGAGCGGCGCCGAGGGAGTCGTCGGCGATAAAGTCTTTCTCGAGCTGGCCCGCAACCCGCAGATCCTGGATATGGTAGAGCAACTGATTGGGCCGGACATCGTTCTGTGGGGATGTCAGGCCTTCTGCAAGCCTCCGGGCGACGGCATGGAAGTACCCTGGCACCAAGACGGTCACTACTGGCCGATCAAACCCTTGGCCACCTGCACCGTGTGGATTGCGATCGATGACAGCGTGACGGAGAACGGCTGCCTCCGTGTGATTCCTCGCTCACATCAAGAACAAAGGCTGCACGCGCACCTTAAAGAAGATCGCACCGACGTCGTCCTCAACCAACGGGTCCGCGACGACTACTTCGACCGATCGGCCGCAGTCGACATCGAACTGAATGCGGGACAGATGTCGCTCCACGATGTCTACCTCATCCACGGCTCCAATCCGAACCGTTCGACGCGTCGCCGAGCCGGACTGGCGATTCGCTACATGCCGGCAACTTCGTTCTTCGATCGCAGCGCCGGCCTTGATGCCAGCGCGGGCTACAAGGTCGATTTCTCCAACCGGCCTCTTTGGCTGCTCCGCGGGGAGGACCGGACCGGGCGGAATGACTTTGGCGTGGGGCACGATCAGTTTGCCCAGCCGTCAAACTCCCGAAAGTAGTGCGGACACTCACTCCCGGAAGCCGTGAGGCTTCCCCTATCGGAACTACCATAACATGCCGTTCCTCGTAGCGGAAGCCGTAAGGCTTCCCTGAATACTAACATACAACGACCCAACAAGTCCAGTCCATACCGAGGGACTGAAGTCCCTCCCACATTCTGGGAAATCACCTCTGTGTGAGAACTTCCTAACTACTGGGAGAGAGTCCGACGATGACTTGTTAGCCAGCCAAAGCGTCAGGGCGAGGAGAACCAAAGCCGGAACGACCAGCCAACCCATCACTCTGGCCGGCCTCACCTTCATCGATCAATCTCTTTTGGTGAACCGATGCCAGGCATCATCGGGCAAGCCACTCTGCCGAAACCACTCCGCGGCAGCCTGTTGGTCTTGTCGATAGAAATGCTCGGCGGCACGCACTTGGGCTGCCTGCCGCATGCCCGGATCCGTGATCTCCGCGGCCCAGAGAACGGCCGCCTCTCCGTCCTGATGCGCCAGCCCGCTAATGAAGCCGTTGATGGCGAAGTTCCGGTCGTCCGACGGCGGCATGTTGAGGATGTCCTGCACCGCCTCATGAGGTTCCTGGGAACCGCGAAACCCGTAGACGGCGCTGAGCGCATCGCGTTGTGCCAGACTGGGGCCCAGGGAATCCACCCAATCGGTGGCGGCCTCGACGTCTTTCCATTGGCGAACCACTTCACCAAAGAGCCGCGAGTTCTGATCTTGTCCCACAAACTGCCGAGCCCAATCAGCAGCCTCGAGAGGATCGTTGTTGGCCAGTTCGTGAGCCACGCTGCGTAAGGCCGTCGCCTGCAGGCGCCCGGCATCCAATTCCTCCGCCCAGGCCACCGTTTGTCCCAGCCCCACGGTATTCCTCACCTCGCGTGTCAGTCTCCTCATGTGATCGGAGAAACCAGGCGTCCCACTCTCTGCCAACCGGTTCACGTAATCAGTCGCGTATCCGATGTCATAGTCGGCCAAGCCTTCGATCAGGCGCCCCGTCATCCGGTGATAGAGCTTTCCGCCTTCCATGGCCAACACCAAGTCGATCGCCGTCTGGGGATCCACGCTGGCCAGTCCGGGAAGCATGTTGCTCGTATAGCCGTCCTGGTATCTCTTGGGAATTTCATCAATGTAAGCCACCGCAGTCTCGGGATCGCTGGCGCCCCAGGCGTAATCGAAAGCGCGCCACTGCTCACCACTGGCACCATTCTGGTGCAGGGAACTCCGCATGATCATGGCTTGCTCCTTGGTGAACGTATCCAATTGCATCTCTTGCAGCAGCCTATCAAAAGCCTTGCGGCGTTCAATCGGGTTCGAAGACTTCGTCGCCATCAAGGCGAGTTCCACAATCTGTTCCTCCGTGAGGGGTGGGCTGTCTTCCGTCAGCGGATACTTCGCCAGGGACAGCTTGGCCGCGGCAACGATGGTCCTCTTGCCGAGCACGGTATTACCCACGGCATTCTCCTGTTTTGGCTTCTCAGGGGATCGATTCTGAGAACCAGCTAGCCACGGTGTCAGGGAGAGAAACCTGCCCGCCGACCTCATCTCGCCCGGGCCGCCCGCAGATTGCAAGGCGCGGCGACCGAGTTGAGAACCGGCCACGAAAGTGACCATCGTGATGAGGATCCAGATCCCGTGCTTCGCTAGTGAACGATTCATCGCGTCTCAGTAAATTGGATCAAAAAGAGGAAATCGGTAGGCTTTTCGCATCAATCTCGATCGCGGTCCCGACGGACATTGAGCATCTTCTGTTGCATCTCCTCCGGCAAGCCCGAAGAGGCGGCCCACTCGGCGGCGGCGGCGGCATCCTTGTGCGCCCAGGCGCGCCCGACGCCGAAGATGGCCTCCATGCGGTGGCCCTCCGAGGCGATGGTCTGGGCCCAGGTGATGGCCGACACGGGGTCTTCCCATGCCAGCCGGCCGGTAAACCCGCTGATTGCGGAATCCTTGACCGCGGAATCCGGCATGGACAGCAAGTACTCACTCGCCGCCTTCGGGTCACGGCGGGCCCAGGATTCCAACGCACGGCGCATGGCGATGTTGCGCGCCTCACCTGAGGGCAAGTTCTCCGCCCACGCCGCCGTCTGCGAGGGCGCATTCGTCCGCATCATCTGCTCCGCCACACGATGCATCAGATGCTCCGCCCCCTTCTGGCCATCCTCGACCATCGAGAGGACGAAATCGCTCGCCGCGCCTGGATCCGCGCTCGCCAGCCCCTCCACCAAACCCCGCATGAGGTGACCACGCATCTGATCAACAGGGATCTTGCGATCCTTGAGCAGTGGATCAAATCCAGGGTCGTTCTCCATGTCGAGACCCTTGAACCACGCCAGCGCCGCCTGCGGATCTGCATTGGCCCAACCTGCCAGTGCCGGTGCCATGTCGTCCTCCTCCGTCCCGGCGCCAAACATGGCCGCCTCGGCTCCCGCGACGGCACCCCAGGCGTAGTGGAACTCCCGAAACTCCGCACTGCGCGGCTCCTTGTGGGCAATCTGTTCACGCACGAGAAGCGCATTCTCGGCAGTCAAGCCCTCCAACAGGGCCGAGAAGGCAAGCCGGCGGTCGATGGGACTGGTGGATGCACGAAAGGCCTCACCGAGCTTCCGGATCTCGCCATCCGTCGGCGGCGCCGATTCAGAGAGATCGGCAGCCTGGGCGAGAGCATCATCACCTTCCTCTTCTTCCGCCTCCAAGCCGGCAAGCAATTCTGGCTCTGATCCGCCACCTCCCCCTAGGGTCGTCTTGGCCCCATCCGGACGCCCATCGCCTCCGCCGCGCCCCGCGGGAAACAGGTGGAAGCCGGCCGCAAAGGCGAGGACGGCCACGAAAAGCCACCCATAGTGGACGAGAATCGCTCTATTCATGATTGGTCAAACGGCCGCAGATGATTGGTGGTGAACTGATTGAAACCCATCGTGAGTCATTCGTGGCTGGGCAAGTGCTCCGAACAGAGAAATTCCCGATCTCTCCCTCTTGCAGCAGGCGTCGGCCACCCCAATCACCCCACGTCAATCACCCGATCGACACAGCTGGCCAAGGCCTCTCCCTCTGGTCTTATTACCCTAGGTTTCACGACCTACTCAGGCCCCGCCTCCAGCCACACCAAGTGATCTCGTCTTGACGCACCGCCATCCAACGGGACCTTTGGCCTATCCGTCGTGACAACGGGCAGAGCCCATCGGGAACGTGTCAGCAGCTTCTCCCGGTGGGCTCGATCGTTGGTTCCAAACGAAACCGCTTGTTAGGATTGAGGCGCCCCAAGGCCTCTTGCGCCTGTCCCCGGTTCCGGCGGGCCGGCGCCTGAAGGCTGTCCCGGCAACAGAATAGCCGCGATCGAATAAGGCGAGGCCACGGCTTGTTGAGGCCCAATGGCAGCCACAAACGAGATATGGTTCATTCCTAATTCGGAAAGGGGCTTGCGTGAGCTTCTCGAGCGCGTTCTCCAACGAACGTCAATGCGCAGGCTAACTAACTACGCAAGAGTGATAGAATATAACGAATCTCTTCGTCCACTTGATCTTCCTTCGCCACCGTCCGTCGGACTTCTTTTCGAAGACCGCCTGCAAATTCGCGGCGCATCTCCAAGGCTGCCTGTCTCACCGCGCCTTCACTCATTTCAAGAGCACTTGCAATCTTCTGATAGGTTTCCGTACCTTTGCCAGTCAACTTACCCCGCAGTTTCAAAAAGAGCGGACCGCGATTCCGGCTTTGGAGGCTCAGTTGCAACGATTTCAAAGCGCTGGCGTAAACGGCTCGCGCCCAGTTGCGGTCAAAGGCCTCCTCTGGCGAACCCTTCCTCCGCCATCGGCATTTCTCCAGCCTTCTCCAATTCTTCCAAGGGCACTGGCTGGATGCCGCCGCCACGCTTCTGCGCATTGGCTCCCCGATACTGATCGGCGCGCCAGCTACGTAGCGCCGTGAGCAAGAACGAGCGAAAGAGCACCTCACCCCGTTCGATCTGCCGCAGAAAGTCCCGGCTCAGCAGGTGCGCGAAGAATCCTTGAATGTCGTCTGCCGCCGCGTCGTGACTGACCCCTCGCCTGCGCAAGAAGATATAGAGCGGCTGCCAATAGGTAAGCGCGAATCTTTCCCAAGCCGAATGAGCTTCTTCCGGCTCACTCCCTTCAAGAATGAGTTCTGACCAGGGAGGGTTAGGGAAGGCGCCGTGCCGGTGAGCCTGGGGCGGCAGATCAGGCGGTAGCGGCACTCCTGACGGCGTTGAAGGAGGACGAGCGGCCGCGGGTCCGTCTGGTGGCGGCTCGGGCATTGGGTCTCCACGGACCAGCGGCGGCCGAGGCGATCCCCGCGCTGATGGATCACTTGTACCACCACACGATGGGAGACATCGTGGTGCAAACGCTAGTCCGGATCGGTCCTGATGCCACAGCGGCGATCGAGCCCATCGCCAGCTTGGTCAAAGACGAACGCCTGACGACCGGCAGCCGCATCATGGCCATCGAAGCGCTGGCAAGGATTGGAGGACCGGATCACGCGATAGTGGCGGACACACTCCGCATGGCGTCCAAGGATCCCGATCCGCAGATCGGTCTCAAGGCACGGCAGGCGTTGCAGAACGCACAGGCGGAGAGGCCGGCCGCTGTTTCCAGTGTGCCATCGCCCAGCTAACCTAAAGTGAGGTGGTGAGGAAGAAAGAAGGACAACCAAAGCTTGGGAGGTTCGAGATCCAGTTTCGTTTTTCCGTATGCTAGAACGACGCCGAAAACACACTCCTTGTCTGCTCAATCTGTGCCCCGTTCTCCCAAGGTCCTCTCCAAGTTTGAGGCTCTTCCAAAAAACAAACGAGGGACTGAAGTCCCTCCCACATTCTGACAAAGCGTCAGGGGTCTTGGTCCCTTCGGTTCCAACTATGAAGATGGAGCAAAGAACTCCTCTACCGCCTCAGTTTCGACAATCATCTTCGCAATGCGCTCTCGCTCTTTCTCGGCAAGAGAAAGGCGCCCCAAGGCCTCTTGCGCCTGTCCCGGGTTGCGGCGGGCGAGCGCTTGAAGGCTGTCTCGGATCATGCGATCACGATCCGCGCCCTCCATCATGGATTCCGCTAGTGTGAGGGCGCCTTGCGGATGGCGCTCGAGCCGTGCACGGATGAGTTCCTTGGCAGCTTCATCCCGGCTCGCACTCGGTTCCTGAGTCTCGATCCATGCCATCGCGCCTTCCACATCAAATCGCGCCCAGGTATTGGCCAAGTTCCTTGCTGCAAACTTCCGGCTCTCACCTTCCTCGAGCTGATCGACCCACGCGGCGGCTTTTTCAGGTTCGGTCACGGCCCAATGGCCGACGGAGTACTGTAGGGCACGATCCCGATTCTCACCCTGCGGCTGTTCTTCAAGAAAGGCGATGAGTTCTGCCGTATCCTCCTTGGCAAAGTTCTCGGCGTAGCTCATCAGCGCGACGTCGCGCATTGATTCCGGTACTCGATTCAAGGTGGCCTCCGGACCTCCCGCGTCGCCCAGTTTGCCAAAGAGATTCCCGATCAATCGACGCCCATCGGAATAGTCTCCCCACATCTCCACATCAATGCTGCTGAGAAATGCCAAGGCTTTCTCGGGATCATTCTGCGACCAATGCTCCACCAATCCCTTCTGCGCGGCCTCGCGAATCCACGTGTCTGTCTGCCTCTCAATCCAAGCGGAGAGCGCCTCATCGTCGATTTCCGCCCATTTCTGCGCCGCTTGCTGAATCGCCCTGGGCACCTCACGCTGAGACGGGTCCAAGTGCGGGATGAGTTCGGCCATGCGCTCGGGATGGCGGGAATTCCGCATGCCCTCGACCATCTTGGCGAGAATCTTTCCGGCCTCCTCAGGTGATTCGATATGCTCGTCCACCCACTCGACCACGCCCGCCGGGTCCCATGCGCCATCGGCCCCATTGCTGAACTGATTCAGCATCCGGCTCTTCCCCTGGGCGTCCAGGCGATGCCAGAGATGCTGCAAACTCTCTAGCGGATCGCGCTCCGCCCAGGCGACGGCCAAAGATCGCAAGGCGATACTCTTGGCGCCCGGGCTCTCCAGGGCTTCGGCCCAGGCGATGACGCCCTCAGGGTCGTCCTTCGACCAACTCCTTAGCACATTCTCCAAACCGTGAATGTTCCATGGGTCGTTGCTCATGGACATCGCGTGATCCAGCGCTCGCGTAGCCACGCTCTCCGCGCCAGATGCGTAGAGGTGAGAAAACAGATTCTGAAAATACCCCGAGGAGGTCTTGTCGAATCCTCGCTCCAGCAGAAGCGTGTAGAGGACCTCGGCCCGCTCCACATCGATGCCTGACATGATGGCATTCACGAGCTGGCCGGACGGATTCAGTTCAATGGCCTTGGCCACGGCGGCCGGAAGATCGCGTATTGCCCAAGCACTGAGGACGGCCGATTGAAAGCTGGTCAGCTCCGAATGTTCAGACACAAAATCCATGGCCCGCTCAGGGTCGATGGAAGCTAACTTTCGGACTAACAAGTCGAGACGGTTTCTTCGAGCGGATGTCACGGGTTCCTTCAAGAGCTGCCGCACCCATCCTTCCAATGTCGAGGCCGACGCTCCATCGACTGCGTGGAGAAAACGTCGAGCCCCGTCGAAACTCGCCTCCTCGCTGGATGGCGGCAGCGCTTCGCCCTCCTCGGAGGGACCCCGGTCGGTCAAGAGAGACCTCGGCGATTCAGCCTTCTCCGCAGACGGCGACTCCGCGGGAGCGGGACGCCGCATCATGCCCATGCCCCACCAGCCGGCAATTGCGGCCATACAAAATGTCAGCAATCCTCTTCTCATCACGTTCATCCTCAAGGTTCGATGGAAATGACACCACCAGCACTAATAGAGATGCTACTCTCCCAAACTTCACTGGGAGGACTCGCGTCCGCCCCTCCCGCCTGACGGGTGGCGATCTCTTTCGTCCAGTGCTCCTGCAAGTCGGGATCCGCAATCGTCGCCACCCACTGGTTCGCGGCCTCAAAGTCTTTCTCCGGGTTTCGGCTTGAGATCAGGGCATGCACCATCCCGGCGACGGCGTGATCCCGGCGGGACCCCTCGCCCAGATCGGCGATCCACTCAGAGGCGGATACCGGACTCGCCAGCACCCAGGCCTTGGCCGCATCTTTCATGGTGCCGTCCAGTTCGAACTCCGCCGGCTGTTCTTCAAGCCAGGCCATGGCCGCCTGCGGATCTCTCTTGCTCCACGAGGAGCCAATGGCCTGCATGACCGGCTCCTGAGCACTCGTCGAACCCAGCAGTTCCAGGTGCGACGCCGCCGTCTCCGGGACGTGCTGGGCGACATCTCGCAGGGCCTGCGAGAGCACTGGCTCTCGCGAGGATTCTGGGAGAACCGCCGCCCAGCCTAACAAGTCATCGGGCGCGCGTTCGGCCCACGTCTTGGTCAGTTCCTTCACCGTTCGGGAATGGCTTTCACTGGCTAACAATCCCGCGTTCGCGATGAACTCGGCAGCCGCCTGGGGACTGGCTCGCGCCCATTCACCGAACACCGTGTTCTGCAAGGTCTTGGCCAACGAACTCTCCGGGACGCTCAGGGCCCACTTGGCAGCCGCGGCCGGGTCTTCACCGACCCATTGACTGCCGATCGATTGCGCCATCTCCCGGAAACGCCACCCATCTCCCATGGTTTCATGGGCTGCGGCGAAAGCCTCGGCGGGCGACGTTTGAGCAAGTGTAAGAAAAGCCTCTTTCATCGCGGATCTCACATGGTTGGATCCGCCGCCATACCCCCAACCGTGGCCCTTCGTATTGATATCGAGACCTGTGAGACTGAACTGATCATTCCTTTCGATCTCCAGCTCACGCACGAGATCGAGCAGATTCTCCGGCTTCTTGGCCTCCAGAAGCTTGTTGAAGAGGTGGTCACGATACGGCCCCACCGGCGCCGCCCGCACGGCTTGCAAGGCTCCCTCAAAATCCTTCACCGCCCGTCGCGCCACGATCTCCCCTTCCAGCCGGCCGCGTCCCGGGCCGATCGGGAGCGAGTCCAGAACTTCCCACGCCCTGACAGGACTCTTCTCGGCCAACGCAGGCAAGACCTTGGCTAACAGTTCCACCCGATCCGGCAAGGTCTCCTGCTCGTCCAACCAGCGCATGGCTGCCAGCACATCCTTCTTTGCCCAGGCTTCCATCACCCGAGAGAGTGCCTGCTTCCTGGTCCTCGCATTGGGCAAGGCCATGGCGTGATCGAGCGCGCCCTCAACATCAGTATCCAGTAACTTTGTCAGTTGCATCGCCTTAATGTGGCGACGCTGGTAATCCCTGCCCAGATCCTCTGCCTCCAACAAGGCCAAGGCGCGACCAGGATCGTCGTCTGCCAGAGCCACAAGAGCGGTCTGGCGAACCCCTTTCCCTTCGTCTTCACTCGCCGCAAGGGCCGCTTCGGGATCAATCTTGACCCATTCCCGATAGATATTCTGCAAATGATAGTGTCTTTTCGGAAGATCTCGAACCGCGGAGACGAGCCCATGGGCATCCAGTTCAAATCCGCGCAGAAGGATGAGACCGACACTCGCATGAAGATCACGGCCATTTTCGGTGTAGAGATCCTCAAGCAAACCGACAACCTCATCAAGGCTCGCCCCGGTCAGGTAATTCGCCACCAGCAGCCGTTTCTCCAAACCGCGGGCCTGGCGAATCGCCTCGAGGCTGGGCCGCCCGGCCGTCGCCGCCGTATTCGCGACGCTCGATTTCTCCGTCTGCCCGCCAGTCACTGCCCTCGAAACGCCAAGATCACCGTCGGCCGTGACCGTGGGCTCACCGATCGTCAAACGCCCCACAGCTCCCATGAGAAGGCCCATTCCAGCCCAGATCATCAAGCGCGCTTTCCGTTGCATGGACCGAGTCTATCGTGGGCCCGCGGGTTGGAAAGTTAAAAATAGAGCGTTTCCATGAGAAACGCATTGCCAGACCTCAACGTCAACTTGGACAGACGTCCCGCCGGCGAGACGCTGGCCTCACGTTGCGCTCAATCTAGAAGCCCTGTCAATCGCGCTTCGAAATCCGCATGTTCACCAGGATCATAATGGAGCCCGGTGAACCCGGCGGCTTCGGCCCCGGCGACGTTGGGCGCGCGGTCGTCGATAAAAATCGCTTCGGCGGGAGAGAATGCGTGCTCGCGAGCCGCGTGTTCATAAATGGCGGCACTCGGTTTGAGCGCACGCGCTTCAAAGGATGCCGTGCCTCCTTCGAAATGCGGCAAGAGCGGATCGTGGACAAGCAGATGCTCCAAATGCCAGATATTGGTGTCTGAAAGATAATAGAGCCGATGGCTTTCCTTGTAGCGCTCGATCACCGGACGCATGGCCTCATTGGGGGAGAACCCCATGTTGTAGACTCTTCGAAGATCCTCAGCGTCACCCGAGAACTGGAGATCCTCCAAACAGCGCTGGGCAAAGTCATCGGGCCCGAGATCACCCAGGCAGAATGGTTCGGACCACTGGATGAATACGTCCCGGATCTGCGCAATCGGCAGCTCGGTGAACTCCACGGCCTCCGCCGCCAGCGCGTCGAAGCTGAAATGACTCAGGACATTTCCGATGTCGAAGACAAGCGTGGTGAATCGACTCATGATGTTAGGAAAAGGTGATATCTCGTGACGAGACTGGGTCAAGCACTCCTCACTCCAGCAGCAGATACATGGTGTCGCGCGGCAGCTTCAGGGTCACACTCCCGTCACCACGCCTACCGAGGGGCACGGGCACTTCCACTTTCGGCATGCCGTTGGCGTCCAACGACGTCGCCTTCCCCAAGCGCGCATTCTTCAGCTGGAGATCGATCTCGACATCCTCCAGATTCCACGGGCTGCTACCCAAGCTGGTGATGCGACGGCCACCGCCTCCGGTGCGTTCCGTTCTCCATCCATACGGTCGCGCCGTCGTGCCCACCTGAATCAATATCTTCTGGGATTCCGCCAGATCGGCCCCATCCATCGATACCACCAAGAGACTGGCATAGGAGTTGTCCCCTTTGATGTTCAACCCACCTAACTGAACCTCGCCGGCCGCGGAAAAATCTCCGGCCATTCCCTTGGCTTTAGGCGCGTTGAGAAAACAAAGGCCTCGACCGTAGTCCCACAGGAGTTCGCCCGTCACACTGCGCACCGTCTTCTTCTCCCCGTTAATCAGCCTGCTCAAGTCCTCGAGTCTGGGCGAGCCCTCTCTGAAGGCCACCTCGACACCTCCGGCGAGATAAGTCAGAGGCGTTAGCGATCCCTCCGCAGACGCTTCGACGCGGAGGTCGCGATTGGGGTCAAAACCAGCTTGCTCGGGCAAGAGCGGCGACTGACGCGCCCAAAGATCCACCGGCGGACGATACTCCATCAGGGCCGGCTCTCCCCGGCGCAGGTAACCCCGGCGAAACATGAGGGCCGCCGCGGGAAACATGCCTAACTGAGCAGGCGTGGAGAGCTGCCACTTTCCCATGGGAGGGCCAAACCCGATATCTCCCGTGGAGAACCAATAGAAGATGTCAAATCCCGTGAGCGCACTGTAGGCCGCCACGAGAAAAGGACCCTCACTCTGGTAGCGCAGGGGCGGCACCCAAGCGCTCTCAGAAATGATCATGGGGAATCCCGCCACCTGACGCAGAGCCAGAGGAAAGGAACCGGGTCGCTTGAGCACGGACTCGCTCTTGAAGAGGTCCCCCTCACTAACAAGGTATCCAGCGCGCCTCTCCTCCGCCGGGTTGCGGTGGGAACCCCCGTTGTAGTAGCGGTTCACCCCGATGACGTCGTTCGCCGTGTAAGCATAGCGTTCGGCATCAAGCAGTTTGGCCTGATCCGCTGTGCGCCAGTTTCCCGCGTTGACCAATCCCTCATAGCCGATCTCCTCCCGGAGAAAGCGCGCCACCTCGGCGTTGAAATCGCGCATCAACTCCGTGTAGAACTGTAACTGATCGTTAATCCGCGCCGCCAGGGGCCCGCGCGGGTTCTGTGTCAGGTTCCA
>JANQJH010000479.1 GCA_028281705.1 Verrucomicrobiales bacterium
CAAACCACCAAGCCCAACGCGCCCACAAGCCAGGCCCAGCGAGGACGAAATCGATCTGACGGCCTCTCTTGCACTTTCCTCATTCGCGGCGCCGCGCCGGTGCTCAAGTCCACCGCCGTTTCTTCCTCCGGTTCCTCCACACCGCCATCGCCACCGTCTTCTTCTTCCACCAATTGCACCGGAGGCGGGCGAAGCCAGCTATCATCGGCCCGCGGCCCGCGGGAAATCCCCGTCGTCTGCTCCAGGGCCAAGAGATCGACCTCCAGGTCCTGCGCACTCGCATAACGCTTATCCGGATCCTGGGCCAGGCACTTGCGCACAATGTCATCCGCTTGACGATCGATCGGCGCCTTCGTCGAGGGAAGATCGATCATCCCGGAGGGCACTTCGGAAGTGAGCAACTCATAGAAGATCATCCCAAAGGCAAAGATGTCTGCCCGGTGATCGATCGCGTCCGGGCTCTCCCACTGCTCCGGGGCCATGTAACGCGGCGTTCCCATGGTGCTTCCCGGAACGGTTAGGGTGATGGAGTGATCATGCACCAGTCCCAATTTGGCCAAGCCAAAGTCGGCAATCTTGACCAGCCCGTCCCGGTCCACCAGAACGTTGGCCGGTTTGATATCGCGATGGAGCACCTCCCTCTCATGCGCAAAAACGAGCGCGCTGCACAATTGCCGTGCGATGCGCACACTGCGATCCACCGGCATCAACCCCTGACGAAGGAGCCGTGCCAAGTCCACCCCATCGACGTATTCCATCACGAGATAGTAGAGCCCCAGTTCCTGACCGAAGTCGTGAATGGTCACGATGTGAGGGTGATTCAAGCGCGCCAGAATCTTTGCCTCCCTTTCGAAACGCGAGGCGAAGCGGGATTCCACGCTGATCTCTTCCGAGAGCACCTTGACCGCGACCACGCGATCGAGCCGCTTCTGGCGTGCCTTGTAGACCGCACCCATGCCGCCGCGGCCAATGACGCCCAACCACTCGAAATCCGGCAAGAGTTCGCTCAATTCCTCCATGGCCTCGCCCGGAGTGCTCCGCTCACCCCGCTCGGCAGCGCCAGACGGCGGCACCGCGGCCCCTTGCAAGAGGCATTTGGGACACACCTTCAAGCTGTGGGCCGGCGGCAACACCTCCCCGCAACACTCACAAACGGCATCCCTTAAAGTCGTCAATCGATTGCTCACGAATAGGTTACGAATAGTTGACGCCACATTGACCGCGTCCCGGCAGAGCCGTTTTCAAGCGAGTTCTCACCTGTCATCAGGATATATTCAAAAAAACTTCAGAAAAGTGGAGACCATTTTCGCCCCTTGCCCAGGTAAGGGGTAACCGGGGAACCCACCGCCTACCCTGAACCTGATCCACTCCTTTTCTTCATGGATAGACACTGCCCTTCCTGCGCCACCGCGATCCGCTACCAAGGCGGCTCAGAACTCTCGCTTGGAGCCTGCCCCTCTTGCTCCACCCTGATGCTCTTCCCCGCCGCCAACGGTGAAGAGCCCTCTGGGCTGCGGCATTTCACTCAGCCACGGCCAGTCATGTTCAATGGAAGGGCCCCCCAACGGGGCTATCTTTGGCGCGCCCTGATCACCCTGGCGATCGGCGTCCTCCTTGCCGCCGCCATTGCCGCGCTCTACACCAGCGGTCTCATTCGCCTCCTGGGAGTGGAAACACCCCTCCTCCAGACCCCGGGCCTGATCCCTCGATTCGGAGTCCTCAGCGTCATCTTCACCGCCGGCATCGTCTGGATGGCCATCCCCCACCGGCAAGGATTCGGACGCCTCTGCGTCTGCCTCATTTCCGGTGTGGCACCCGGGGTCACCGTGGGTCACGGGATCCGCATGCTCAGCCGCTACCGCACCGCCATGCGGCTCCACCAACAGCGGCAGCACGCCTGACGGGACGGAAACGGCTCGCGATTCGAACTACCAATTCTGACAATCTGAGGTTGGGTGATGATGGAAACCCACAACGCATCGGGAGTTTGGCATCAGGACCACAGGACCATCGTTTTCCCGTCACCCGCTGGACCATGATTCAGCGCGCCGGCGAGGGCAGTGACGCGGATCTCGAAGCCCTTTGCCAACAATACTGGTACCCCCTCTATGCCTATGTCAGGAGGGAAGGCCTCGGTCCCGAAGACGCCGAGGACCTGACCCAGGTATTCATTTCCAAACTCATCGAAAAGCGATGGGTCGAAAAGGCCTATGGCGAGGACTGCACCTTCCGCTCCTTTCTCCTCATCCGGCTCAAACGTTTTCTCAAGGACGAACGCGCCAAGGGGAAAACGCAAAAGCGCGGCGCCGGTGCCGTGCACCTCTCCCTTCATCTGAATGCCCTGGAACAGCGCTACACGGAGGAACCCGTTGATGCGGCCATGACGCCGGACGCCCTCTTCGACCGCGCCTGGGCCACCTCCGTCCTCGATCGCGTGGCCGATCATCTCCGGCAGGAGTTCGCCGATTCAGACAAGGCCGCCGAGTTCGAAGCCCTCCAAACCTGCCTCGCGTGGAATGAAAACACCCAATCCTACCGAGAGATCGCCCAGAACATCGGGCGGGGAGAAGGCTGGGTTAAAGTGGCCGTCAACCGCATGCGCAAGCGCTACCGCAAACTCCTGGAAAATGAGATCGCCCGCACCGTCCCGGGATCCGATATCGATCAGGAAATCGAGGAACTCTCCAAGGCCCTACGCTAACAAACTCGCCATCAAGGGCACCACTGGACTGAACTCGCCTACTTCAGGCCCTCCTCATAGAGGAATCCGGTGAGAGGACTGGTCGCCTCGGCGGTGAATTTGGATTCTGGTAGACCCAATTCGTAGGCCAGGCGTCCCGCTTGGACCGCTAGCTTGAAGGCGTGTCCCATTGCACTGGGATTGTCCGCAATGGCAATGGCGGTGTTCACCAAGACGGCATCGGCTCCGAGTTCCAGGGCTTCGGCAGCATGACTCGGCACGCCCAAGCCGGCGTCCACGACCACGGGCACGATGGCCTGCTCGATGATGATCTGGATCTGATGCCGCGTGTCCACTCCCCGGTTGCTCCCGATGGGAGAGCCCAGGGGCATCACCGCCGCCGTCCCGCAATCCTGAAGGCGTTTGGCCAAGACGGGATCCGCATTGATGTAGGGGAGAACGGTGAAGCCCTCCTTCACCAGAATCTCCGCCGCCGCCAGGGTCTCAATGGGATCCGGCAGCAGGTAGCGGGGATCCGGGTGAATCTCCAATTTGACCCATTTCGGCAGCCCGGCCGCCGCCGCCAATCGCGCCAGGCGCACCGCCTCATCGGCATTCATCGCCCCGCTCGTGTTGGGGAGGATGAGATACTTCTCCGGATCGATGAACTCCAGAATGTTGGCATAGGGATCCTGCTGCCCGCTCAGGTCGGCGCGCCGCAGGGCCACCGTCACCACTTCCGTACCCGAGGCCTCCAAGGCATCCCGCATCGCGTCGTTGGAGGAGAACTTCCCCGTCCCCACAAAAAGTCTGGAATGAAATTCCCGGGACCCCACCCGAAGCGGCGCCGTCTGATAAGAGTCACTCTCCATAAAAAACAGTCTAACTAAAGATCAAGACGCTCGAAAAGTTCGTCGAGTGATAGCTGAAGGCCAATGTAGAACTCTCCAAACTCGCCATAGCGAGCACCCGCTTCGTCAAAGCGCATCGCAGACACCATCTCCTTCACGTCCGCAAGGTCATGCCCGAAAAGAGAGACGCCCCATTCGGCGTCATCGATCCCCATCGACCCCGTGATCAACTGAAGTATCTTTTCACTCCATCGTCTCTCCACTCTGAGTTGCCCCTCCATGAGATGCTGACGTTCGGCAAACGGCAATCGGTACCAGTTGTCCTCACCCGATCGCCGCTTGCTCATGGGATAGAAACCAAAGATCGGCCATTCGGGTAGATTCGGATAGAGCCGCCGCGCCTGCTCCCTCTCCATGAGCCCCCTGAACTCCGCCATCTTCTTTTCCAATGCCTCCGTCCCCGGCTCCAAGCCTTCGGCATCCATCATCCGTTCGCGGTACTGCGCCTCCGTCACGGCGTACTCGTCCCGCTCCGTCATGGAGAGGTAGGAATAAACCGGCGAGAGAATTTCCGGACCCAGGGAAAGGCTCAGCTGCTTTTCAAAAGCATGGGCCGTGTGGAGGTCCGGCGTCAAAAGCATGAACCCGAGGTCGGCCTTGGGAGAAACCATGCCAAAGGTCAACAGCTGGGTGTCGTCCTGGGCCCGAATCTCCTGAACCAACTGGGTCAATTCCGTCTTCGCCTTGCGCTGGATGTCCCCGCCCAGGAGATCCCAAGTGGCATACTCCAAATGATAGAAGAGATGCATCACCACCCAGCCCTCACGGGCAACGAGGGAGGAGCCGATCGATTCCAAATCGTCGGCGTCGAGGGTCGGTCGATCGTGCATCATGAGAAAGCGGAGGCGCAGATCCAGCCAGCCCCAGCCCTGGATCAGTCTTTCCTTTCCTAGCGTTGGTCGGGCGTCTTCGACGGCATCTCAAATCGTACCAGCGTGTTCCATTCTTCAATCGGCACATCAAACTCACGGCTCTCATACACCGTCACGGTCCAGGGCTCCAACCGGCCCGCCTGACACTCCACGAGACTCATCGCCGTCTCGTATCCCTGAGAACAGACCACCGTGTGGTCACCGCTCCCGCCCGTGAGTTTCACATGAAAAGGATCACCCTCAATTCTTCCCGTCTCGCTCCGAAAAAGGATGCGAAGATGCCCGCTCCCGCTCGCCTGGACCTTCACCTCGGGAACCACGATCATTCCCGGGCGCACAATGTCCCCCGGTTGCGGCTTGCGCCACACGGCATCGAGCGAAGTCACGGAAACCATCTCTCCCTGGACCGGAAGCGAAACCGCACTCAACAGCTCCCGCACTTCCTCTTCCGGCTGGGGAATCGAGTGCACCAGGCTGCGGAACACGAAGAGCCCGATCAAGGCCACGAGCAAGAAAATCGAGACACTCGCCTTCTCCACGATGTTGAGGCGCTTCGTCGCCCCTTTCAAACCCTCGACCACGGAGCCCGCGCAGTCCCCCAGACTGACCCGCGGCACCACATTCCCCTCCTCGTCCAAGAGCGGGCCGTCCACCTTGGTGGCCGACGATTCCCAAGCCGTGGGCTCAAAATCCGAAGAGCGGACATTGCCATACGTGATCCCGGCTTCACGGCGAAGATCTTCCTCCAGCTCCCCGCCCGACCGTCCCTCACCCGAGGCCTCCGGCCCGGGGACCGGGTCCTTGGGAGAACGCTTTTTCGGAGTCCGCGGACTGATCTTCTCCCCCAGTCCCTCGGCGGCTTCGTCACTTTCGAGATCCATTCCCTCCAGCCGCTTGGCCTGCCGCCGGTCCTGCGGACTAAACTCGGGCAAGCTCTCCTTTGATCTCGAGAGATCTTCCATGACCACTTCCTCGCGCTCCTCCACCGCCTCGGGAATGCCCGGCGTGCGCGGCGCTGTGGGCTCCTCCTCGGGAAGAGGTTCCAAATCATCATCTGGATCGAGATCAGGTGGATTCGCCATGGTAACGGTGAGCGCCTTGCGCTGAATTTCATCTAATGAGGCGCCTAGGTGAAATGCAACCCTGAACTCATGACAATTCCCGGGCCGAATCGGTTCAATGAAAGTTCCCGTCATCGGTGGATTCCCGCCCTCGCCGCGTGCCGACGGCATCCCTGGATTTCACTTGAGGGCCCGTGCCGACTGATTCACCCTGGTGGAGAAATGTCCTATTCTTCATGAAGCCTGCCCTCCGCAAACGCCTCCTGGAACAATGGCGCGGTGTCCCCGATCCCCAGACGCCAAGGCACAACGCCAAAGTGGTGGGCGACGTCGTCCCCGGACTCATGAAATCGCTCGGCCTCTCGGAGCGCTACGCCGAGGAGGAGATCGCCCGCGTTTGGACCCAGATTGTGGGGCACCCGCTCTGCCTCCAGACCGTCCCCATCAAGCTGAAGCACCGGACCCTGCACATCCGCATGATCCAGCCCACGATTCACTTCGTCCTCGAAGGCATGCGCGAGGACATCCTGGCAAAACTGCAGAAGCGCTTCGGCAAGGAGCGCATCACCGGCCTGCGCTTCGTCCTCCGGTAGGTCCGCCAATCGGTTCGACCCGTCCGCCCTCGACATCCAAAGCCCATTCTCGCTAACGATATTTGGATGACCAAGTGCCCCCTTCCCGGCCCAAAACGCAAGGTCCTCCTCGTCGGCTGGGATGCCGCCGACTGGAAGGTCATCCACCCCTTGGTCGATGCCGGAAAGATGCCCCATCTCGCACGCCTGATGGAGGGCGGGGTGATCGGGAATCTCTCCACCCTCAACCCTGTCCTCAGCCCCATGCTCTGGACCTCCATCGCCACGGGGAAACGCCCCTACAAACACGGTGTTCACGGCTTCTCCGAACCGGACCCGGTGACCAGTGGCATCCGTCCGGTGACCAATCTCTCGCGCAGGACCAAAGCCATCTGGAATATCCTCAACCAGAACAACCTCCGCACCATGACCATCGGCTGGTGGCCCTCCAACCCCGCCGAACCTCTGAGCCAGGGCGTCATGGTCTCCAATGATTTTCAAACCGCTCACGGGAGCACCGCCAGTCCCGAGGACCTGGAGAAATGGCCCCTCAAGCCGGGCACCATCCATCCCGAGCGCCTCGTCAAACACCTCAAACCTCTGCGTTTCCACCCCGCGGAACTCACCGAGGACGAACTCCGCCCCTTCATGCCCGGACTCGAAGGTCTGAGCCAGGAGGATCTCGATAAAGCGGCGAAGGATAAACGGGTGCAGTCCCTGATGAAAATCATCGCCGACTGCACCAGCATCCACTCGGCGGCCACCGCGCTCATGGAAAACGAGCCCTGGGATTTCCTAGCCGTTTACTACGACGCCATCGATCACTTCGGGCACGCCTTCATGAAGTACCACCCGCCGCAGCGCAAGGGGATCGATGACTGGGATTACCGGCTCTTTCACCACTGTGTGGAGGCCGGCTACATCTACCACGACATGATGCTCGGCGCCTTGCTTCACCTGGCGGGCGAGAACACCACGGTGATCCTCATTTCCGATCACGGCTTTCACCCCGATGATCTCCGGCCCACCGTCATCCCGCGCGAACCCGCCGGGCCGGCCATTGAACACCGCCAGTTCGGCATCTTCGCTGCCAAGGGCCCGGGTCTCAAGCAGAACGA
>JANQJH010000483.1 GCA_028281705.1 Verrucomicrobiales bacterium
CACCAGCCTTCGCAGTCACATGCGTTCACTCTTGTCTCTCAATTTCCAGGTATTGCCGAGCACTCCAGATAGAATTTTATGATGACGCGGAGAATAGTAGAGACCATCGTCGAATTGGAACTCGAAGGGTCGATTAGTGTAGGTGGAGAAAATGGAGCTAGATTTGAAATTAGTTTTAAAGTGCAGGAAGCGGATTGTGAAAAGGATTAGTATATTAATTGTCGAAGATCAGGCGACCATCGCTCTCGATATGAAAGCCCTGCTTGAGGATTTAGGTTATGAAGTTGTGGGTATCGTGGGGACTGAAAAAAAAGCCATTAAAATGGCAAAGAAGTTGCGGCCAGATATGGCTTTGATTGATATTAGACTTAAGAAAGGCGACGGAATTGATGCAGCGGTAGGAATGCAGAGAGATCTAGATATTGCGGTTATATTCGTTAGCGCATATGACGATGAAGCAACGTTGGATCGAGCTAAAAAATGTCAGCCTCTGGGATACTTGGTGAAGCCTGTAAACCGAAACATGCTGCGTATTACACTAAAGTTGGCGATGCACAACTGCTACAGAAGCGCTGCCAATAGAGTGAGAGGTCACGACAGAATGAAGGATCGCACTAAGGTGTTCATAAGCTATAGTCATAAAGATGTGAGCTATCTCGATGACTTAAAAGCACACTTGCGACCGTTGGGGCGTGCAGGCCTGGAAATATGGGAGGACCAACAGATGAAGCCGGGCGCGCTCTGGCAAGAGGAGATCGCGGAGGCGCTTCGAAAAGCGCGAGTAGGCGTGCTGTTAGTCAGTGCGGATTTTCTCGCGTCGGACTTTATTGCTGAAAAAGAATTGCCGCTGCTGTTAGAAGCCGCAGAGAAAGATGGTGTGAGGATTTTTTACGTGGTTTTACGTCCGTGTAGGGTTCCGCCAGCACTCGACAAGTTTCAAGCTGTTAACGATCCGGGGATTACTATGGCGGAAATGGAGAATGCCGAGCAAGATCGAGTCTGGATGATGGTTGCAGATGTGATTCAAGAAGAGTTTAGGTCTTAGCTAATGAAACTCATTATGGAATATCTAACTACGATCTACTGGCCGTATGTTTTGATGCCAACCGATCTTGGCCGTCCGGTGGTTGCGCTGCATGTCGGGAGACCAGGTGAATCATTGAGCCTGTCCGATCCGAATGCCGGTATCGGGGTGTCGAGAATCTAGAATCGCATCTCGATCTTGAATTTCGCGTGTCCAACGCACTCGTCATCAGGGGGTAATGCCTCAAAACCGATGCGCTTGTACCAGTCAATCAGGCCGGGCCAGTTCTTCAGGTCATTTTCGGTGACTGAGCCATAGATCCGATTCACTCTTACCCGCTTCGCGTAGGCCAGGACTTCGGTCACCAATCTGCGCCCAATTCCCGACCTGCGATACTCTTCAAAGAACACTTCAAGATTTCCACAAAGCAGAGATCCTTCAGGGAACACCCTACATAATGCCTCACCAATCCTCGTTCTCCCTATGCGTGGGCGAATGATGAGTTGCTTTTCATCTTCATGAACGGGCGAGTAGTCGATCCTTATGAGTCCCAAACGGTAGCAAGAGTGGGCCAGAAAACCCGGCCGAGGTCTCATCCCGATCATCGCTCCCTCTTCCACTGCTTCGCCATCCTGATCAACTCCAGAGCCATGTGAGGCTCAAGATCCTCGTCGACTGGTCCCATCTTTTGAGTCACTCTTCCGAACAACTGCTGGTAGATCGTCGGAGAGGCCTTGGCGTGGTTCTCAAGGAGAAAGCTGTCGATTTGTTTCTGATCTGCCACAGGCAACTGAGAAAGGAGCGCGAGCATCGTATGGGGGATTGGCGGATCGCTCATGCGGCATCCCTCCATCTGCGTGCAACCCGCAGAAGTTCAGCTGGAAGGAGCTCCTGCACATCTTGGGAGGTTGGCTCACAGCTGCCTTCGATTGCTTGGTCGATGAGCTTGGTCAAGTAACTGCCCTTGAGCGCCTCGCCCGTCATGGCAATATGATAGAGAAAATCATTGATCAGATCCTGATCTTCCTGGCCCATCTTGGCGATTGCTTGCGTGATCGGATGTGGTTTACCGATAAGGAGTTGATACTGTGCGAGGCCAATCCACATGGCGTTTTCGCTTGGGTAATCAAGAGGGCCTTCGGGTGTGAGCTGGTGCCTAAGCGCGTCCCGGATTGGATGAGGGATTCTGATAGAGGTGTTGGTGGAGCGAGACATTGATGGTTAAGAAGTTCTGAATTTTCACGGGGTTGTACCACACGTGTGGTACAGGTGAACGGTTGTTTTTGATGGTGCATAATAGAACAGTGTTCTCATGAACACCATAACATTTTCAGGGGATATCACCTCACCACAGATGGTCAGTAAGCGAGATCAGCGGGTCTCAGATGTGAGGGCGCAGTTGCTCACGTCGCAGAGGCGAACGGTAGAGGGATCTTCAAGGAGGGCTGCGGGCAGAAACAGGGCGAACACCAGGAGCTTGAGACCCAACTTGATCAGGTCGATGATTGCCTCGGAGAAACTCTTTCCTGTCTCGTTCGCGTATCGGTGGATACCGTTCAGAGTCTCCATATCAAACTCCAGGCGATTGGGCGAATTGATCAGTTTTTCGACGGCGGAAGGAATGGCGTTGGTCCCCTGTTCCCACTTGGCGACTGCGCTTTCTGTAACTCCCAGTCTCTCAGCTAGTTCTGAGCGGGTCTGACCGTGCTGTTTTCGAAATTCTCTTAGCTCAGTTCCTGTCATAACAGGGACAATATGAGTTTAAAACAAACATTATGTCCAATTATTTCTTGCGACCTAGATTATATGGCTGTAAAACAACCCCAACGTCCTTTGTCATGGAATCCATTACCGCCCAAATCCATCTCGGCATCGCGCTCACAGTCGACGAGCTGCGAACAATCAAGGAGCATGCAGCGGCTGAAGACCTCTGCTTTAACACTGCCGCCGTTCAATTCTTGAAACGTGGGATCCGATCGTTTCTGGCCGAGAAAGCCAAACACCAATCGGAGAAGGAGGACGCAGCATGATCTCCCCGCGCACAACGCCGATCTCCCGGCCTCGAATCCAGATCTCCCTCCCCATCGAGGTCGGGGATCGGCTAAGCGACCTGGCCTTTCATTCCAACGTCCCCTTCAACCAACTCGCAGTCGGAATCATCGACGGATGGCTGGAGAGCCAGGAGATGAACGGCGACGAACTCGGAGTTTCCATTGCTGTGAGGGCAGGGGATCGAGCAGAGGGACCAAGATTGGAGGTGGTGAGATGACTCCAGCCTTCACCTCATGTCCCAAGTGCAAGATCGTGATCGCTTTTGGGAAACCGTGCCCGAAATGCGCGACCCCACCCGAGCGGATCCAAGTTCGCTACCTCCGCAAGAAGAAGGCCCAGCACCGGAAGAATTAGCACGTGTGTAGCCCAGTTGGTTACGCGTCATACCGATTTCCACCACCTGCACTATCACTCACCACCATCCACACCACTGAGCCTCAACCGAAACAACACCAACCACGAACCATGAAATTGAAACTCCTCCTCCTACCTCTCGCCTTTCTCACTCTGATGAGCTGCGCCTTTGACAGCCCAGAAGTGAGAGACGCAGCCAGTCGCATTGGCCAAGCTGCCATTGATGCTGCTGCCCAAGAGGCAATCACTGCCTACCAACGAAGCCTCGCCGAGAATGAGCCCAGCACTGAGGGGCAGGGGAGCAAATAAGAGAGGGCGGCAGCATGAGCAACGGCGATAGTCACTTGAGAGAGATCAGCGTCAAAGAAGGGCGACTGCGAATTTGGGGAAATACCCAGCCAATAAGCCTGGAGGATTATGATCTTGAGACGGGACTAACTGGTTTGCCTCGGTGGCCAGAACATGGCGACCGATTCAAGCTTGGCGATAAGGGCAATGGTCAGCTTTTCGAATTGAACGTGAACATCTATGAGAGAGGTGATCAATGGGAAAGCTGCCGAAAGCGCATCAAGGTCTTCGTTTGGGCCTGCGACCCTAAGACTGCCAAATACAAAGTCAGTTGCTGGCTCGGGTGGTGGCATCATTTACAAGGGCCTTGGGCTAAGCATGTTGTAAAAGAGACCGTCTATCGGCTCGGAGGTGACATTTACCCGTATCGCCACACCTTGGGCTGGTTCTCCGCTCGATACACAGTTTCGCGCTGCGTGGAGATCGACAAGCCAAAGGGCGGCAAGCGGATTCGCAAACCCGATGAGCTTGGAAAACTCGATGCGACGGGCGCAAACCTGATGCGCTGGATTTCGTCGAACCCAGGCGAACATGGCCTTCTCTTCGAGGAATGGATGGACCGGCAAGGGGAGGTAGGCACGTGTGGCGACCCTTGCTCACTTCAAATGTGCTCCTAACCAGTCAACCGCAATCCCGTGCACGAATACAGAATCAAGCCATTAACTTCACCTGCCATGAGGGTCGTCATCCCTGAGCCACTCGCTACTCGCCTTTCCTGCATCGCCACGGAGCACAACGTAGATCCCAAGACTCTCGTCCTTGGTGCCACCGTTGAATGGGTTGAATCCCAAGAGACATGGCCCAACCCGGACGCCGTGGCCATCACGGAAGGCAATGGGGATCTGGTTCTTTCCGAAGCGGGATAACACTTTGCCGGTCGCTTGACTAGAGTCCAGGGAGAGCCTGGGACAGCGCTAACCAGGGAAAAGGGCGCCTCATTGAACACGAGCGACCGGCTGCTCTTTCTTAACACACGAACCAAAAACATCGAAACACACAACGAAGAAACACCATAAGAACCATGATTAACCTAACTACGAACGATCTCCCCAAAGAGGTGCTCACTGAACTGAAGCGGCGCCGTCCAGACGAGATCGCTGACAACATCCTCGCCATCATCGATTCCATCAACGGCGAGGTGGACATCGACGCCGTCATTATCGCCTACTACCGCAAACACCAGCGCGTTTTCACCCGCCTACAGGCCAATACCAAGCTGAAGAAGCTGGTCAAGGAAGAGCGGATCTACCAGCTCCCGAACCGCAAGGCTGTCTACGCGCCAATTGATTACGGGCTGGGTGACGATGGGGACGAGAATGAAAGCAATGCAGACCAGGGAGTTGAGAAGCCCGAGCAGCCCAATGAAACCCCTCAGGCTGAGACGACTGGCCCAGCCAAGAAATCCTCCAAGCGCAAGCCAGCCCCAAAGTCCAGCACACCGAAGGGCTAAGACGTTCTGCGTGTGCCTGTGTAGCCAAGATGGATAGAATGATCGCGCACCAAAGCTGGCCCAGTCTCCTATTCGACGGCGAGCGATGGGTCTTGAGGCTCAAGACTCATCCTCGCCCGGGGATCTGCCCAGTTCATCAGTGCCGTCATGAGGTCCCGGAACACCGGCCTGGTCCATGTGCCAAGTGTCGGAAGCGCCGGTCTCGGCTCAACAACCCTTGGGCTGCCCGATGGAACGCTATCAAGTGGCGCGCCAGTCAAAGGAGCCAGGAATTCTGCATCTCAGTCGCCCAGCTCAAGGCGGCGGTCATTGAGGCAGGAATGCTTGGAGCGTTTCTCAAGCGCCCTGGTGACGTTCACATCGACCGAAAGAACCCGCTCATCGGGTATGAGCCAGGGAACATCCAGGCCATGCACTGGAGCGAGAAACTAGCAAAGGCACAAGAAGACAAGCGGATCCATCAGGAAGCACGCGAACAAGAACAGTATTGGGAATGCCCATTTTAACTAGTTATGAAGACAAAGGGATTCATCGGAGCGCGCCAGCTTCGAACAAAGAGAGCCGTCGATCCTAACGCGGAGAAGGCGGAACCGAATCGAAAGAACGCCTACCATTGCGGCAACTGCGGTCATTGGACTGTCACCATAGACATCCACGAGGGTGTAACGCCATTCATGATCGGATGCCCGAACTGCAAAACGGGAATCGCAAGGTCCTCTTTCTATGATCTAGAGACAGCAAAGAGAGCAGGCCTGAAGGACTCGAAGCCAACTCACGAATGGTACAAACCGCTGCCAGGAACCAGACTGGCTCATGGGCCAAATAACGAAGGGCTGGCTCTGAGGAGGATCAAATAATCTAACCAAACACAAAAAGAAATACAAGCACAAACACACATACTATGCCTACTACCAAAACCAAACGACCTGCCTTGAAGGCGGTCCCACCAACACAGTCCAAACCTCGCAAGCCCAAGGTCCTCGTCTTTGGAGCGCCCGGGGTTGGCAAGACCTGGGCGTCGCTGGACTTTCCGAACGTCTACTACATCGACGTCGAGGGAGGAGCCAAGGAGCCGGAATACATTGCGAAACTCGAACAAGCCAAGGCCGGGTATTTCGGGCCAGAGCACGGCTCAACGGTCTTCGAAGAGGTCAATGATCAAATCTTGGCGCTCATGACCTCAGATCACGACTACAAGACGATCGTTATCGACTCGATGACGGAACTCTTCAATGGGCGGATCTTTGACGAGGCTGAAGGGCTGGAGCGTGCCAACAAGAAGAATGAATTTGGGGCTGATAAGAAGCTGGCTCTGAAACCCATGCGCCGTTTCATCAGGCTCATTGACCGCCTCGACATGAACGTTGTCCTCATCTGCCACGAGAAGAGCAAATGGGGAGAGATCCAAGGCCAGAAAGAGCAGATCGGCTTCACTTTCGATTGCTGGGACACCCTAGGCCACAATCTGGACCTAACAATCCGAGTCTGGAAGGCGGGAGGATCGCGCTACGGGAAGCCTACCAAGTCGCGGATCAAATCGTTCCCAGAAGAGGAGCGCTTCGAGTGGTCCTTTGCGGAGTTCGCCAAGCGTTGGGGGATTGACGCGATCACCCGGGACACGGAGACCGTCACCCTGGTGACCGAGGAGAACCTCGCAGAGATCCAGCGGCTCTTCGACGCCCTCAACTACCCAGAGGAAAAGAAGGTCAAGCTTCTCAAGCACTTCAAGGCCGACGAGTTCAGCGAGATCACGGACAAGCAGGCAACAGACCTCATCGCGAAGATCAAGGATCTGTAGGCCTGATCACTTACCAAAGAACCAACCATTAAATAGAAACTAACCAACCCATAATCCAAGAGGACACATACCATGAAATTATTCAAACCGATGACCAAAGAGGAGGCGGAGTCCAGCAAGTCCAATCTCTTTGACCCAGGCGTCTACGACTTCGAAGTGATCGAAGCTGAAGAGAAAACGAGCACCAAGGGCAACGAGATGTTCGCCGTCGTGCTCCAGGTGACCATCAACGACCTTGGAGAGACAGCCAAGTTACGCGACTGGATCCTTCTTGACGGCCCAATGGCCTGGAAGCTCCGGGAGTTCACCTGCGATTGCCTGGGCATGGAGAAGCAATATGCCAGCGGCCAGCTCGACGCGGAAGACATCGTTGGTCGATTCGGCAAGGTGGAGACCGGGCACTCGGAGGACGGCAGGTTCAATGAGGTGGTTCGATACGTGGACCGTCGCGAGAAGACACCCGTCGTCAAGAACGCGGAAGCCCTGCCCAAGGAAGTCGAGCCAGACGAGATTCCAGTCTAACAATCCAACTTGAACCGGTCGAGGGGAGGTCATCACACCTCCCCTCGATTGTCTCTGAGCCCTGCACTGCTAACGAGCCCTCCATTGCTACGACCCGCCCCATGATACTCACCAAGAACGGATCCATGATTCTCCTCAAGGGGGAATGGGCCAAGGTTGTGTTTGGAGATCCCACGCACAAGCGCTACCTCGCAGCCCTGGGTAAGGGGAAGAGGCTCGGCCCAAACGATCGGCCAAAGACACAGTGCTGTGGAGTTCCCATCAAGCTGGATGAGTGCGACGTGGCGGTCTGCGAAGCCTGCAAGACCTCTTTCATTTTCGAGGAGAACGCCCGCCTGATCCTCAAGGATTTCCCATTCATCTCCCGGGATGCAATCAGGGCGATGGTCAAGAACCGGGAGCCAAGCAACGCCAAGGATTTAACTGTCGAAACTCACCCCTTTGAGGTCCTGGGAGCAGAGGAGAAGGAGTCAAGGGCAGGGGAGGCCTACTTTGAACTTCTGGTCGTGATCAATGGGCTTCGTCGCTGGCTCTCTCTATCCCCCGACTGGGGCAATGGCGTGCGATTCAGAGAGTTCTTTGAATCCTGCGGTCTCCTGGCCATCTACACCACCGGCCAAGTCGAGGCTGACAATTTTCTAGGAGCCCGAGGATGGGCCAAGATCAGAAGAACCGAGGACTGGCGATCAGTCGAATTCCTAACATTCAACAAGGAGGAGTATGCCCGAGGGTAGGAAGACAACATTCGAGGACTTGGAGGCGTGCGTTCAGCGCATGGGGGAACAGAAGCCGTGGGAACGAGGCGTGGAGAAGGTCTACAACTACGTGGATCTGGACGGCGAGGTGGTTCACCAAACGGTGAGATTCAAGCTCCCGCTCGTTGAGAAGGCGTTCCAAGGGGAGGATTTGGAGAAAGCGAGGGAGATGATCCGCCCGCTTCAGAGATTCGCTCAGCGGCGCCCGAATGAGGAGGGCGGGTATCGCTGGAGCCTGAGGGAGATTGAGCCGGTGCTGTACAACCTGCCAGCGGTGCAGGAAGCGGAGGGCGAGCCGGTGGTGGTGGTTGAGGGGGAGAAGGACGCTGACACGCTGATTGAGCTGGGGATCGTGGCGACGACGTGTCCGATGGGAGCGAACTCCTGGAAGCCGCAATACACCGAGGCGCTCCGTGGGAAGGCCGTGGTGATCATTGGGGATAATGACGAGGCGGGCCAGAAGCACGTGAAGAAGGTGGCCGAGCGGGTCTATGGGGTGGCCAGGAGCGTAAAGGAGGTGAAGCTGACGGACGTCTGGGAGGACGCTCCAAGGAAAGCCGACATCACGGATGCCGTTGAGGTCCGCATGCTCGACCAGGAGGCTGTCCAGAGGATTATAGGCGAAGCAAGGGAAGTGGAGGCGCCCGAATCACCTGAGCTGGTTGAGTTGCCGTGTGATGAGATTCTGGAGGCTGAGGGAGACTGTGACGAGTTTCTCTTCAGCTCTGACTACGGCGATCTCTTTGAGTTTACGGAATCAAGAGGTGTCGCGAAGATAACACTATGCCAGACCGCCTTTGCAGCCTTATATGCTCACTACAACGAGATTCTGCATCATACTTCAGCGGACATCTTTTATGAATACAACGAGGACACGGGGGCATGGGAAGAGCGGACGGCTCCCCAGATTGAGAATAGCATTAGCCTATACATTCACGACTTCGCCAGAGACAACCTAGTTGAGCTTGAGAATGTTCTTCAGCAAGTCTTTGGAAAAGATCCAGAGAAGATGCCTAATGTGAGGCGGCTATTGAACCGCGAGCGGACGACTCAGAAACTCTCCAGGATTGTGCGAAGTTTGAAGGGGATCGTTGGCGAATCGGCACCATTCGACAGCGGGCCACGGTCACCCTCGGGCAACCTAGTCGTTCACTGTGAGAATGGGATGCTTGAGATTGACCAAGAAGGTCAGTGTCAACTTCGGCCGTTCGCTCCCGAATACCGATCGCGATTCAAGTCTCCGATCCCGTATGTGGAAGGTGCACACTGTCCAAAGTTCGAGGAGCAGTTGGTCAACCCGGCAGTGCCGAGAGAAGACGACAGGTGCCTCCTCCAGCGATTCCTAGGTCTCTTCCTAACCAGCAACAATGATGCCCAGAAGATTCTGTTGCTCAGGGGTTCTGGTGGGTCGGGGAAGGGGACCTGGATGGAGATTGCCCAGAAGCTCGTAGGTGAATCGAACTGTGGCGAGCTGCGGTCCAGTTGTTTGGCTGAGCGATTCGAGTTAGGCCGTCTGTACAATGTGTCGCTGGCTTGTGGTTCAGACGTTCCGGTGGATTTTCTGACCAACGAAGGAGCCCAGCGACTCAAAGCTCTCACTGGTGACGACATGATTTCCTGCGAGATCAAGGGTGGTAACTCGACCCTCCACTATAGAGGAACCAAGTTCGTAGTGGCTTCCGCGAACAATACCCTTCTGGTTGATGTCCAGGGCGATCACGACGTGTCGGCCTGGGCGCGTAGACTCGTCTTTGTCGATTTCAAGGCCGGACCATCTGACCGAAAAGTCATCTTCAGTTTCGCACAGCATTTGATGGATGAAGAGGGGCCAGGAATCCTCAACTACGCGGTTGAAGGGCTTCGTCGTGTGATTAACCAGCGCAACGAGGATGGTGATTGCTCCCTGAGAATGTCCGTTACGCAGAAGGAGCGTGTGTCGTCCGTCTTAGAAGAGAGCAGAAGCGTCAAGGCCTTTGTAAGGGATCACCTTGAGAAGATTCCTGAGTTCGAGCTGTCGACGATAGAGCAGCCCAAGAAGGGATTGATCGGCATTAGTTCGGGCGATCTCCAGATGGCTTACGGGCGTTTCTGCAATCAGCGCTCATGGATCCCCCAGCCGTCCAGAACGTTCTTCATCGAGGTCGGCAATGAGATCCTCCAGCGATTTGGAATCGCCAAGAGCAATCACGTTCACATCGAAGGGTGCAGCACCGGTGCGAGATACTTCCAAAAGTTGTGGATCGAGCCGGCGCCAGCGGCGTCAGGATTATCCAAAACTACAAAGGTGAATGCAGATAATGTCGAGAAGCTTTGCTGTCGAGTCGATCCATGGGCCTCCATCTGGGTGTCAGCGATCTGACGAAACCAGCAACCGCCGAGCGAAATAGACCACCCTCTCTAAAGCGTCTCCTCCAAATCCCTCGTCTTCCTCGAATTGTAGCCTTATTCCAGCGATAACCTTACATCTGAAGCCGCCTCAGAACGGGCTCGGCAGCCAAATACGCCTCGAAATCGGCCTTCGATCACCCGAAATGTAAGACTATTGGCCGTAGTCTTACAGCCCATCCTGGGTTCAGCGGTTCAGCAGAGAAGGCCATGGCGGCTTCCACAGTCGCTCCAGTCGTGCAACGTATTCATAAAAAGATCCAATGGACGAAGACCCGAATGTGACGCAGTGGGTGGCCGCGTTGAAGGACGGCGATGCTGACGCCGCGGACAAGCTGTGGCCGCACTTCTTCCGTCGCATGACCGGGCTGGCGAGGCAGCAGCTTCGGGCTTCGCTGCGCAAAGTGGCGGACGAGGAAGACGTGGCGCTGAGCGCGTTTCGCACGCTGTGCCGCGGCGCCGAGGAGGGGCGCTTCGAGAAACTCACCACTCGCGAGGATCTCTGGCAGTTGCTGGCGAAGATCACAGTTCGCAAGGCACTCAACCAGAACCGCTGGCAGGCGGCGCAGAAGCGCGGCGGCGGCGAGGTGCGCGGCGAGTCAATCTTTCAGGAACACGGCGACGATGCGGCAGGTGCTCCAGAGCCGGGATTCGACCTCTTCGAAAACGAGGAACCGACCCCCGTGCTGCTCTACGAGATGCTCGAAGAGCAGGAGCGCCTCATGGAGGTGCTCGGAGAGGAGGATCTGCGGGAAATCGCCCGGCTCAAGTTCGAGGGTTTCTCTAACAGCGAGATTGCCCAGAAAACCGGTCGCGCCCAGCGCAGCGTGGAGCGCAAGCTCGTGCGCATTCGCGAGGCCTGGAGCGACGCGTTGGCACAGCTGTAAGGCTTCCGGCAGGATCCGCCCGCTCGGCGAGCCGCCGATTGCAGGGGGCGGCCCATCAACGACTACGACAAGCCCCAGAAAAATCTTCCTCCTCGGTGTCGGTGATCGGAGTGCGTTTGGTGAGGGACACCGTAGCAATCTGCGAGAACCACCATGAAATCACCCGAAATCGCCTCTCTCCCATGCCTGCCGGTCTCGGTGTGGGCATCCTCTTCAGTCTGGCAGTTGCCCTGGCCACGGTGAGTCGGGATCGCAGTGCGCCGGCCGCGGATGCGGGGACGCCAGAGACACGTCCGGGTGCGGCTTCGGCTCGGGCCACGGTC
>JANQJH010000539.1 GCA_028281705.1 Verrucomicrobiales bacterium
GTCCGGGCCGCCTGGTAGCCGGCATAGGCCCCCTCCCCACGAGGCACCAGCATATTATATGAGTCGTTCCCTCCCGCGAGAAAGACACAGACGAGGGCCTTGTAATCATCGACGGCATCCGCCGCGACCACGGTGCTCGCCACCTTGAGATTGAGCAAGGTGGAGAGCAAGGGCGTTGCCGTGACCGCGGCGCAACTGGCCTGACCGAGGAAGCGTCTCCGCGATTGAAGAGCGTCTTGACGGTGCATTGATTTTTGCATTTTCATGGCAAATTTGATCGTTCAGTTAGTTTGAATTGAATTAATAGGTCGGTTAATGAAGGACGGCGAAATCGGCACTGCAGAGAAAAAGATAGAGAGCGAACTCCACCAGCTCTCGATCACTGGCCGATGATCTCGCGGCGCCAAGGGCATCGGTGATGATGCTTCGGGCCGGGGACGAAAGGGCGCCTCGCGTCAGAATCAAATCGAGCCGGTCGACTAACGCAGGAATATCATTCGCCAGGGCCATCTCATCCGAGAGATCCAGGGTCACCGTGTCATCGACGTCCATGAGCATGCCCTCACTTAGGGCTTCAGCCCAGAAGTTGATCGTCGCCATCGTCGTCGTGGCCGTCGTGATTTGAAACTCTGGCGCCACCAAGCCCGCATCGGCAATGGGACCCAAGGGCTGGTGATCGGGAAGAAAGAAATTGAACACACTCGGAGCCCCCATCGGGTTCTGTCCCAACGCCGCCGCGGCACTGAATCCGTAGTTGCGAAAGGCGCCGCTCTCTGTCGTCGCATTGAACGCCCGGCAGAGATGCACATAGCGCACGTAAGGCTCACGCAACATCCCCTGCTTGGGATCGTTGCTCACCGAGAGATCGCGCGCTTCGGGATCGAGCAGAATCGCGCGAATCACCGCCTTCATGTCGCCACGAACTCCCGTGCCATCATCGTTAAAGGCCGCCGCCACGCGAGAGACATAGGCTGGACTTGGATTGGAAGTCACCAGTCGTTGAATGAGGAGGCGACCAATAAACGGCCCCACATTCGGGTGATGAAACAGAACATCAACTGCCGCCTGGACGTCGGCATCGATCGATCCACCGGGGATCGTCACACCCAACACCGTCTTCGATCCGCCTTCATGCATGGGCTCGAACCGAAACATCGGCCGGCTAAAGAAGATGGGTTCCACCTGGAGAAACTCCGTTTCATTGGTAATCGCCATCGTCTCGAATTCATCCGAAAGATACGGCGCGCCTGTCGTCGGCGGTGTGGGGTCGAATGTCAGACCGGTGAAGACCCGTGCCAGCTCTGTGATATCGTGATTGTCATACGTTGGAATATCCTTGCCCTCGGCATTCTTCTTGCGCGTGCCGTCCTGGTTCAATTCGAACAGGCCAATGGAAAACAATTGCATCACCTCCCGCGCGTAGTTCTCGTCGGGGAACCGATTCAGCGCCAGATCGGTGGGACGATTCTTGGCGTGACTGAGCCAATGCCCCATCACCGGATGCGTGCTCACCCGAAAGAGAAGATCCCGGTAGTTTCCAAAGGCCTCGCCGACCAAAACATCATAGTAATCCGCAATCCCCCAGGGCAGATCCTCCAACACATCGGTGATATCGGAGACCACCAGAATCTCGCTCAGGGCAAAGGCCACCCGCTGGCGAAGTAAGTCCGGAGCTTTCATGGATTGCTCCCACCACGTCCATCGGTAGGGGCTGATCCACTCACTCTCGTCCTCCTCAACGTTTGCCGTGCCCAACACGTTGTTGGCTTCGATATGGGATCCGACTGGCAGCGAAAACTGATAGTCGATCCATTCTGAGAACCCCGATCGTGAAACCGCCTCAATCGTTTCGAAATCGGCGCCGAGGCTCGCCTGGACAAGAAATCTGGAAGCTTCCGTCAGCGAAACCTGTTGCTGACCGCTATTAGGCAGCGGTGGAACGATCACGGGCTCGAGCCCACCGGGAATCGTCGGCCTCACGGTCTCCTCGCCTTCCTCACCTTCCTCACCCTCTTCACCCTCTTCACCCTCTTCACCCTCTTCACCTTCCTCACCTTCCTCACCTTCCTCACCTTCCTCACCTTCCTCACCTTCCTCACCTTCCATGAACCACCCGAGCAACTCCTGCAGCTCCTCACTCAAGCTAATTTCAAGAAAGCCATCGAGTTCCTCTTCATCCAGGCTCCGAATCTGTTCGACCAGTCCAGATATCAACTCCAACTCGCCTTCGCTCAATTCGGCCTCTGCAAGGTACTCGTCCAGTTCGTTCTCTGACATTTCCCACACGACGAAGATTAACTCTTCAAGGTCCACACCTTCCTCACCTTCCTCACCTTCCTCGCCTTCCTCGCCTTCCTCGCCTTCCTCACCTTCCTCACCTTCCTCGCCTTCCTTGTGCCCTAACCAGTCGAGGATGACGTTCATGTCATCCGATGGCTGATCGGTCATCGCCGGGCCCTCTGGTGTGGCAACGAGCTCATCGGATGTCCCGACCACGCCTTCTTCCCAAGCGGTTACGCCGTCGCCATCCGAATCCCGATCCGTCACATTGATCCTTACAAAAGACATGTTCCGAACAATCAGGCCCCTCTCCTCTGGCTCATTCACAGTCAGCTCCACCACTTGAGCAGGACCCCGATGGTCGTATGAGCCCAAAGAGACCCACAAGGCCTCCTCGCCCAAATCATCCGTCATCTCCACCTCATAACGCTTTCCCGGAACGGCACTCCAACGCACGCAGAGTGCCCCCTGTTCCCGGTCCCAGTGACAACTCTCCATCGCGAAATAGGATTGATGATCACTCGGGTCTGTTCCCGCGAGGGCTTCCGATCGGTTGTCGGCCCCGTCTCCATCACCGTCAGCCAACGGGCCGTCCGTGACCTCAAAGAGCTTCTGCCAAACATCTCCCAAACCATCGCCCTCGAGATCGATTTGTGCATTACCGGGCAAGCTCGTCAACGTCGCCGTCGTCAGCGCCCCCACCAATAGTTTCAGCGTTAGTCTATTCATAGAATCACGAAAATAGTTAGCATCGTGTTTCTTGAACTAACGGCAATGCCGTCCAGTTATTGCCAATTCGATCAAAATTCTATCACAAACCGATTCCATGCCGAATCAACCGCCGTCTCCGCCTCAATCGGCCGCCACCCACCGATTCCGTGAAGGAATTCAGCACCGGACTCGAAAAAATTGAAAAAGCTGCAATAATCACCGGACGAGCCCGTTAGTAGGAGAGAAGCAACCACGTGGACGATCCCATCCTCATCCGAAACTACTGCGAGAGCGGCGACCGAGAGTCCGCGGCGCTCCTTTTCGAACGGTACGAGAAGGGACTCTACAATTTCATCTGGCAAATGCTACGACACGACCAGGACACCGAAGACGCTACCCAGGAGACCGTAGGCAAAGCCCTCGCGGCCCTGCCCCGCTATCGGCCGGAGCACTCTTTCAAGAGTTGGCTCTTCAAAATCGGTCACAACGAGGCCGTCAACATCATCCGAAAACGCAGACGGGTTCTCGTCCATGAGGCCCCCGAAGAACTCGCACCCGATCCCGGTGCCATGGGCACCCCCTCACCCGAACCGGCCGCCTGGCTCGATCAAACGGAGCGGGCCCATGCCTTGCAGGAAGCCATTGGGCGATTACCTCCGCCCGAACGCCAGGTCGTCATTTTGCGCATGCAGGAAGAAGTGCCTTTCAAGGAGATCGCCCTCATCGTCGGCGCGCCCCTGGGAACCGTCCTGGCACGAATGCACAATGCCAAGAAACGTCTGCGAACCATCCTCGAACCCGTGCTGAGCTCATGAATCCATACGACGACATCCTACTCTACTGGAGTGACGAACTCGACGCCCCGGAAAGACTGGCTGTGGAAGAACGTCTACGCCAAAATCCCCAAGCCGCAGCCTACCTTGCCGAACTCGAGGATCTTGGGGACTCCTTGAAACATCTCCCCACAGCCGAACCCAAACGACCGCTCGCCCGTGAAACCGTGCTCGAGGTCGTCCGCCACCCGCAACGGGCCAAGGTCACTGCTTTTCCCAATTGGGCACGTCTCAGTGCCATCGCCGCCTTGGCCATGGGCTCGATCGCGCTCGGAGCTCATTTCTTGCAGCAACCATCGGCCGAAGAACCAGACACGACCGCCATCGTCATTGAACCGACTCCCACATTGCCATCGCGCGCGCAGTCACCCACTACCAAGGCGCCGCCCCGCGTATCCAATCGGCTCTTCGCCAAGGAATCTCGCTTCACGTCCAATGCAAGACTCCAGAACGCCCGCAAACGTGCCAGCAAAATCCGAACGCGCCTTCCCATCAAGTCAATCTAATCGAACCGTTTTCCATCCCATGATGAAATCCCA
>JANQJH010000563.1 GCA_028281705.1 Verrucomicrobiales bacterium
AAGCGGCGTCGAAACAATCGGGGTCCGGGATCTGACCGCGGCGCTGGACGTATTCCCCGGCGGTTCGCATGGCATCGGGATCGAGGCCCTGGCGTCGCAGCTCGTCATCGTCGTGCTCCTCGATGGATTCGATGTTATCGACCAGGTTCTGCCAAAATTCATCGACGGACTCGGCGCCGGGAAAGCGGCCGCTCATGCCGATGATGGCAATGTCGCGGGTGGCCTGGCGATGATGCCGTGGCACCTTGGGTTCTTCGGAGATGCGACCCGCGCGACCTTCCACGGCCGTGGCCAGGCTGCGAATCGTGGGATTGCCCAGCACATCGACGACCGAGAGTTCGGAATCGAGTTCGCGCCGTAGCAGCGCGTGAACTTGCACCAACAAAAGGGAGTGCCCGCCGAGGTCGAAGAAATTGTCGTCAATTCCGATACGGCTCATGCCAAAGGCATTTTGCCAAACGGCCGCGATTCGGTGCTGCAGTGCAGTGACGGGGGGATTGGCGGAAGGAGCGTCCAGTCGATCTATCGGCGTCCGAAAGGAAACTTGCGGGAGGTCGACGCCGGCGCAGAGGTCACCTGTGGTTTCGTGGGGGGAACAAGCGACCCTTTGCAAGAGTCCGGTAAACTCGGTCAGTAGGGCCTTGGCTTCGGCGTCACTGAAATGACCGTTCTGATAGACGAGATTGAGGTTCAGCAAATCGGTCTTCGGGTCGATGACCAGTGTGAGCGGGAAGTTGGTTCTCACCGGAGCGGTAAACTCACGCAGGCGAAGCGATGGCCCCCAGCTCGAAGAGGATTCGTCACCGGCGTAATTCTGAAACACGATGAGCGAATCGAAGAGGCGAAAACGCAGAGGGATTTCGCTGCATTGTTGGATTTCGGTGAGGGGCAAGAACTGGTGCTCGGAGAGATCGGCCACCTGGGCTTGTAACTGTCCTGCGAGTTCACTGAATGATTCGTCACCGTTGATGCGGGCGCGCACGGGGAGGTTGTTGACGAAGGCGCCAACGATGGATTCGACACCTGGTAGATCCGCCGGGCGGCCGGAGAACGAGGCGCCAAAGACAAGATCTTCCTGGCCGGAGCGCTTGCAGAGCAACACGGCCCAGGCCGCCTGCATCAACGTGTTGAGAGGACAGGCGAGCTTGCGGGCGCACCCCCTCAACCGGTGGAGACAGTCGCCATCGACGACGTCATGGACGTCGGCAAACGTGGGCGCCGCTCGGTTGTTGGGGTCGGAGATGATGGGTGTCGGTGTGGTGAACCCCTCAAGGTGAGCGGCCCAGAATGCTTCGCTCGAAGTGAGATCTTTTTTCTGGAGCCAGCTCACATAGTCCCGTATGGAGGCGGCGGGCGCCACCTCGATCGTCTCGTTTCCGATGAGTGAACGGTAAGCGCGCGTGACGTGAGAGAGCAAAATGGGCCACGACCAGCCATCAATTTGAAGGTGATGATGCGTCCAAATGAGCCGGTGCTGCCGGTCGCTCAATCGCACCAATGTCAGACGCATCAAGGGAGCCCGATCAACCGGTAGGCCTTTGGCGAGGTCCGCTTGCAGGATGCTTTCAAAACTCTGATCCGTTTTGCTCTGGATGATCTCGAAATCGAGTTCGCAAGTGGGACGCACCACTTGCACGGGCTCGAGAAGGGAATCTCCTTTGAACTCCGTGCGCAGGACGGGATGGAGGTCGATGGCCGACTGCCACGCTTCCCTCAACGCATGGGGATCAAGTTCGCCCTCTAATTTCCAGTGCCACCGATCGATCCCGCTCCCCGCGCGGGCGGTTTCCAGCGTGTAATAGAGGTGCTGAATTGGGGTAAGCGCTAGGATGTCCTCGATACTGCCGGGAAGGTGGGCAAGATCACGGTCGCGCAGGTTGACCAAGGGAAAGTCCGCAGCGATCCAGGCCGCCGGCCTGGGCCGGGAGGTGAGGGTGACGAGGTCGCGTAGCGCTTCGAGACAGTCGTTCGCCGCTAGCTCAGCGGCGTTTCGATCGAGGCCGACAAAACTCCAATTGAATTCGAGACATCCGCGGCGCACCCAGGCATTGATCTCCAGCCGATGGGAACGCTGCGATTGCGGGTCGTAGCAACATCCTGAAGCGTCTTCCGAAAGCCGGAAGAGCGCGCTTCCATTCGTCATCTGATCGATTTGCCCGAGGTAGTTGAAGAGCACATCCCGTTTTTCTCCTGCTGGTAGATCGAGCAGAGGGTAGCGGAAGCCTTTCTCCGGGAGGGCTCGCAGGGTGCGCTTGACGTCGGCCAACCGTCGTTCGAGTGACGCTTCCACCTCGATTGAGAGTCGCGCCGGGTAGATCGTGGTGAACCAGCCAATGGTTCGCGATAGATCATGGCCGTGCTCCTCCGCGCGACCGTGCCCTTCCAAATCAAGGGTGACCTCGTTCTTGCCGGACCACTTGGCCAGTGCGCTTCCCAGCACGGTGACGAACACTTCATCCAGATGACTCCGCGTGGCACGAGGCACTTGGCGTAGGAGGCGGTCTGTCTCGGCTTCGCTCAACGAGACGACGAGCGATTCGGAGTTGGCCACAATGTTGGGCTCGTTGCCCTTCATCGGGAGCTCGAAACCGGTATTCTGCCCCAGCCAGAAAGACTTCTGCTGAAGGGCCTTTTCCGCCGTGATCGCGTTGTTCAGGTGATGTGCCCAATGAATGAACGGCGTCGTTGAGGGCTGGACGCTGGTGCCGGTGTAGAGGGCCTCGAGATCCTCTAGCAGTATCCTCCAGGAAACACCATCGATGCCGAGGTGATGTACGGCGATGAATAATTGGGGGGCTCGATCGGTACCACCCGAAAAGTAAACTACGCCTAACAAGCGCCCATTGGTGATGTCTAGTGAGCGTTGTGCCTGTTGGCACAGGGCCAGTCGTGCCTTGCCGTGGATCGGGCTTTGGTGAAAGCGGAAGTAGAAATTGGCCTCTGTTTCTGCCTGCTCGGCCTCGGTGAAACGGGTCTTGAGGGCCGGGTGGTGGTCAATCAAGCTGCCTAGCGCTTCCGACAGGCGTTGCGGGTCAAGCTCACGCTTGAGATCGAACAAGAACGCTTGATTCCAGTGATTGGGATTCTCGTGCTCGTGGGCGAAGAACCAGCGTTGGATCGGCGTGAGTGGTGCCGGGCCAGCAGGGATTGCCCTGCCGATGACCGGTTTGGTCTCCATGCGATGCGCGGCTGCGTTGGCCAATTCGGCGATCGTCTGGTGGTCGAACAAGTCCCGCGGCGTGAGGTTGAGCCCGACGCTGCGTGCTCGCGACACGATTTGGATACTCAGGATGGAGTCACCTCCGAGTTCGAAGTAGTTGTCGTCCCGCGCGATGCCGTTCACCTTGAGTACCGCAGCCCAGATCTGCGCCAGAGCAGTTTCCGTGTCTCCTCTTGGTGCCGTGAATGGCTTGGAACGTTGCCAGTCCCGCTCTTCAGCCACCGTCGCCAGTGCCTTGCGGTCGATCTTGCCGTTGTTGGTCAGCGGCAAACGGTCGAGAAACACCATGGCTGCCGGAATCATGTAGGGAGGCATGGCGGCTCCGGCGTGTGCTCGCAACGCGCTGATCTCAATCGGCCCTTTTTCAGCGACGAGATAGGCCACGATTCTCTTTTCGTCACCCTGGCCAGTGACGGTGACGAACGCCTCGCGAACTTCCGGATGACGCGTCAACACGGTCTGAATCTCGCCAAGCTCGATGCGGAAGCCGCGGATCTTCACCTGGTCATCGCAGCGCCCGAGGTATTCGAGATCGTTGCCGGGGAGGAACCGGCCGACATCGCCCGTGCGATAGAGAATCTCCTCGCTGGTGTCGGGCAGCTCGATGAAGCGCGCTGCCGTTTGCTCCGGCCGGTTGAGATAGCCATCCGACACGCCGGCTCCGCCGACGTAGATCTCACCCGGAACCCCCAGCGGAAGCGGTTTACCCCGGGGATCGAGAACGTGGATCTCGAGATCGGGAATGGCCCGGCCGATCACGCTTCCGGCAGTTAGGTCGTCCTGGCTCAGCGGGCGGTAGGTGACATGGACGGTCGTTTCCGTAATGCCGTACATATTCACCAAGCGCGGCTCGGCATCTCCGTGGCGCTCGAACCACGGGCGGAGACTCTCCGGTTCGAGCGCCTCGCCTCCAAAGATGACGTATCGTAGCGTTAGATCGTTTGGCGATTCTGATAGCCTTCGATCAACCTCAATGAGTTGACGAAAAGCGGAAGGCGTCTGGTTGAGCACGGTGACATTCTCGTCCCGCAGCAGCTTGTAAAAATCCTCGGGGGAGCGGGTGGTATCAAAGGGAACGACAACGAGCCTGCCGCCATAGAGCAGGGCGCCCCATATTTCCCAAACTGAGAAGTCGAAGGCGTGGGAGTGGAACAGGGTCCACACGTCATTCTTATCAAAGCGATACCAGTCCTCGGTCGCTCGCATCAAGCGTGCGACATTGCGATGGGTGACTTTGCACCCCTTTGGCTTGCCAGTGGATCCCGAGGTGAAAATGACGTAGGCCAGGTCGTCGACGTTGCGGGAAACATCCGGGTCTTCGTCAGGGGACGAATCGGCCGTTTGCTGGATGGCCTCGAAGGTGACGACTGGTGGCTTGATCGGGGGCAATTGCCCCATCAACCGCTCTTGGCAGAGCAGGAGGGGCGCTCCAGAGTCTTCGATCATCCATTGCAATCGCTCCGCCGGATACGCCAGATCAATCGGCAGGTAGGCTGCTCCCGATTTCAGAATTGCGAGAATGCCGATGACGATCTCGGGAGAACGCTCGACGCACAGGCCCACGATGTGGCCGGGCCCCATGTCATAGGCATGAATGAGTTGGTGAGCGACCTGATTGACCGCACGATTGAGCTCCCGGTAAGTCCATTCCCGTCCATCAGAACTCAGTGCCGTATGTTTCGGTGTGCGCTGCACTTGCGACTCGAACCAGTCGACCAGGGTCTCTTCCACAGAGAATGTCTTCGGGCTGGCCCACACCGAGTGCAGTTCCCGAAGTTCCCTGCCCGTGACCAACTCAAACTCGCCCACCGTGGCCGCAGGCTTCTCGATGCATTGGATCAGCAAGTGCCGCAAGTGGCCGAGCATGCGCAGGATCGTCGCCCGGCTGAATCGTGTCGTGTCGAATTCGATCTTCAATCTCAGGGCGTGGCCGTGATAGGCCGCCAAGGTGATGGGGAAGTTGGTCTTTTCAAAAACCTCCACCTCGCGCTCTGCCCACGCTCCGCCTCGCTTCCGCATCTCCTCGCCAAGATCGAATCGTTCGAAGACCACAATGCTATGGAAAAGCGGTTGGCCGTTCTCCAGATCGCTCCACGTCTGGATCTGTGTCAGAGGAGTGTGCTCGTGGTCACGCATGGCCACCCAAGCGCCTCGCAATTCTTGGAAGAGATCTTGACGTGGAGCGATCTGGAGAACGGCCAACCGCTTTTCCATAGCATTGTGGTCTTCGAACGATTCGATCTTGGCGAGGAGATGCAGAAGCGAGGCGGAGCATG
>JANQJH010000566.1 GCA_028281705.1 Verrucomicrobiales bacterium
CCACCTGGTCCGGCCTCCTTTTCAATGGAACCAGGGCGCATGGAGAGCGATACCCATAATGTCCTGGGATGAGTTCGCCAGAATCACACTATTACCCACCGGATTGACTAACCCTGTACCTCCCACGATCCAATTGACAGTCGCGCTACCATTGACCCCGGTCAGATCGCCGAGCGCCTCGCGCGGCTGGAAGAAGAGCACGAAGAGGCCAAGGGTAAAGCAACCAGCACGCATGCAGCTTGTTAGAACTTCCATGGCTCATGCACACATGAAGTATGGCGGCGGAAGGAAAGCGTTTTCTTGAGGAATCCGGCATCGATGGAAGCCCGACTCGGTCTCCTGCCAGGGTCTCTCGATCGCCTAGGATCTATTTATCGACCTGCGCTTCTTGTGGTCTGCGTTCATTCTCTCCCAGCGACGCGATCTGACCCCTCGCCTTGATTTCAATCAAGGACTTGGCACGCCCGGAAGGATTCGAACCCTCAGCCTTCTGATCCGTAGTCAGACGCTCTATCCAGTTGAGCTACGGGCGCTTGGTGGGCGGAAGAGTAGAGCGAGTGGGAAAGCTGTCAAGGGGGAAGAATTCGCCTTTTTCGGTTCGCGGGAAACCGGGATGGGAGGCCGAAGCGCAGGGGAATGGGGGCTGTGGTGATGGAGTCTGAGGAAGCAAGATGCGGCGGACATGAGTGTCCGCATTACTGGGGGGGCAGCATTGCGGGCCGTGCGCAGGAAATGAGGCGGCGCGGTCCGTTGACTTGGGGCGGGGCACCGATATTCTGGCGGCGTGATTGAAGGCCGTGGCCCCCTTGCTTTTTCCCGGGACGGGAGATTTTTCCGGAGAGGGAATGAGCGGTGCCTGATTCGGGGCATCACCTATGGGCCGTTTGCCGGCGGCTTGAACGGGGGCGACGCCACCCAGCGGGATCTGGATCACATGGTCTCCACGGGGTGCAACGCGATTCGGGTCTTCGAACGACCATCGGCGGCCTTTCTCTCGGCCTGTGCCGAGCGGGACCTCGGCGTCTTCGTCTCGCTCCGCTGGGAGAGCAACACCGACTTTTCGGGGAAGGAGGAAGCCGTGCGGGAGCGCCTGTTGGAGGACGTGGTTGCGCTGCGCGAGGAGCCCTCCATCTCGGGATACTTCATTGGAAATGAGGTCCCGGCGACCGTGGTTCGCTGGATGGGGTGGAAGCGGGTCCGGGCGTTTTTGGAGGGCGTTTTTGACCTCCTGGAGGAGAGGGATCCCAACCGGCTGCTGGCCTACGCGAACTACCCTTCCACGGAATACCTGCAACCACGGCGGGGCGATTTCACGGCCTACAATCTCTATTTGGAAGAGCGGGAGCCCGCGCGGCGCTACCTGCGGCGGCTCCACCACCTGGCGGAGGATCGACCCCTGGTCATCAGTGAGTACGGACTGGACAGCCTGCGCCACGGGGAGGAGAAGCAGGCGGAGAGCCTGGCCTGGCTGACGGAGGAGATCTTCGAGAGTGGCGCGGCGGGCGCGTTTCTCTTCAGCTACACGGACGACTGGTTCAATGGAGGACGCCAGGTGACGGATTGGGCCTTTGGCATCGTCTCGGCGGACCGCTCGCCCAAGCCCAGCGCCGCCGGCGTGGCCCAGGTCTGGCAACGCTATTCGGGAAATGCGAGGGCGCTTGATCTGGTGGCGCCTCTGCCATTGGTGACCGTCATCGTGTGTACGCATAACGGGCATCGCTATCTGCCCGCCTGCCTCGCGAGTCTGAGCCGGGCGCGCTATGAAGCCGTGGAAGTGATCGTCGTCGATGATGGTTCGCGTCCTGGCATTGATACGATGGTAGCGGAGCATCCGGAGATGCGTTATGTGCGTCAGGACCATGCGGGTCTGAGCGCGGCGCGGAATCGTGGGGCGGAGGAGGGGAGCGGCGAGATCCTGGCATTCATCGATGACGACTGTGAGGCGGATCCCGATTGGCTCAGTTACTTGGTGAGGGAGTTCCGGCAGCAGGGGGTGGATGCCTGCGGCGGCCCCAACCTGGCACCGGAGGCGGGAAACATGATGGAGCGGTGTATCCAGTTGGCGCCCGGTAATCCGACGCATGTCATGCTGGATGACTTTGAGGCGGAGCATCTTCCGGGCTGCAATCTGGCGGTGACGCGAGAAGCCTTTTCTGCCGTGGGTGGCTTTGCCGAGCATTACCGCGTGGCGGGTGATGACGTGGACTTTTGTTGGCGACTTCAGTTTGAAAGACGGCGCCTGGGTTTTGCGCCCAATGCAGTGGTCTGGCATCACCGGCGCAAGACGTGGTACGGTTTCATTCGGCAACAGATGGGCTACGGGCGTGCCGAGGCTCTCTTGCATTGGGATCACCCGCAGAAGTACAGCGGCAACGGGGGAACCGATTGGAAGGGAACGGTCTATACGCCCACGGCGATGCGGACGGCAGGGCGTCCGGTGATCTACTTTGGTCGAGATGGCACGGCGCCGTTCCAAGCGATTTACAACACGCGGGAAGGCAGGGAGCCGCTGGTCTCGAGCATGGTGAAGTCTTCCTCCTGGCTCGGCGTCATGCTGGTGGCTTTCGTGTTGGGTTTTGGTCTTCCGTCTGCGTGGTGGGTGGCGGCAAGAGTTTCCCGACGGGAAAGACGGGTGCTTGCCTGCACTCGGGGGTGGCTCTGGGCCACGATGGTAGTGT
>JANQJH010000585.1 GCA_028281705.1 Verrucomicrobiales bacterium
CGAACAAACTGGCAAAACGTGAAGCCGGCGTCCTGCGGATCATTCACAGGCGAGACCTGTTCCACGTCGAATTCGGCTCATCCACAAATCCTATCCCCCGACCGAGGCGACGGGCTCCGGCGGGTCCTCTGAAGCTGTAGCCGGCGACCCGTTGGTTGAGGTAAACTCACCAAAACGCCGAAACTTCTCGTATCGTTTCTCCAGCAACTCCTCCATCGAAAGCGCCCTCAGCTTCTGGTACTCTTCCGTGAGCACTTCTTTCAGCCGCAAGGCCATGCTCAGAGGATCCACATGTGCCCCACCCTCGGGCTCCGAGATGACACGGTCAATCACACCCAGTCCCTTCAGGTCCCCGGCGGTGATCTTCAGGGCCTCGGCCGCCTCGGCCGCGCGCTTGCCGTCCTTCCACAGGATGGCGGCACAGCCTTCCGGACTGATCACCGAGTAATAGGCGTTTTCCAGCATCAGGACGCGGTCGGCCACACCGATCCCCAGGGCACCCCCGGACCCACCTTCACCGATGACCACGGTGATGATCGGGGTGCGCAGCATCGCCATTTCGCGCAGGTTGTTCGCGATGGCCTCCGCGATGTTCCGCTCCTCGGCACCGATGCCGGGAAACGCGCCCGGCGTGTCTACCAGGGTGAAGACAGGGAGATCAAACTTGGCCGCCAGACGCATGACCCGCATCGCCTTGCGATAGCCCTCGGGATGCGCGCTGCCGAAGTTGCGCTTGAGGTTCTCCTTCGTATTCCGCCCCTTCTGATGACCAATGACGACGCACCGCTGACTCCCAATGCGGGCAAAGCCGGCCGGCATCGCATTGTCATCGCCGACCAGCCGATCACCGTGAAGCTCGAGGTAGTCCTCAAAAGCGTTTTCCACGTAGTCCAGCATGAACGGACGCTCGCTGTAATGACGGGCGATCTGAATCCGCTGCCAGGGGGTCAGGTTCTTATAAATCTCCGTCCGCGTTTTGCGGATCTTCTCCGTGATGGCCTCCATTTCCTCCGAGAGATCCAGCTTTTCCTTCTCGGCCTGCCGCTTGAGTTTATCAAGCTGCTGCTGAAGCTCAAAGATGGGCTTTTCGAACTCGAGGTATTGGCGCTTCATAGAGTCAGTCTAAAGGGCGACGTGGATCGGAGTGCCCACACGCAGTAGCATATTTAACTCCTCGATCCCAACCGGGTCCATGAAAATTCCTGCCTCTGGAGTCGAACCCGATTCCGCCACCTCCTCGCTGGGAGAGGAAATGATGAGCCCCCGCCGGCCGAGGCGCAGCTGTTTTCTCGCCTCATCGTAACCTTTTTCCGTCACCCTCACGCTCGAGCGATCGAGCCAGGCCGTCTTGCTCTTGATCTCGTCGTCATACGGCAGGCGAACCCCGCTGGGCAATCGAACCTCTTCGAGGTCGAACTCCGCGAAAAACTCACCCGCCTCCATCATGATCAGTTTCTTGGCCGAAACCATCACCTTGACCTCGAAATCGAGCGTCCGCACCATCAATTGGTCTCCCGGGGAAATCTTGAAATCCATCAACCCGTTGACCCGCTTGAGGTACTCCAAGGTGGTGTCATGCGTCGCCGCGATCCGAAGCACCGCGTCCCCGCGTTTCACCTCGTAGGACGATTTGAACTCCGAGATTTCAGGGGAAACCACCATGTCGAGATTGAGTTCGCCACAGACGTGACGCGCCGGTGCATACCGTTCCGAGTCGGGAAAAAACCGGATGATGTGCCGGAATTTGTCCCGTGCGCTCATCCACTGGCGCCTTTCGAGCAATCCGATGGCCGCTTCAAACTCCCCGATGCCCGGATCGATGGGTTTGGGAGGGGCCGTCGTCTTGATTTCTCGCACCGCCACTGCCTTGGGCTTCTCCACCTTCTCAAAGATGTAGATCGAACTCGCAATCGCGAGCCCAAGAATGGCGAGTGCGACCAGGGCGAAGAAAATGCGGATGATCATGGTTCCAAGCTACAACAGGCCTCGCCGCTTGAAGTCGAAGACGTTGATCCCATGTGATTTCTGGATCATCTCCACGGTGAACCGGAGTAGAGATATCTCCCAGGTATCATCGACACCTTGAATCACCGCGTGAAGCGGGTTGTTCCCCCCGTTCACGTCGCTCAACACACGTGCACGCACGTCCTCGATGGGATCGTGCACCACACTCTCGGTGACGTCGGATTGCTTGAAATTGAAGCCGTACTTCAGAAAGGCGGCCGTCCCTTCCTGTCGCCGTAGCCAGTCGGCAAATTCCTCCGCTTGCTCGCCGAAGCCCTCGAAACTCAGATTGTCCAAGGACTGCGGGCTCACGATCAACGGCCGAGCCGCCTCCACACTGCCGCGCCGAATGCGCACCTCATTGATACTGTCCATCAGCTCGCTGATGATATGGAACTCGAAGACCGTCGTCCCAAAAGTATCAATCCGCCGATCCGGTTCCAACAAGACCTCCGTGGTTTCCAGCGCATAGGAAATATCGTCGTCCGAATACATGGCGAATTGTTGCGGACCGTAGAGCCGTTCCCACTCGACGCCACCAATATTTCCCGGGAGCGGTTCCCTCCAATCCGTTCAAATCCCGATCATTCGCCTCGCAGCACGGCGGATTCCCTATGAAAAATACAAGAACTTCGGCTTCTCACTCCGCGAGGAAGGCCATCGCCGATTCCTCATCGATCTCGTCCCGAATCGACAGCTTGCCTCGTCCTCCAGTTCCTAGATAGGACGCCACCGCCAGAGCGAGCGACTCCTCCGTCTCCCCCACCACGAGAACCGGCGCGGGGGCGCAGAGGGCGAGTAGTCCCGGGACATCGCCGTATTTCACGGATCCCGGGACGAACCAAGGGTGATCCATGGTCGGGGCATCCGCCAAACGCACACCCTCCAGGTTGACCAAGGTCTTGCCCATGACGGCACCGTGGCCACACTGCGTCCGCGCCGCCAGGGCGAGTACCGCACCCAAGGGATCTGGCGCGACAAAGTGCAACTTCCTGACGTTCCATTTCTCATTCGTCGTGACAAAGGCCACGGCGCTAAGCACATCGTGCACCCGCTTGGCGAAGAGCGAGCGGTTGTAGCCGAAGGTATATCCGGGAAAGCTCTTCTCATCGGTTCGCGCCTGCTCAACCGCTTTCCCATCCTCGGTGAACTCACCGGTGAGAAGTGTATCGATCAGCATCACCGAGTAGTCCGCTTCGACCAGGCCGAGGATTTCCTGGCGAACATGGCCCGCCTCATTCAAGGCGGCCCTCTTTCCTCGCGCATCCACCCAGAGAACGACTTCACCATTCCAATCCTCTCCCGGATGGAGGAAGAGAGCCGGCACCTGCTCGCCGTGGCGGCTCACCGTGAGAAGGCCGGTCATCCCCAGGCCCAGGCCCTGATCCGATTCCTCCTTGGCCGAAAGCGTGTAGTCGATCTCCCCCACCTCGGCCAGCGACCGGCCCAAAATCGTCCTCCATCCGCCTCCCACGATTCTCCGAAAGCTCTTGGCGGCTCCTTCATCGCTCGGCATCCGGGAAACGAGTGCCGCCAGTTGCGTGGCGCTATCCTGTCGCCACCATCGCAAGAGAGACTGCTCATGCACCGCCCCGCGGCTGGCAGGCGCCGGATGGCCATCGCCCCACACGCTCATCTCTTCCCGGGACAACGGCACGAACTCCCACTCCTCAACGGGCTCGTCCCGCCCTAACTGAAAATGCCGATTGACAAAGCCATACATCGCCTGCCGCGAAACCGCGTTGTAGTTGTGCCCATACTGCAAGTAAGGGAAGACCTCGAACCGGTTGGCCGGCGCCCCCAACAGTTGGTAAAGACCTAACAAATCGGGCTTGCCCTTCGATTCGATCTCCACCGTCCAATCATCCGCCCCCGTTAACCCCAATGGACGCGGCGCCGCGAGTGCGGCAAAATCAATATTCCCCGCCCCCACTCGAAGGTGACTCGCATTCTCACAAACGCATCCGCCCTGCATCGCCGTCGAAACCATCACTGCAGGGAAGAGAAGATCGGGACGCCGGTCAACCGCGCCCAAGATGAAGGTCTGTGTTCCCCCGCCGCTCGCACCGGTGACTCCGATCCGGTCCCGATCCACCTCGGGCAAGGTTTCGATGAAATCGAGGGCGCGAATCGAATTATAGGTCTGAATGCCCATCATGTTCTGCTGATAGAGATCAGCCTCGTCGCTAAACAATCCCTTGGAAGCCATGGTGCTCTTCCGATGATCCAGCTGAATGCTATCCGCATACCCAACCATGTCATAGTGAAAGACTGCGCACCCCATGCGGGCTAACTGCACACACCGGGCCTGCAGCGGATGCCGTCCCGAGGGAAAGCGCTCCGCACCATTGGCCAGCTGCTTCTTCAATTCCGCCTCGCCGTGATCATGAAAGCGCCCATTGCTCCAGTGCCCGTGCGGACTCAGGATCCCCGGGATGCGCTGACCACGCTTCACATTCTTCGGCCGGTAGAGACTACCCGTGACGTAGTGGCCGGGAAAAGACTCGAAGTAGACCTTCTCCACCGTGTAATCATCGCGCTCCACCAATCCATGGATCACCGCCCGCAAGGGCGTCTTCGTCGGAAGCGGCCAGAGTCCGGTGGCCACCAGCACCTGGCGCCGTAACTCGGCCGCCCGTTTTCCCCAGGCCTGCTTCGTCTCCACCGACTGAAACGGATGATAGTCATTCAAGGTTCGCAACTTCTCCAGCCGAACATCTTGCGGAAGCTGCCCCTGGGGCAGCGCCCGGGGAAATTCCTGCGCCCAAACGGAGCCCGCAAAGAAGAAGCCGACGACACAAGCCCCCGCGAAAGCGAGTCGCGACGGCCCTAATGAAGTACGAGGAAAACGCATACCATCGTTTCTAACGGACAGAGCCGCGTGCTGTCAAAGCCCAGTTCCGCCAGCCCGCCACCCGCAATGCGGACACTCCTGCCCGCCACCCGTGATGCCCCCAGAGCCCAATACTACCAACCATCGAACCGATCAACTAACGAGCTTTCCGTTAGAACAGAAACGTCACTCTATGGCTGTGCCATGGACCAAATTGAGCTAAGGAAGGATCGCCATGGAATACCGATCGCTCCCACGTGCCGGCCTTGAGGTCAGCGTGCTCGGATTGGGCACCATGACCTTTGGCGAACAAACTTCTCCCGAGGATGCCCTGGCCCAGCTCGATCTCGCGCACGAGGCGGGGGTGAACTTGATCGATACCGCCGAAATGTACCCCGTCCCTCCCCGAGAAGGCACGCAGGGCGAATCCGAGCGCCTTATCGGCCACTGGCTGAAGGATCGGCGATGCCGGGACGACGTCATCGTGGCCACCAAGGTCACGGCGCCCCATCGCGGGCTGCAACACATTCGCGGAGGAAACCTCAAGCTCAACTCGAAGAACATCGCCGCGGCCCTGGAGGGGAGTCTGAAGAGGCTCGCCACCGACCGCATCGATCTCTACCAGATTCATTGGCCCGAGAGAGCCACGACGAACTTCGGCCGGCGAGACTACCCCGGCCTCGATCAGAATGACGCTCCTGCGGATGAATCGACCAGCCTGGAAGAAACACTGGCAGCCCTCACCGATCTCCAAGCCGCCGGCAAGATCCGCCACCTGGGCCTCTCCAACGAAACACCCTGGGGGCTGATGAGCTCCCTCAGCCTGGCAGAGAAGTTTGGCTGGCCTCCCGTCGTCAGCCTCCAGAACCCCTACAATTTGCTCAACCGGATCTTTGAAAGCGGCCTCGCGGAGATCGCTCATCGGGAACAGATACCGTTGCTCGCCTATTCTCCCCTTGCCTTTGGCAAGCTGACTGGCAAATACATGGGCAGTCAGCTCCCCGCCCAGTCCCGGCTGGCCCGATTTCCTAAATTCGACCGCTACAACAAAGGCTCCGCCGAACAGAACATTCAAGCCTACGCCAAACTCGCTCGAACCACCGGGCTCACACTCACAGAACTGAGCCTCGCCTTTCTCCGGCAGCAATCCACGGTCGCCAGCGTCCTCGTCGGGGCATCGACAGCCGACCAACTCCGACAGAACCTCGCCACGCTCAACGTCACCCTTTCGGCCGACACCCTAACCCGCCTCAACAAAATCCATGCTCGGCATCCCAACCCCTGCCCGTGAAAAAAACTTAAACTTACACTTAAACCCAAACTTAAACTCAAACAAGTCAGCTCTCCGTTAGGAAGCGTCACCGCCTCCACTACGACTTTCTCCTAACTATCCTCCTACCCCAAACCAAAGGAAGCTTACCGCTTCCGCTACGACCTCCTCCTGCCATTCTCCTGCACCCCGATCAACACTCACGGTCGCCCCTCAAAGCGATCCCGGCGTCCCTCCCTTCCCTGGACTCGGACGCCAGTTGGTCAGATCCTCCCAGCGCTTCACATCCGTCCGCAGATCGACCACCGTCAAGGATGTCCCGCGCCCATCGGTCGTGGCGTACCACTTGTCATCGTACTCGAATCGTTGGATCGCCATGTTGGCCGGTTTCGGCAGACTCAGCTCCAACGTTTCCCCGCCGTTGGAGAGCTTGCCCTCATACTCGCCCGCGATCCTGATGTCCTCCCCGTACTCGGCGACAAAAGCCTCCCGGTTCTGCACCAGGACAAGGCATTCCCCCGGCTCCAACACCTCGGACTCGCGGAATACATAGTCGATGCCCCCGGTAAATTGCACCCCTTCCAAGTTCAGCGGTTCCGATAAGATGTTGGTCAACTCGATGTACTCCAGCTCTCCGTTTACCGGATGGTACATGATCTCGGACACGCGGAGCCCTAACAACAAGCCACGCACGGTGGACGGTGTCTCCCGAGCCGCTCCGTTGGCCAGTCCCGGAGTCGGCACCGTCAGGTAGGCGATCGTCTCCCCGCCGTTGGGAAGGCGGCCCTGAGCGATATCCGGACGCTGACAAACATAGTGTACCTTGTCGATATCCGTCCCATTGGTGCCCACGAGCCGGATCCAGCCGTGATGCGACGGCAAACGGAAGGGTAAATCGCAAGCGTGACGCTGGACCGATCGCTTGCCCAATGACTCCAGAAGGAGAAAACCCTTGGGCGCAATGTAACTCAGCGCGGGCAGACAATGCTCATCCGGGGCCGTGACATAGTTGGTCGTCACGGCCACGCCGCCAAGAGAAACCGGCCGGTCACCCACATTGATGAGTTCGATGTAGTCATCGGAAAATCGGGCCTCGGGGCTGGCGAGCCACTCATTGATGCGAACCGATCTCACGTTGCCCAAGCCCACCGACTGATTGGCCTCTCCCAGGGTCGGCACGGTCAGGGCCCAAACATCATTGCGAGGACCACCACGGCCAATCGAGTGATCTGCCAGTTGCGGCCCAAACGTGATGGAATCCAACAGCTTCCGTTTGCCATTCCCATCGTTACTGGAAGACGGCGGGCCAAAGAGGCTGAGGGTCTCGCCCTCCCTCTTGAGAGAAAATCCGGAGTGATACTCGCCCTCCACGGTCAAGGCATCCGCATAGACCAAGAGATAGCCCTTGGCAGCAATCGAGGCGCCTTCCGGGAAAATGTACTTGCCCGGCTTCTCTGCGTTATCCGTGAGGCTCATGCCCGCGAGGGAAACCGCTTTGCCGTCCGGGTTGTACAACTCGATCACATCGGGAAAGTTTCCACCATGCTCGTGGGCCGTCACATTCTGCGCCAGAATCTCGTTGAGCACCACGGTGCCGGCTGTCGCCGTCGCTTTTTGCGAGGCCAGAGACGTGGGCGCCGGCCTGGCTTGAGGACGCCGGCCAATGGCGCGCTGAATCTCCCGCGACGCATAGGCCGTACGCAAGGCCATGAAATCTTCCATCCGCCGGATGGTCGATGTCGGAACCCAACCAGCCAGGTGGCGATCCAATAACTCCCTGAACTCTCGATTGGAAAACGAGGTCTCGATCAGTTCTGACATGATGGTAAAATAACGCTGCCGGATCTGACGTTGGTCGAAAAGAGGCTCCAAGGGCTCCAGCTCGTTGCCCCTCTCGGCAAAATCAAAGAGCGTGTGTTGAGGATTGGAGGTGGCTTCACCGATTCCGAGGATGGTATCGAGATCGTGCGGCAAGGCTTGAAAACGCCCATCCGCAATCCCTCGATAGATGGCGTAGTCATCATCAATGCCATTGGCGATGCCGCCCTCACCGTTCGCCAACAAGGCCATGACCGCGAGGTAGCGCAGCCACTGATCGACATCCATCACGCGAGCCACTTGACCGAGATAGTCCGGCTGGCGAGGCGCCGTATTCATCACTCCAAGGAAGCGATCGAGATCGGTCCAGTCATTTTCGCCATTGTTGGTCTGCTTGAGCCAACCGTCGTTCTGGTACTGATGGACTGCGCCGCGCCGCCAGGCCCAATCGCTGTCGGGGCGCACTTTCTTGTAGAGATTGCCACCGTCATCGTGCGCGTAATGTTCATCGAGAAAGTTGCCGTCAAGCGGCTGCGCGTGGACGAATGCCCCGTAGTCCTTGCTGCTCTTCCGCGTGGTATCGACACCGTTGCGGCGGACTTGAACCGGCAGCATGTTCGGCGCCGGCAGACGGGAGGCCTGAAAGATCTTCATTCCGATGTACTGCAGCCAGGGATACACGCTGTTGAGATTCATCCGCGTGGCCCCGTTCCACGGGCGGTCACGCGGCAGATTCACCCGCATGGGCGGAGGCGTGTTGTTCCGGCTACCGGCTCCCCGAACGCGGGTCCCGCAAAGATAGCGAATCACCGGTCCGCTGCCATCGTCCGCAATCAGTGTCGTGTTGGTCAAGGCGTTGCTATGCCGGTTCATGCCAAAGCGCTGGTTGTCTTCCTCCGTCATGATCAAGCGGTAGAAGGCCATGGCGGTGCGGTTGGTCTCCGAGTCCACTTGATAGAGCGCATTGGCTCTGGCGTCGCCGTCGGGGCCGGCAGGCCAATTCCGGCTAGCGCGACCATCCGTGGCCTTGACGTAAAACTCGATGACCGTCCGGTTGGGATGGGGCGGCAAGGCGGCGGCATAACGACCGCTGGCCATGGCCTTCATCGGCACCACCTGAAACGGCATCTGGCTGCGGCGACTCGAAACCCGCCAATGCACTTGAGCCTGAATGTCACCCGGAGTTTCATCCTCGATCTCTGCCAGGATCAACACGCGCTGGTTAGGCTGCGGCACTACGGGGTTGTGTCTCACCTTGCTGATCAGGGGCGCCACGTCCGTCGCCCGGACCGAGTTCGGCCCTCCCGGCGTGCCCCGCCCCTGGCTCGCCTGCCAGTTGGCTCCGTGATTGTTCGTCATCTTCGCCGAGATGAGCTCGAGCGATGCCCCCTCACCATCCGCCCGGCACTCCCATGACCAGTTCGACCCGCCGCTTCTGCTGTACGTCACCCGCCCCGAAAAACTGGATCGATGCGACATCGCCGCCCGACTCGAACGCGTGCGCACGGCCCAATCACCTTGATCGGCATAGGCCACGCGATCGACCAGGCCTCCCTCGGAATCCTCCAAACGAATCTCCTCTCCAGAGTTGCTCAGCCGCCCTGTCCACTTGCCCAGCACGGTCTTGGCCGACCTGCCATAGGTGGCACGAAAAGCCGCCTCATCCGGGGTAATCACGACATAGCCTCCCGGCCGCAGGGTGAGCGCGGGGAAGGTAAAGCTCACGCCGCGGGTCACGCGATAGTTTTTCAAATCGACGGCCTCATCGCCGGCGTTGTAAAACTCGATGTACTCCTTCGCGATTGGTTCCCGCTCATTCTCTGGCTGGGGGTGAAACATGATCTCGTTGATCACCACCGAGACCGCGGATGTCGCCACCTCCGCCTCATCGACGGTTTCCTCCTCCTCTTCCACTGCTGCTTCCAAGGCCTCAAGCGCCTCAGGCTCTAAAACGGGCACGGGCGCCGGCACGGGCTCTGGCTCCGGAACGATTGGCGACGGTGTCTCCAACGTCCTCTGCCGACGCTCCTCCGCTAGCAGCGAAGCGATCGCGTCATCCTCCCCCTCCGCCTTCTCCAAATCTCCCTGGCTGACGCCCGGGTCCGTTGGCATGGGCATCTCCCCTGGAAGGACTTCGTCCCACCGCCTGGTCCGCTGAGGGAGATCACGCGGTGAGGAAAGCCTTCCGCCATCCACATTCGGCTCCTCGATCCACGGCGGCGGATTGGGAGGCGGAGGCAGTTCAGCCACCTGGTAATCACTCGTGAACGCACGGTGACGTCGATTTCTCTCTGCCGCTCGCTCCACCACGACCCTGAGGGACGTCATGGCCACCACTACGAAAAGACAAAAAAGAAGGACACGTTTCCTCATCGCTGCTCAGACCGTAGCCTAGCGCAGATTGTTCGGAAAGCGAAAGGATTAGCACTTCCTCAGGCGCGAACGCGCAATCCGAGCACCCAGCTCGGCCCGTGATCCCCGGCTCCAGGCGGCAAAGCCTCGGTTCGGAAAATCGCGGGATTGTTCGTCGCTCCCATGGGCAGTCCATGCTATAGGTGCCCACCCCCGACGCTCTTTCTCCGGAAGAAAGACGTTCCCCCCAAATCTATTCAGCCCAGCCCACCATGATCGACTCCACCCAACTCTGGAAAGCCATGAACAAGCCGCAACGGCGAAAGCGGAGCATCCTCCGCCGTTTGTGGGCCAAGCTGCGGCGCTCCGATTCCTCGGAAAAGTAATTTCGGCGCAACCCGGCGGACGGCCGGATCGCCGTCATCACGTCGTGGCTCCGCACCGGGGAAAGGCCAGCTGACACTCCAGGCGCCAGCGAAGGACATCCCGAATGTGGCGGGACACCTCGTTGAATCTTGATTGGCCGCCGCCTTTGGGGTCGTCAATGTCTCGCAGCGGATCGAGCCGCTGCATCTTGCTGGCTACCTTGGGAAATCGCCTTGCGGCCAGTTCACACTGATCGCCCGTCATGCAATAGACCACCTGCGATTCCTCAACCAAGGGCTGCGTCAAGTCTCTCGCCTGGTGATCAATCGCGGGAACTCCCAGGAGCTCGAGCGCACGGCAGGCCTCGCCGGAGGATCAAACACTGAAGTCGGCTCGTCCATCAAGAGCACTCTCGGATTCAGTGCGATCGCTCGCGCGATCGCCAGGCGCTGCGCCTGTCCTCCTGAAAGCGCCGACGCCGGCGTCGATAGCTTCGGCAGCTCATCGGCCAGACCAACCCTTTCCAAGGCTCTTTGGGCAATCTTCATCTGGGACCGGAAGCCCGGCAACTCTTACTGACAGAGGATCCGCCAAACTGCTAGGATTCACACCGACAAAGGAGCCGTTGGTGAAATCAATCCCGATCGACAGGCGATGATGAACTCGATCTTGCGGCTCAACATTCCCAGAGCCGAGGCCAGCAATACCGGGTCCGGTTTGGCATAACTGATACCGACCAACAACCCCTTCATCCCGCATTTCTCGGCCTCAATGCAGAAGCTCGACTGCCTATCGATCTCGGGCCTGGCGCTTGCGGCCGCACTCACTCCCTGAGCTCGCGTATAGCGGTCACGCTCGCCGCCGTGAGGCAGCCTCCAATGAAAGTTGATCGATTTCATGTCGAAAACTCAGGTGACCTCTTACAGTATCTCTTACATATTGACAAGCTCAGAGGCTTATCCATAGGCGACAGTGGCATCTCATCCAACGCCCCGGAGCGGTTTCTTCTTGGCCAGCCGGTCTCGAGTACCCAAATGAATGATCTCGAGGCGACACTCCGCGACTCATGCGAACGACTCAACCAAGCCTAGGTTATTGGGAGAAGTGAGGGCGTTTGGGGGAGACGCCGCACGAAGGCGTTCAGAACCCGGCGGAGGTGCAGTCAATAAGAAGCGGCGGAGGACACGAGCTTTCGGATGAAAGTATCCCGCGGCTCGAGGAACGCTTCACCAGGCTTTACACTGGCAGCCGGCCTTGCTATGTTTATCAGAAGCACCGGACGTCGTGATCTGCCGTCGGACTCTGTTGCGCCTACCATAACTAGACGGTGGTCATGGGAAACGACGGTTTCGACCGGAATGATGTACATCCTCGAGGATTCGAATGACGACCCGTCAAGCCATACCGCGCAAGACCATTTACCGCCTGTCCATCTATCTCAGGTGCCTCAAGCAATTGCGTAGGCGGCACGTCTCGAGCAAGGCTTTGGCTGCAGCGGCGGGCGTGAAATCCAGTCAGCTACGCAAGGACCTCACCTATTTCGGCCATGTGGGCACGCGAGGCCTCGGCTATGACGTGGCCAAACTCGCCGAGATGATTTCGGACCTCTTGGGAACAAACACCCTCCAGCCCGTGATCCTCGTCGGCGTGGGGAATCTGGGGTCCGCCCTCCTCTCCTACCGGGGCTTCGCCGAAGCCGGTTTCGAAGTGGTCGCGGCCTTCGATGTCGTTTCCGCCAAACGGCTGCGTTCCATCCGCCAGAAAGTCTACCCCATGGAGGATCTCTTGGCCTATGTGAAGAAGTACGACATTCGGATCGCCATCATTACCGTGCCTCCTTCATCCGCCCAAAAGGTCGTGGACCACCTCGTCAGAGCCGGCATCACCGGAATCTTGAATTTCGTTCCCCTCGTCGTCCAGGCGCCCAAAGAGGTCACGGTACACAACGTCAATCTGGCGATCGAACTGGAAAACGTGAGCTACTTCACCCAGATCGGATCGCTAGACAGGCATGGACAACAGGCCGCAACGGAATCCCTGAACGGCAACCGCTCCGCCACTTAGACGAACGAGACGAGACTAGCACTACGCCCGGTTTCAGTTAGCCCGGATAGGTCCCCTGAATGTAGTCGTACAGGGTATTGATGAATCCTTCCTCCTCAGCGACAATCGAGCGGGTCAAGTCACCACCGGAGAGCATCCCGAGGATGCGTCCTTCCTTAACAACGGGCAAATGCCGCAGCTTCTTCTCCGTCACGACTTGCATCGCATCCCGAACCGTTCGATTGGGGCCGATGACAACCACGTCGGCCGTCATGATATCGCCCACCCTTACCGATTCGGCACTGGCCCCCTCGGCAACGACGTGATTGAGGACATCGCGCTCCGTGAGGATGCCGACCAGTTTCCCGGAGGTCATGACAAGGAGCGCGCCAATGTGCGCTCTTCTCATCTCCTGGGCGGCTTTCTCAACAGTCGCTTCGGGCTCAATGTGATATACTTCACTACCCTTCTCTCTGAGGAGCTCTGCGAGTGAGGTCTCCATCCCCACATCGTATGACGCACGCCGAATGATGTCAAGCCATTGCGAAATAATCCGACTGTCACACCTCGACAGTTAACAACAACTCGCTCTTAGCCAAATAGTTACACTAATTCGATTTTCCCTCCCGGAAATCCCTAGAGCGCAATTCCAAGGGGAATGCTAACAAGAAAAATTAAATCCCCATTCAGGACACCTTGGGCGGGAGCGAGTTAACATTCCCTCCAAATCAGCAGCCCCACAAATGCGCTATCCAGCCTCACATCGCTCCCTCGACAAAAATGAGAAAATTTCCCGCTCCCCCGCAGTTTGGCAGGACGGCCGGCAAAAGGCACGCAAAAACCCCGGAAATTTCACCCGCAGACCCTTCCCCTACAACTGATCAATCGCCTAACTTCCCGGCATCCTTCCCCAGAGAAAGCGAGCCTGCGAAGGACGGTA
>JANQJH010000618.1 GCA_028281705.1 Verrucomicrobiales bacterium
GAACTCTATCGTTTTGATATCAATCACCCGGATACCAACGGAATGATCGACTACTTCGTCCGTCCCCTGGGAGGCGTGAGTTCTGAGATTGGCCGATCGGTGGAGGCGCGGTTTCGGGCCCGCACCGAGTTCGGTTGGAGAGCCAAGCCGGCGGGCGTGGTCACGGGACCGCTGGGCGAGGGGAATCTGAATCTGCTGGCTGATTGCCAGAGAGCGGCAAGGGTGGCGGGCGGCCCTTTCAAGTTTACACTAACAAGCCCCTACATGCTGGCGCGAACGCTTCTCGATGAGCACTACCATGACTTTGAAGCGCTGACCATGGCCATCGCCGAGGTGCTGGCGGATCAGGTGCGCGATTTGCCCTGTGCCTGTGTGCAGTTGGATGAAGCGAATATTCCGGGGAGTCCGGAACACGGTCCCCTGGCGGCGCGTGCGATGAACGTCGTGCTGGATGCCGTCACGCAGGAATCGGCCGTTCATTTCTGCTTTGGCAATTACGGTGGCCAATCGATCCAGTCCGGGACCTGGGAGGCCCTGACCGCCTTTCTCAACAGTCTGCGCACGGATCACCTCGTTCTCGAGCTGGCTCATCGGCCCGCGAGTGATCTGCAGGCACTCAAGGCGATCGATTCCCGGATTGGATTGGGTTTGGGGGTGGTCGACATCAAAGTGAATCATGTGGAGACGGCGGATGAGATTGCCCTGGCGATTGAAGGCGCCGCGTCCGCGGTGGGGCCTGATCGCATTCGCTACGTTCATCCAGACTGCGGATTCTGGATGCTCAAGCGTTCGGTGGCGGACCGGAAACTGGCCGCCTTGGTTGCGGGCCGGGATCGTTATCTCGGGCGAGCCTAACAAGGTGCCGTGGTGATGACGAGGCATCCCATCACGGTTGAGAACGCGCGCTTCTACGTGCACAATCTCTACACCCGCTTCCCGTTCAAGTATGGGATCGCGAGTCTGACGGCCTTGCCCCATCTCTTCGTCGAGCTACAGGTGCGGATCGGCGGCGGCGTGGTCAAGGGGCTTGCCGCCGAGCATTTGCCTCCGAAATGGTTCACCAAGAATCCGGAAACCACCTTTGAAGAGGATGTTCCGGATCTGATCCGGGTGGTGACGCACGCGGGAGAGGTGGCGAGAGGGCTTGGGGATCGTGAACGGCCGTTCTTTGCCTTCTGGAAGCGGCTCTGCGCGGCCCAGGAGGCGTGGGCGGAGGAGGAATCCCTGGCTCCCTTGTTAGCCAATCTGGGAGTGAGCATGGTAGAGCGGGCGGTGATCGATGCACTCTGTCGCCACTGGCAGCGGCCCTTTGGGGCTCTCCTGCGGGAGAACGTATTTGGCATCGAACTGGGGGAGATTCGGCCGGAACTCGCGGGCATGACACCGGCGGCGGCCATTCCTCTGGCGCCCTTGCGGGAAGTCGCGGTTCGGCATACCATCGGTCTGGGGGATCCTCTCACAGTGGATGAGATCCCCGAGGGTGAGGCTCTCCACGATGGATTGCCGCATGCCTTGCGGGACTGTGTCCGCGTCTACGGCTGCCGCTACTTCAAGATCAAGCTCTGCGGAGATCTCGAGTTGGATGGGGAGCGTTTGAGGCGCCTGGCGGGGCTTTTTGAGGAATTGTTAGGCGATGATTACCATTTCACCTTGGATGGCAATGAGAACTACCGAACGGTGGAGGCCTTTGTTTCACACTGGGAGAGGCATATGGAGGAGCCCTTGATCGATCGCATGATGCGACAGTTGCTCTTCGTTGAGCAACCTCTTCATCGGGAGGTGGCACTCAGTGGCGAGGTCGGGGAGGCGCTGGCCCTTTGGAATCAGCGTCCATCGTTGATCATCGATGAATCAGACGGGACCATGGATTCCTTGCCTCGCGCGGTCGCCCTCGGGTACTCGGGGACGAGTCACAAGAATTGCAAGGGGGTGATCAAGGGATTGGTCAATGCGGCCTGGCTCGCCCGGCGGCGCGAGACGCATCCCGATCAGTCTTGGATTTTGAGCGGTGAAGATTTGGCGAATGTGGGTCCGCTGGCACTCTTACAGGATTTGAGCGTCATGGCCTCGTTGGGCATCGGGCACGTCGAACGCAACGGGCATCACTATTTCAAGGGGCTGGCGGCCTATCCCGAGGAGTTGCAGCGGGCGGTGGTCCGGGATCATGGAGATCTCTATGCCTGGGGGAGCCGTGGCTACGCTACCTTGAACATCCGGGAGGGACGGCTTTCGACGAGATCGGTGACCCAAGCGCCGTTTGGTCTTGCGTCGCAGCTCAACCTATCGAAGTTCACGGCTCTGGAAGATTGGGATATCGCTTCTTTGAAAGCCTGATTCGTCGAATGCTGGTTGCGAAAGCCTCATGTGATGCGTTAGGCTTGGGAGTGGAAAGACTTTTGAAACGCCATGGGCAAGCCCTCTCTGGATTGGCTGCCCTGCTCTTGTGCGTTGCGGGGTGTGATCGCGTTGCCGTTGACCGGGACCAGGAGGAGGCTCCCTCAGTGGTGCCTTCAGAGCGGTCTTGGACCGCCATGCCTGCCGGCGCGCTACGCCAGACGTTGGAGATAAACCTGCGAGGTGAAGACGCGGGGGGGGAGAAACTCGCGGAGGCTCTCGAAGGGCTTCCCGCTTCAGAACTCTGGTCGATCATCTACTGGCTCCCGGCGGCGGATGGGGACGAGGGAAGGCGTGTCGGCTTGGCGGCGGTGGTCCTGAGCGAGTTGGTGGAGAAGAGCCCGGCCGAGGTGGCGCGCTATCTCACGACGGAAGGGGTTCCGTTTGGCTTGGCGGATTCCTCCATGAGTCTCGTGGCTTTCCGGCGAGCGATGACCCATTGGGCATCCTCCCAGCCGGAGAAGGCGTTTGAAGCCTTGGATGCCTACGCGGAATCGTCGATCATCGAGGAGAGGATCGTCGAGTTGGAGGATTTGCACGGGGAGCGGCTCGAGGTGACGCTTGCCGGAGCCATGCCGGTCTCGGATCTGGGGGCCGTCACAGCGCAGTGGGATCGTCTCGAGCGGCGCGAAGCGGCGAGTCTCTTGCCGCGCTTGCTGGAGCGCCTGCCTTCGACGGAAGACCGGGAATCACTGATGGATCGCACCGCCGCCTGGTTAGGCGAGCAGTGGTCGCATGAGGGGCCGGGCGTCGTCGTCGAGTGGGCCTTGGGATTGCCGGATGATGAACTCGAGCAAGCGATCATCGACCGCGTGAAAGAGCCCAAGAGGGATGAGGAAGTGATCAGCCCAAGGGAAGCGCAGGCGCCGGCGTTGCGGCGGTGAAATGGACGTCTCGCCTGTCGAGCAGGGATCACGCGATCAGAAAGGGGACCGGTGAGATGCCGGTATCACGTTGGGACGCGAGAATCGTTGAATAGCAGAACCGCTAGATGACACTAGAGGCGGAGCCACGCGGCGTTGAAGGCGAAGTGAGACCGGTATTCGTTGGGGCTGCGTCCGAAGTAGCGCTGGAAACTCTTGGTGAAATGCGCCGAATCGGTGAAGTGCAAATCCTGGGCGATGGCGGTGGCCGTCTTATCCGTGAAGAGTAACTGGCGCGCCGTGTGCTGGACCCGGCGGCGTTGGGTGTAGTCGACCAGGGTCGTCCCGGTGGCCTTCTTGAACAGTCGTCCAAGATGGTCGAGCGACATTCCCATGAGAGGTTCGAGGGTGGAGAGGCGCACGGCGCCGCTGAAATTGATGCCGCCCTCAATGGCCCGCATGGCGTGCAGGATTTCGTGGCGCAGGGCAATCCGGTTGCGGCGTCGCCAGTGAAAACCGAACTCCTCACTGATATGAAGGAAGATCTTTAACAGCGTGAGGCGCGTCAGGGTTTCGTCAATCTGCTCTTGCTGCAATTGGTCCTTCAAAACGGCGAGGTCCGAGGAGACGTATTCGAGAGGCTCACGCTTGAGGGAGATGACGTTGACTGGCGACTCGTTGGGATAGTCGAAGAGGATTTTGGCAAAGAACAGGCTGAGCAGATCAGGGCTATCGAGAATCATGTGGATGTCGTTCACCATCCATTCGGGCAGATAGCGAAGACGGATCATTCTCACATCCGTGGGTTGCCGGGCGAAGTGGGTCTGGCCTGGCTGGCTGACGATCACCGAACCGGCGCGCATGGACTGGACGTTCTCCTCGTATTCGTGAAGGAAGGTTCCACTGAGAACGACGAATATTTCCGGTTGTTCGCGTGGTGAAAATTCCAGGTCTGCATTCAGCTCGAACTCTTTGTAAAGTAACGGCCACCCGTCGATACTATCGCTGTGATTCTCCCTCACTTGGACATTGCTGAATACGGCTGACATGACGGCAATATCATAAAAATGAAGTATAATTTCGCAATCGAAATTTGATATTATCCATGTTTTTCATACGGACTTCAAGAACATCAACACCTTCGCGCAATATGGGGAAAGCTGGGGTCAGTCGGATTGAGGGGGTAGACGACCTCGGTAAGATAAAGTCCGTCAGCGGGGGCGCAAGCGGATGTTTTCAAGGTCGAAGGTCCCTCGAAGAATCGTTTCAAATCGTCTTCTACGAGCTTTCCTTGAGCAAACTGGAGCATGGTTCCGACCAACAGGCGTACCATACGATAGAGAAATCCATCAGCGGTGAATCGCAAAAATACTTGATCGGCCTGCGGCCGGAGGAGGGTGATGTCGCTCAGGGTTCGAATGGTGGTGCGGGGCGGAGGGCAACCCGGCCCTCGATTGGCGGCGAAGGCGTGAAAATCATGCCTGCCTTGCAGGATATTTGCTGATCTGAGCAGGGCGTCAATATCGATGGGGAAGGGCACGTGATGGAAGCGGCCGGCCAGCATGGGAAGTAGTATATTTCCGATGTAGACCTTGTAGATGTAGGTCTTCGCGACGGCGGAGAAACGGGCGTGAAAATCCCCGGGAACGATCTCGGCGCGGAGGACGCGAATGCTTGCGGGAAGCCGGGCGTTCAAGGCCCGAGGCCAGGCATTCTCATCGAGTGTGAGGTGCTTGGGGGCATCGAAATGGGCCACTTGCCCATCGGCGTGGACGCCGGCATCGGTCCTGCCAGATCCGTGGATTCGCGTTCCTTGGGGCAACCCATTGAATTGGGCGAGCGCGTTTTCGAGGAGGTCTTGGATGGTATTCCCGGAGGGCTGACTCTGCCAGCCTTCATACGGTTGACCGTCGTAGGCGATCGTTAGTTTCCACCGTTGAGAGTCGTCGTCGCGGGGGATCATGACGACGCTCCGATTGTTTTCGGGCTTTCGCCGGCCTCGAGCAATGGCAGGATGGCGCGGGCTGCTCGTTCATGCGTGCCGGCGTTCCCTAACTGTTGAGTCACTTCGTGGAGTTCGGCTTGAAGGGAACTCCGGATCTCCGGATGATCGAGGAGCCGGCGCAGCAAGGAGGCGAGTGCCTCAGGCTCGGCCTCACCCTGGATCAATTCCTTCACCACTTCGCGACCGGCAAGGATGTTGACGATGCCGAGAAAATCGATTTTCACCAGGGCCTTCCCGATGAGATAGGTCGGCCAGGCCACCTGATAAACCAAGCAATAGGGGAGCCCGAACCAGGCGGCCTCCAGGGTGGCCGTACCGGAGGCGACCACGCCAAGAGTGGCGCGTTGCATCAACTGGTGGGCCCCGCCGGTCTCGATCTCGACGTCGTCCAGCGCTGCTTCGGTGCAGAGGACGCGCATGGATTGGGCCAGTTCTTCGTTGGCGGCGGCCGCCGTGGCGCGGAGCTGAGGATGAGTCTGCCGCAGGAGGGCCAGGGCCTCCAACATGAGGGGGAAGAGTTTGCGCACCTCGCGCTCGCGACTCCCGGGAAAGAGACCTAACAAATTGTCCTCACGCGTCACGGATGGCACGGCGCCGAGTTCATCCACCAGAGGGTGTCCGGGAAAGACCGTCGGCAGACCGGAGTCTTCGTAGAGAGCCTTCTCGAAGGGAAAAATGCAGATCATCAGATCCAAGAGCGTGGCCATCACGGGAATGCGTTTCCGGTTCCAGGCCCAGACTTGGGGGCTGATGTAGTAGGCGATTTTGCCTTGATAGTTCGCCCGGCGGAGGGCGCGCGCGAGACGGAGGTTGAAGCCCGGGTAGTCGATCAAGACGACCACATCCGGGGCGTAGTCGGCCACGGCGGCGAGAGTTTCCCGAAATCGCACCTTGAAGTAACGGTACTTCTTCAGCACCTCCCAGAGACCGACGACGGCGGCTTCGCCGATCCAGTCGACCATGGCATCCCCGCCGGCGCGGCGCATGTCGGGGCCGCCAAGGCCGGCGAACTGGATCTCGCCCCGCGCCTCTTTCTGCAGGCTTTCCATGAGCGCGGCTCCGTGGACATCGCCACTGTGTTCACCGGCTACGAGGTAGCAACGGGCACGACTCATGCGTCTAACTCTTTGCCTGGCCCTCTTCAATGAGTCGAGTGATCTCGAGCGCGATATCGAGAGCAGCGGCTCCTTGCTGGCCGGAGACTTTGGGCTGAGCGCCCTCGAGGGCGCACTCGACGAAGGAAGCGAGTTCCAGTTTCAAAGGCTCATCTTTCTCCACTTGCACCGGTTCGGAGACGATCTGGAGGCCGTCCTTGCGGTAGAGCACGCCCTCCTGAGCTTGGTAGTCGAGAGAGACATAACAGTCTTCCTGAAAGACGCGGATTTTTCGTAGTTTGTCAGGACTGACGCGGCTCGCGGTCACGTTGGCCACGCAGTCGTTGGTAAAAACCAATCGAGCGTTGGCGATGTCCTCGCGGTGTGTGAGGACGGGCACACCGACGGCTTCGACCTTTTCCAGGGGAGCCTTGACGAGGTGGAGGAGGATTTCCAGATCGTGAATCATGACATCGAGGACCACGCCGATATCCATGCTGCGCTGGGGAAAGGGAGAGAGGCGGTGGATCTCGATGAACCGGGGATTGGAGAGTTGCTCCTCCAATTTGTCCATCACGGGATTGAAACGCTCGATATGGCCGACTTGCAGGATGCGTTGCCGCTCACGGGCGCGATCAACTAACAAGCGTGCATCTTCCACGGTCGTCGTGATCGGTTTTTCGATGAGAATGTGCTTGCCCGCTTGAATGAGGCTCTGGCCAATCTCGGCGTGCGTCACGGTCGGCGTGGCCACGGTGGCGGCGTCGACGAGCGAGGCGAAGCTCTCCAGGTCCGTGGCCACTTGGGCGCCGTAGCGCGCGGCGATTTCGGCAGCGCGCCCCTCGTCGGTGTCATAGATGACGGTGAGATCCGCCTGGGGTATTTCCGAGAGGACGCGCGCGTGGTTCTGCCCGATGGCTCCCACGCCGGCGACTCCGATTCGAAGATGACTGCTCATGATGGTTCTGATCCTCCGGTGGCGAGGACACTGATGCCTCGCTTGGCACAGGCGGCGGCGACGATCTCGCGCTCCAAGAGCAGGGTACGTTCCGCCTCAATGACAATGGTAGAGATCCCCGCGGCGTGTGCGGTCTCGATGGTTTGGGAACCGATGACCGGCACGTCAAAACGGAAATCCTGGTTGGGCTTGGAGACCTTGGCTACGAGCGCCTTGCCCTTGCCGAGTTCGCCACCGCGTTTGATGGCGGCGTTGGTGCCCTCAAAGGCCTCCACGGCCAGGACCGTGCCGTCTTTCACCACCACCGTTTGGCCGATGTCGAGCCGGCTCATTTCCTTGGCGATGTGGAAACCGTAGGCCGCGTCTTCGAGTGTGCGCTCATCCAGGGGCGGGCCGCAAACCAGGCCTTCCCCCGGCAGGAAGTCCTCCAAATAAGTGGTCGCTGGAAGGAGATCGATCCCGTCCTTGGCCAGTTCATCGGCGATCCCTCCGAAAATCGTCTCCGCATTCTTTCGCTTTAGTTTTCCCAGCATCGTGAGGACGCGGAGGTCGGGGCGCAGGTCGAAGAGGTTCTTCGGGGCGATTTGTCCCGCCATGACGGCGTGGCGCACGCCCTCGCGGTTGAAGAACTTGATCATCTTGTTGAGCTGGCCCACCCGTAGCCAAGTCCAGGCGTCGACTTGCGATTCCAGATCCGGGGCGGTCTCCCCCTTGAAGGCGGCCACGACCAATCGCTTGACGCCTGCTTGGCGTGCGGCCTCCACAAACGTCCGTGGGTACACGCCATTGCCTGCAATCACACCAACCGTTTCGAGCGCCGTCATCGGGGGCCCAGCAGACCCGGGATCCCATGTCCAGTCAACCGGCAAGACGCCTCAGATGGTGCGACTGCTAAGTGTAGGCTTCCACGAGGAAGAAGGCGCCCATCATGGAAATAATCAAAATAACGGAAATCATGGTCATGGGTCGATTGTGACACCAATGTAACGGGGAAATTTCGGATTCGGCAAATCGGAGTGACGATTTCGTTGCTTTTGTCACATTCAGAGCCCGGGAAAGTCTCTCTTGGGTTGGAATCGAGACTCGCGGGATGGGATTTCCGTGGTTCAGTCCGCCCATGCAAGCACTCATCGATTCCCTTCAGGCGGGCGCCCAGCTTGGTCCGGAACAGGTCAGCGAGGCCACCGCGTCCCTCTTGCGCGAGTCGGATTCCGTGGATGACAAGGTGGCCTTCCTCAAGGCTCTCCACGAGCGGGGCGAAACGGCGGCTGAGATTGCCCTCTTTGTCGACGCCTTTCTCAAGCATGCCGTCATCCCGCCTCTGGCGGCGGCCGATGTGTCCGGGCCCATGATCGATGTCTGCGGGACCGGGGGGGACAAGCTCGACCTCTTCAACATCTCGACGACGAGTATCTTCATTTTGGCGGCGGGCGGTCTCGCCGTGGTGAAGCATGGCAACCGGGGCATCACCTCGAAGAGTGGCGGGGCGGACGTGCTCGAGGCGCTTGGGGTCCCGATCGATCTGGGGCCCGGTGAGTTTGCCGAGGTCGTCAAGAAACATGGCGTGGGCTTTCTCTTCGCCCCGCGCTATCATCCGGCGTTCAAGGCGGTCGTTCCTGTGCGGAAGATCCTGGCGGAGCGCGGCCAGAAAACGATTTTCAACCTGTTGGGTCCGCTGCTCAATCCGGTGAGTCCGGCCTATCAGATGATCGGGGTTTTCGATGAAAAACTGCCTCCGGTGTATGCCGATATTCTGAAGAAGTTGGGCCGTCAAGAAGCCTGGGCGGTGCATGGCAAGACGGCGGATGGGCGCGGCGTCGACGAGATTTCGATCATGGGTCCCACGGCGATCCACCGGTGCCGCGATGGGGAGGCCAACGACTCGTGGACGGTGACTTCGGAAGAACTGGGGATCGAAGTGGCGAGCGTGGAAGAATTGCAGGGCGGCGATGCGGCGGCGAATGCGGCCATCCTCGAAGGGATTCTCTCCGGCGAGATTCGCGATGCCAAACGTAGCATGACGCTGGCCAATGCGGCGGCGGGGCTGGCGATCACGGGGAAAGCGGCCGATCTTCAGAGCGGGATCGCGCTGGCCGGTGAATTGATCGATAGCGGCAAGGCGCTGGAGAAACTGAGGGCCCTGCAGGGGTAGGGCGTCGCTTGCGAAGCAAAAACTTCAACGTAAACTAACAGGTCAGTGTTTTAGTTTAAGTGTAAGTTTGCGTTTAAGTTTTTTAGGCCCGGGGATGGGCGTCGTTGTAGGCTTGTTTGAGGCGTTCGACGGTGACATGGGTGTAGATCTGTGTGGTGGAGAGACTGGAGTGACCCAGGAGAGCCTGCACGCTACGCAGATCGGCGCCGTTGTCTAACAAGTGGGTGGCGAAAGAGTGGCGCAGTTTGTGGGCGCTGACGTCGATGGGGATGTCGGAGTGGCGCAGGTATTTCTTCACCACGCCGTGAAGGGAGGTACGGGAGAGCCGTTTCCGCAGCTTGGAGATGAAGAGGGGACCCTCCCGCACGCCGGCCTCCACACGGTAGCGCTGGAGTGCATCCATGGCGTGCTTGCCGATGGGGCAGAGCCGTTCCTTGCGGCCCTTGCCCACGACGCGCAACGTTTCCTGGTAGGTATCGACGTCTTCCACATCGGCCTGGGACATTTCTTCGAGGCGCATGCCAGTGCTGTAAAAGAGTTCGAGAATGGCGGCGTCCCGTGCTCCGACCCAGGCGGGGGCCTGTTTGGGCTGGTCGATCTTCAGGGGGAGGGCCAGGAGTTCCTCGATCTGTTTCAAGGTGAGAACGACGGGTAGCTTTTTTTCGACTTTGGGGAGCTGCACTTCCTTCAATGGATTGGGCTCGATCCCGTGCCGGTGGGCGAGAAACTTGTAGAAGGATCTGAGGGCGGCGAAGTGGAGACGGATGGTGCTCCGGGCGTGTTCCGCTTTCATCATCTCGAAGAGATAGGCCCTGAAGTCATCGGGCTGACATTGTTCCCACGATTTGAAGCCGATGGGGTGCTCCAGGCGAAAGCGTATGAGAGCGTGGGCGTAGTTTTGGCAGGTGCGGTCCGAGGCGCCCTTTTCCACCCGGAGAAACTCGAGGAAGGCATCGATCTTGAGATCGGAGATCTTCTCCTCGTTGGACTCGGTTGCCGGGGTGCTGTTCTGCTTCTGGCGCGCCATGGTGATTCGTGAAATGCCTTTTGACGGCTCCTCGTGTCGCGGTCAAGCTAGCACACGATGCTGACCAAACGAATCATTCCCTGTCTCGATGTCACCGGTGGCCGCGTGGTCAAAGGGACGCAGTTCGTCAACTTGCGCGATGCGGGTGATCCGGTGGAGTGTGCTATTGAGTACGAACGTCAGGGGGCGGATGAGCTGGTCTTTCTCGACATCACGGCGTCATCGGACGCCCGCAAGACGATGGTGGAGGTGGTGGAAGAGACGGCGCGGCAATGCCACATGCCTTTCACGGTGGGTGGCGGGATCCGCGAGGTGGCGGACATGCGCAAGATGCTGCGGGCGGGGGCGGACAAGGTCAGCGTGAACACCGCGGCCATCCGTCGCCCCGAGGTCATGGCCGAAGGCGCGCGGGCGTTTGGCGTGCAGTGCATCGTCCTGGCCATCGACGCCAAGCGCAACGAGGCGGGGAGCTGGACGGTCTACACCCATGGGGGAAGGAACCCGACAGAGCTGGACGCCATCGAGTGGGCCAAGCGCGGTGAGGCCATGGGAGCGGGGGAGATCCTTCTGACGAGCATGGACGCCGACGGGACGAAGGACGGCTATGATCTCGAACTCACTCGCACGGTGAGTGAGGCAGTGTCGATTCCGGTGATCGCCAGTGGGGGGGTGGGAACGCTGCAGCACCTGGCGGACGGTTTAACCAAGGGCAAGGCGGATGCGGTGTTGGCCGCGAGCATCTTTCACTTTGGCGAACACACCATCGCCGAGGCCAAGACCTTTCTCGAGGAACGGGGCATTCCCGTGCGGCCGCGTCAGGCAGTGATGGAAGTCGCGGGGTGAATGCCTCCCAAAGATTGAAGGGACCGGAGTTCCTGGTGCATCAGGGAAAGTGTGTGGCTTGGTTAGAGGGTAATCCTACTCGTCCTATTCGGATACTCTCGAGTCTAATTTGCCGGGCAGCGCTCTCTGCGAAACAAGAACCCGGCAACTGCAATACCAAAGAGGAAGAACGAAGATGGTTCCGGGACCGGTGTGGCCGGATTGATCTCAGCCCTCTTTGGTTTGCAGCGTGTTGATGGTGTCAATGAGGACACGGAAGCGGCCGTAGCTTTTCTTGCGGGGGGTGAAGATGAGGCGCGGGAGGGAAAGGATTTCCTCTTCGTTCCGTTCTTCAGGGAGGGCTTCGCCCTGGGTGAAGTCGCCCCCGGCCAGGAGATCGGGGAAGGAGCGATTGAGGGTGCGGACGGCCTCATCTTGCAGCGGATTGTTCAGCCGGATGACTAACTGATCGCGCACGTGACGGTAGGAATGAAAGTTCTTGTAGAATTGCAGGATCTCTTCCACGGCTTCGTCGATGTCATCGGTTGTCTTGAAGAAGTAGAGATCTTCATCCGAGATCATGCCGAGGCGGAGGAGGTGTTCCTTGATGAACTGAAGATAGGTTTTCCAGTAGCTTCCGCCGGGCGAGTCGAGCATGACGACGGGCATGATCGAGGCCTTGCCCGTCTGCATGAGTGTTAGTAGTTCGAATCCCTCGTCCATGGTGCCGAAGCCTCCTGGGAGGAGGGCAACAGCATGGGATTCTTTCATGAAACTGAGCTTGCGGGTGAAGAAGTAATTGAAATCGACGAGTTTGCTGTCGCCCACGATGGTTTCATTGGCGGCCTGTTCAAAGGGCAGGCGGATGTTGAGGCCGAATCCGTTTTCCCGCCCGGCGCCTTTTTGCGCCGCCCCCATGATTCCGTCCCCGGCGCCGGTGATGGTCATGAAGCCCTCGGCGGTCATTCTCTTTCCAAATTCCACCGCCGCACGGTACTCGGGTTGGTCGGGTGCGGTCCGGGCAGAGCCGAAGACAGAGATCTTGCGCACGTCACGGTAGGGACGGAAGACGTTGTTTGCCTTGCGCATCTCTTTCAAGCTGCGATTGAGCAGTTTGAGTTCACCGGGTCCGGCGCCGTCGTGTCCGATATTGAGCGCCGTGATGATGAGTTCCTCGATGAGGGAACTCTGCCTGCCACAGTCCCAATCCTTGACCAGCTCGGCCACGCGTTCGTCGATTTTGGAATCTCCCGTGGAACCCTGATAGGTTCCCAGGGCGTGGATGGCGCCGCCGGTGAAGTCCTTTTCCTCCAAGTGAGGTCTTTTGCGTTTCGGC
>JANQJH010000621.1 GCA_028281705.1 Verrucomicrobiales bacterium
GAAAATGCTCTTGGTGCAAATACCCGGCAAAAACGGCTGGGAGCAGCCCCCGACCCACGTTTCAAGGAAACCTCAACAAAGCCTTACGGAACCGCTGTCTTCGGCGCCACGAAGCGCCCGGGCTTCAAAACAAGAACTCCTTCCGCGAATCATTCCTCAATTCGATATTGAGGCTCTACTGGGCCTCAGATCACGCTACTACCTCTGTATTGGAAGATACCTCTGTATTGGAAGAAATTTTCCCGTAACTCCCTGAATACACGCAACTTAACGCAACATTTTATCATGGAAAATCGCCTCATCAAAGGGTCAGAGCCCGCCAAGCACGCAACCCGGTTATCGAAGCAATCGTTTCGCCTGTTCAGCTATGACATCAAGGGCCTCTTTCTCGAACACTCCGCGGCCAAGAACTCTTATCGCAACGATTGAGGCAAACAACGATTTTGCAGTTGCTGGCGCATCGATTGCTGAAGGAATGTCTCCTCGAGCCTGGCCAACTTCAATCGACCGACGAAGGAAGGCCTCAACTTCGCCAAGGGCTTTGATAACAATCGACCTCACCTCTTCATCGTGATGAGCAGTGAGCTCCGAAGCAGTGTTAATCAGGAAACATCCCTTTTTCTCTTCATCTTCAGTCGTCTCCTGAATTAACCCCTTAAACAGAGTTTGAATGGCGTGATTAGGATCATCTAGGGCCTCCAGCTCTGAGAGGACCTTCCGGTTATTATCGCATTCGTATTTAAGTAAGGCTTTGACGAATAGCTTTTTTTGCCTCCGAAAGCGTTGTAAAGGCTTCCTCGGTTGACTCCGGTCGCTTCAATGATGTCGGCGATCGAAGCCGGCTCATAGCCTTTCTCCCAGAAAAGCTTCATGGCTTTCTCGATGGCTTCCTCTTCCTTAAATGACTTTTCCCAAGGCATAGATTTCTCTCGCAGAGTTTAGTTCACTAGATCTCAATTAGACCGATCAGTCTATACTATTTCTTACTTCTCGATCAACATCTTATCGCCCGTGAAGCTGCCTTCAGATTTTCCGAATATCGAAAGTTGGGCTAGTTCGAAGCACGCCGTTGCGTCACGAGGTTCAAAACCTTGGCGGAGCGATCTTCGGGCAAGCTCTTGGCCCATTGGACGGCTGATTGTGGATCTTGACGCATGCGCAGCTCGACGGCCTGTCGAAGCATGGATTCGCTGGCGAGATGTCCGTAGTCGCCACTAACAAAGGCAACAAGCCCATGCTTACCCGCGTAAGCCAATCGTCCGCCGAGGAATTCGATGGCGTGATCACGGGTGTGGATGTCGTCGAGAGATTCGATCCACTGATACATCGCATCGTTCTTCTGGAGACCTTTCTCCGCCCATGTTTGGAGAAGTTCCCTCGTGGCGGTATTCATGGCCCCACCTGGGTTCATGTTCGAAACGAGCGCCGCAGCTTCGTGGATGTTCTTCTTGGAGGCGGCCTTGACGATGTTGCCGATGGCTTCGCTTCGCACCGTCGACTGCAGGTGATCCGAAGCCCAACGAAGTGCCGTATGAGGATCCTCCTCGGCCAGTCCCTGCGCCAGTCCTTGCCCAAGTTTGATGCGCAGCACGGAGTCAGCCTGGCGATCGATGAATGCCAATGCCGCATCCGCATCGACACCAGCCCACGCATGCATCGCATAAAGTGCGAGTTGATTGCCCATGGCATCATTGAGTGAAGCTGCAAAAGCCAGTGCAGTCTCTGGATCGCGCGCGCCCCACGCCTTGCCAACTGCTTTCATCGCATTCATCCCAGCGTGCGTGTGGGGCAAAGTTCCTGCGATCTGGTTAGCTGCCTCCTTGGGATCTGTTGCCACCCAAGCCTCGATGCCTCGCATGCTGGGAAGATAATGTTCGATTCCAAAGGCAGCCATCGCCTCAATCCCAACTTCGGGAGCGTTTCTCATCAGATGCTCAATCGCCGTATGGGTGCTGCTCGTACCCTTCGTCTGCTTGTTGTTTCGGGCTTCCAGGACAGCGGCAAACATCCCGCGAGAGTCTGATTTCGACCAGGTGTCAAAGAGTTCGTGAAAATAGCGGCGATCGTCAGTTTGCAGGAGCTTGGCGTGCATATGCCGTGGGTCGAGCGTGGCCCATCGGGCAGCAATAGCACTTTGGAGTTCGGGCTGATCCTTGGCCAATTGGAGAAGATGCCAGAGTTTCTCCGGTTCGGCGCCTTCGGCTCGAGTAGCAATCCATAGGGCGCGTTTCCCGGCCGACATCTTGGCCAATACTGTCGACAATCGAGCGTTCTCAGTCGTGCGATCCGCCAGGACAGTTGGGACATCTTCTGAGCCTGTACGGCCATTCGTTCCGCTAGGTTGCAGGGCCACCGCTGGCATCGTCATCCAATGATTTCTAACAGCGACGCCTATACCAAATCCCAAAAGAACGGCAGCGGTGACGATTCCAATTCGGAAGGTTGATCGGTTGACCATGGGATCTATTGCTCGTTGAGATTCTTCTCCACCCATTCTAACAAGGCCAATTTCTCAGGCTCCGCGATCTCTGACTGTGTCACGGTCGCCCGAGCGTTCGATCCCATATGCCGAAGAGCTGCGTGAAAGGACGCTTCACGTTGTTGTGGATCCGCCACCATTTTCGCCCATGCCCACGCGCTGTCTGGTTCTGCCCGGGCAACCGTCTCGACGAGTGCTCTTGTCGCGTGATCACGCGACATTCCCTCAGGAAGACTGGCGATCCATTGGGAAGCCTCCATTCCATCTGCGGCTGCCCAAGATTCGGCGATCCCCTCGTAGGCGCTGGCGCGCTCGTGATCGGAGTAGCCTTCAGCCCAAGAAATCGCGGCGACAGGATCTGCGGCTGCTTGCGCGGCAGCGAGAGAACGGACTGCTTGATTCCGGTCAGCCAGAGGCAATTCAGCGAGTCTCGGCATCCAGACATGGGCATCTTCGTAGGTAACGTTACGAAAGGCGACTCTGAGAAGTTCCTCCCGAACAGGGCCCGACAGTTCTTCTAACAAGCCTTCCATACGATGGTGTTTCGCACTGGAGTCCACTAGGCTCGAGACCACGTAAGATATCGCTTGTTCTGAATTGGAGCTGCTCTCGACAAAGGCGCTGATCCATTCAACCGCTTTGTCAGGCCGATGCCAAGAAGCGGCGCCGAACACCTCCTGCTTCACTCGGGAGATGAATGCAGACGCAGGCTGCGACGCCGCCCATTCCCAAACCTCCTCCTGTCTCTCGGAGGAGCCATTGAGCAGCTCACTTCGCAAGGCCTGGACGAGCGTTGCCGACGCCGGGTGCTCCTGCATGAGGGTGAGTGTACCCGGAACGTCGTCTGCCAAACGGCCCCTCAAAGCGTCTGTCAATCCGTGGTATCCTTTGGACGTGATTGCGTCAGGATTGTCGGCAAGCCAGTCAAGGGTGGCGTTGAAGTCCGTCTGGCTTGCAGCTCTCAAGACATGCTCCGCCGTTTCCGTATTGAATATGGCGCGATGGCCGCCGCCAGGAGGAGCTAGATCCAGACGATCAAGGGCAGCCACCGGATCAGACTTGGCCCAACCGACCAACAAGTTGCGCAATGCCTCCGCTCGATCTTCACTCGGTTCAAGGGCTGTGACCCATGCCAGTGCGGCGTCAGCATCTTCCTCGGCCCATGCGAGTGCGATACCCGCCAACGCCTCTCCCCGAACCGCTCCCTCTACCCCTTGGGCAGATTCCAGTGCGGATGCAAGGTCGTTGCGCGCGGCCACGGCAAAGGCATCGCGGACCCGCGTGTCCCAGTCGTTCTTCGAGTCCACCATGGAAGCCAACTCGCGGAGCCTCGCCGGAGCCACCTCGGCAACAAGATCTAACATCCCACCGATGCGATGGTGCACGGTTTCGCTACTACTCGCCTTCATCGCTTCAATAGCGGTCTCGGAGTCTCGCTTGAGCCAGAGAGCTAGAATCTGGGCTACTCGTTCATGATCCTGTCGCTCTGCACTACCAAAGTAGCGAAGCGCGCCTTGGGGATCAATCTCAGCCCATTCTGCAAGGAGAATGGCACGAAAGGTTCGACGTTTGAAATCCTCGTCAATGGCAGCAACGATTTCATAGAGCGCTGGCATTGATCCTGTATCCGGCCCGTGCTCCGAGCGCATCCGTTCCCATTCTGCCATCAACTCACTCATTTGAGCGCTAGGAAGCGAGATTTCGGGACTTGCTAGAATCAGAGAAGATGGAGGCTCAGAAGTTTTCCCAAGCGGCTGTTCACTTGCGAGGTATCCCAAAGACAGCGGCAAGGCGGCCCCCGCCAAAAGACCTAGAGGTATGGATAGTTTCATCGTTTGCATCGTCGTAAGCAATAAAGTAGTTGAAGTGATAGTCGAGCTAAGAGAAGCAGCGGTAAGCGCGCCGTCGACCGTTGCGGAGAGAAGGCCCTCAGCGGGTGTCACGACAGCGAAGGAACCTAACGTTATCCCTAAAGCCCCTGAAGTGCAGCGCACGCCGCGACGTTCGAACCAACGGCGCAACTGCTCCAGGGCAGCTGCAACTCGTTTGCGGGCCGTATCAGCACTCACGCCCAATGCGGCTCCGACTTCTGCGAGAGGCCGCTCCTCGAAGACACGCATTAAAATGGCCGTGCGGTCAACTTCACTCAAGGTGTCCATCGCCGACTCTAACAAAGGGGCGATTGTTTCCCATTCTACCGCGTGTTCTGGTTGGTCGATTTTCATAGCTAGGGCGTGCTTCTGCTCCCGGCGGCGCCGCGCGGAATTCTGGCGTATGTGATCAATTGCTTTTCCAACGGCGGCTCGATAGAGCCAAGCAGCGAGGGACGATCCTGACCGCAGTTTGGAGCCGTTGCGGGCCAAACTGGTGAAGACGACCTGCACCACCTCTTCAGCTGCCACTTGATTGTCATTGAGCTGCCGAAGCGCTGCTCCATACACTAAGCCAATGTGGCGCTTGACGAGAGCCGCGAACGCTGTCTCATCGTCGTGATCGATGTAGGCTTTCAATAGAGACCAGTCGTCCATACAGCCCATAGTCGTTGCCATCGCGACCAATCGGAAATTTCTTTTAGAATCTCGCAGGGTCGGCGCTGATCTTGCCACCGTCGTAGAGTCCCCCCGGTGTATACTCGTTGCCCCACAACGGAAACTTTCGATCTGGAATCCAAATAGCGAAATCCATTCTGAGGTGGCTGGTCAAACGGGGCCAATCTGAAGGCAACTCGGAGTTTGTCTCGAACTAGAAAAACCTCCCCTTTCCGATACGGCGAAACGGGTTGGACTCGCCAAAGTCGTCTTCGGCACACGAAAAAACATCCTGATTCAGTCTGGAACAAAACGAGAATAGAGGTGCTCCCTAAACCGTCTGAACCCCCTAGAGAAAGATGTTCCGTAATGTTCCAAGCCACCAGAAACGGCTTGAGAGATGGATGTTGCCAAAGGCGGTTCCAATCGAGGCCTGAAACGAACAGACAGGATCTGAGTCTTGCCCGTAGTCACCGGGTTGGACGTCGTAGCTCCGGATACGGCTAACTTTTTCCCCTCCTGTGACCGAAAACTCAAACACCGCGTCGTGAAACGATCATAGGGCCACGCAATGGAAAGGCAGTCTATGCCTGGACCCCAGGTACTCCAGCACGATTCCGGCGAAGTCCAAACATCCATCGGAGGAGGAAGTCGTAATTCCTTAAAGTCTTCCATCGACAAATGCAGAGGAGTGGAGCCTAAAGCTGTCCCATTCAGGAACACTTCTACGGAACGACCCGAACTCGTCCCGATGATCAGACGATCAGCATTCGGACGACGATTCTGAATCGGCTCCTTCAGCATAACTGGAGTCGCCACTACAACACAGCCGAACATGAGAAATAGGCCACGATCTCTAATTCGCTTCAAGGCAGCCCTAGAGAACATCAACACCATCGCTACGAATGCCAAGCAGACTCGTAACATCCACCACCCTAGTTCATAATTTCCATAACCTCAATTAGAATTAGCCAAAAGGCTTTAGAATTCTGGCCCGCTTCGCAGAATACCTTTTAAAAATCCCGTCCGCTCTCCCACCATCGCTGATCAATCTGCGAAAATCTACCCCATCTGCGGTCCACCCAAGAGGCAGAAAGCGTTCGGGTTATCGGGAGGAGGG
>JANQJH010000034.1 GCA_028281705.1 Verrucomicrobiales bacterium
GGAACGGTGCAGGCAAGCTTGGGGAAAGGCACAGGAATTCCACTGTAGCGTGGCGGGATCACTGCGGATCCGGATGCCAAACTGTAAAACAGTAAAAAACAACAAAAGAAGACGCTGACTATCGGTAATCGAGATAAGAAGAGGGGTTGACATGGCGAGGAGAGGAAGGCTGTCCAAAAGGGATGGCCGTGGAGCTCCAAATTCCGGTGGTAATCTGGAGGCGTTCAAAAGGGGCAAGGACGAAATGAACCTCGCTGAATTCCCCATCGCTGTGGTGGTAGAGATTACTCGTCCGGGCAGTTGACGCTCCATCTTTCGGATACGATCTCTGACAAGGCCTCAGGCCGTTTGTTGGACCGCAGTCTGACCGTTCACGGCACTCAAGAGTGGGGCCTTCCTGCCGCCCAAGACGACGACGTGATGGTCGCTCTGCTCCAGATCGCCTACCTGTCCAGCTGGCCGAAGCGAATTAGGTTCAGTCGCTACGAGCTCTGCAAGCTCCTCCGCTGGTCTCCTTGCAGCGGCTGCTATGACCGACTCTAAAAGGCCCTCCACCGGCTCACGACGACGACCTACACCTACCGCTACGCGTGGCGGGACCATCCGAACGAGAAGTGGATACCCAGCCAAGTGTTTTCCTACATCCAGTCCCTCAGAGTCCACCGCGTAGACAGCCCGACAAAGTCGGGGCGCTTCGAAGTGACCTGGTCGGATAATTTCTACCAGAGCCTCATTGGGGGGCAGCTGTTCCCGCCACTCCCCATCGCAAGTCAGCGAGCCGGAATCTGATTCCGTCTCCTTTCCGCTGCGCTCCAAGAAGACCGAGCTTCCGGTTCCGGCTCATATCTCGTCGTCCAGGCACTACTGAATCTGCGTCCATCGGGGAGACTCGTTTGTCGGTCAACCGCCGTGGGGCCGTATCAAGCGGAACCTTTTCGACTTCCGACCTCTATTCCACTTGACCCCTTCCTGCGCCAGACAGGAGATGAATTGCAACTTCTTCCCTTGGAAAAAGTGATGGTCTTTCTCTTCTGGAGACCCGCAGACGGCATGCAGGTCGCGCCACTCCGTCATTACGTTGGCCCATTCCGTGCTCATTTCAACGATTCGCAGATCAGGACTTGCGCTAGTTTCTCTCCTTACTTAACGAAGATGGAAGATGGAGCCGCTGAATCACTTATTATTGCCCTTTCGAAAGAGCTTTGGTCTCTTAAACTACCGCTCCTGTTTGACCGGCAACCTAAATGCTAAATCTAAAGCTCGATGAGTAACGCTCCTACGACCCTACCGTTAAAGCACAAAGGCAAAGCCTACGCTCTTCTCTTCGCCGTTGAGAGTTATTCGGAAGATGGGCTTGATGACGTTCTCTATGCGGAGCGTGATGCCACCGAGGTGAAAAATGCTCTCCTCGAACTCGGTTACGAGGAGAGCGATATCGAGCTAATTGTCAATTCGCACGCAACAAAAACCACCATCGAATACGAGACGACACAGCTGGCCAAGACCGCGAAAGAAGGGGATACCGTTTTCTTTTTTTTCGCGGGACATGGCTACACTTGGACGGCTCAAAACTATCTGCTTGCCCACGACACGCGGCGGGGAGCTATCGTGGATACAGCTGTCTCATTGCGCGAGCTATTCGACCGCTTTTCCGATTCGGAGTGTCGCCAGGTGATGTTTTTCCTCGATTGTTGTCACAGTGGCATGCGTCTGGCCGAAAACGCGCGAGGAGTCTTGGAGAAGATGTCAGCCGAAGAGCTGCAGGAGTTCTTTAGAGAAGCAGAATTTTGTGTCGTTTTTTCCTCTTGTGACAAGGGCGAGTATTCCTACCCGTCCCTCAAATTTAAACACGGCTATTGGACATATCATCTGCTCAGAGCATTACGCGGTGAAGAGCCTCAGCTTCTTGACAATGAGCGCCGCCTCCGCTCGACATCGTTGCAGGATTACCTTCGGACAGAAGTGCCGAATCAACTAAATCTGCAGAGCACGGAAAAGCGAAACCAGAACCCCAAGATGTTTGGGGATGTTTCTAGCACATTCGTGATTGCCGACCTCACTCCGGTGTTGATGAAGGCAGAGACCGAAGAAAAGGCTAGGGGTGTGGGCTTGAAGCATTCGACGTTTCGCGCTTTGCGAACGGGCAGCGTAAGCGAGCTTAGTGGATTCAACAAAGCGAAGGGACACACTCTGCCAAAGTCTCATTCCGACCGGTCGAGGAGTTGGGTTCCCAGACTGGCCAATGACGATTTAGTCGACGAAATGGGGCAATACTTTGATGCCGTTCGCAATTCGAAGCTGTACAAGAACAAAGATTTAGAATTCGACCCTCCGTCGGAGGGAGGGGCGGCGATCCGAACCCCTGATTTCGAGTTCACCGTGTCTTACTATCAGAGCGGTGAGGATCCTGGGGACTACGAGGTAGTTCGAGAGCTTACGCGTCTGAATAACCCCGACCTCCTGCAGTCGGAATGGTTCAACGAAATGTTTCGCCGAGTATTTGACGTGGCTGTTATCGAACTCTCAGGCCAAATCGATATTGGAGAATTCATTGATCGTGCAGAAGATGTCGATGCTTTCAAAATCGATTATGACGGCGAGCGATCATACTGCGCCATATCCATGGATGGGTTTGACGGAACAATCAGTGTTGAGAAGGACCGGCTAATATATGCGTTTCGACGGGCGGAAACGCCGAAGGAGATGGCAGTTGAGCTTCAAGAGGCTCATACGCTCCTACTTGGAATACCCGAGATGCAGAAGGCGCTGTCGCTCTAGTTTCTATGGTGCCCGGGTATTGAGCTATTGCCGCCCACCGCAACCGTTTCCCTCGGGAGAGTGCCCCCACTTTCCCGCCCCAAAGCTACGCGAACACTGCTCCGTTGAGTTCTCCACGAGTTGACTCCTCACGATGCTGCTCCTCTGGGAGAACTCAGAGGCTCCGCCGAAAAAGCCCCCTACTGGCGAAGGTACGAGTGGGCGATCTGCCTTCGGAAAGAAACTTACCGATAGAGCGGTCGGGGGCGGTAGGGCGATGGAATGGGAGTCGCTCGCCGTTCCTCTTTGTCACCTCGGCTAGCCTCACTGTCTCCGATACACATCGACCACAAGTCAGCGAACCGGAAGCCGATCCTCTCCGCTCCGAGAGGACCGGGCTGCCCGTTCTATCGGCGGCAACGCCTGATCCTCAGTCCTCAGTCTGCGAGATCTTCGCCAATGATGGAGGTGCTGCTCACTGATCAGAAGGGAACGGAAGCACGAACTCACCTATCGAAGCCATGCGCCGGTCGTGCCTGGTTGCCCGCCACCTCGCCTTGTTCCGCGCTGACGATTGCTCCAAGCTTCGGGCTTTGCCAGAGCTGGTCCCAGAATTCGAAAACATGCGTGTGATAGGCGTGTGGCCAAGCGCCTTTATTTCATAACTCTTTTACTATCAAAACGTTCATTTTAAAAGCCAGAGGGTTCGACTCCCACCCTTGGGATTCTTCAACGATCCATTCGTTTGCCAGCGGAACAAGATTCACGCCCTGAACCCGGGATCTCCGGAATACGTTCATTCGTTCGCTATCCTCCACATAATTTCTGGATTCAATACACCTCTCCTGCGCATTGAAAGTTGAACTCTCCCTGTCGAATAGGCTCCCCACCTCTTGAGAAGATGCAATGCCCACAATGCCAATGCGAATCCTCTGAGGTCATCAAGGTCAACTCGTTTCGGGCGGAGCGCACTTCCCGACGCCGCCGGTGTAAGGTCTGTCGCGCACTGTTCCAGACACTCGAGATCATCGTCGATGGATGCGAGGTCGGCGAGCGTGTTTCCCTCGATGATCGACTGATCACTCCCCTCGTCGAGGAAGTGCGCGCTGCCCTGCGTAAGCGTTTCTCGTCGAACTGACGACCAAGCAGGGCCGATTTGAAGGGGGGGAAGGAGATTCCCGGGGGTTTACAGGGAGCCCCATCCCGAGCAAGAGGAGTCTCAATCTCGATACCGTGTACCACCGTCTCGACAACTGTCGTCCGAAACGTGACCGCGCTCTTATCGACATCCGAATCAGAAGCGCCATACAACGATCCGCTCCGTTCGGCGAGCACCCTGAGCCGACGATAGAGGAGGCTTCCAAAAAGCGCAAGGTCGACCTTCCTTCACTTTAGCGAAAGAGCCCAAAGTGGCACAAAATGTGTCTCAAATTCACCCTATCACTTCTTCACACAAACTCGTACTCCCCTCAGGTTAAGTGGTGCCAGGAGGGAGAGTTGAGCTCCCGACCTTAGGCTTGGCTTATGAGTTTCTTCCTCCGACTAACCCCATTTTACGAGCTTCGCCGACGCCAACGAATGCTCATTCCGAAGGTGACCGTAGACCCTCATTGCCAGGGCACCGCCGTCCTTATGTCCCAACCATTTGGAGACCGTCGGAATGTCCACGCCAGACTCAATGCAGGTCGTGGCGAAAAGATGTCGAAGATCATGGTGAGTAATACGGTCCATGCCAACCTTCGCTGCCGCGCGGTCCATCGCTTCCTTGGCGACAGACACACGGAGCAGCTTGTCCTCCGGATCCCGAGTCCCGAGCCTCGCTTGCATCCGCTCAAGCAGGTCCGCCAGGGCGGAAATGATCGGTACGCGACGGACTTGACGGTTTTTCGTTCCCTGATCCGGATCGCCCGTTACCAAGAGTTCCTGGCGATCGCAGTGCTTCCAAAGGACGCAGCGGGCTTCGCCAATGCGAAGCCCTGTGTAGGCCAAGAACTCGACGAGGTCGCCACAATCCTCCCCCCAGCGACTCGGGGAGCGCCGGATCTCCGCCACCCAGCGTTTAAAGAGATCCGGATCGGGAAGCTTGGTGGTTAAATCCTTCTCACGGGGCTTCACTCGACGGAGGTGGGCAGCCGGATTGGTGCGACGCAGACCTCGATCGACGGCCATGGCGAAGGATTTTTTTAGCGCGGAGAGCGTGTTGTTGAAACGAGTGGGAGACACCTGCCTAGAGTAACGTCCCGCCCAGGAGTCACATTGAGCCGGGCTCACCTTGGCGACTTCGAGATCTCGGAGCTCCGGCCAGCTGCGTTCGAGCGCAGTAAAAATCTCCTTCCAGTAGCCCTTGGTCGAGGCCTTGGTCGAGGGGTCGTTCTGCACTTGGGTTATCCAGCCGTCCATGGCATCGCCAACCGTAGTCCAGACCGGCTGGTCGCGCTCCTCCAACTCGGCTCTGGTCTCCTCTTGAGCCATGAGGTCCGCCAGCCGATACTGAGCGATCGTTTGCACCTTGGTTTCGAGGCTCCGCCACGTTGGCTTGCCCGCCAGACGAAGTCTGCCATAATAAACCCCCGACCGGTGCCTGTAGAGATGCTTGAAACGAGTTGCGGTCCAGGTTTTCCGGCCAGATTCCTTCATATCGAGAATTGAGTTGCAAGTGTATAATAATCGTGTATAAACTGGAAATCAAGACCAAGATCGGAAACGCTTAGTCGTTGATTATCAGGCACATGCCGACGTGGCGGAATTGGTAGACGCAACGGACTTAAAATCCGTTATCCGAAAGGGTGTGCGGGTTCGAGTCCCGCCGTCGGTACCATCCCTCGATTGGAGGCCGCCGACTGGGATGATCCCGGCTAGACCGAGTTTTCGGGAAGCCAAACCGAGGATACGATCATTGCGCGGCGCTTCCTTTGACCTTAACATCAGAAATGCGTCGGCCGCGCCCCATGATGAAGCGAGTTCTCCTGCTCCTCGCCATTCTGACACCGCTCCAAGGAATCTTGGCCGGCGATGATGAGGCCTCCTGGAGTTTTCTCCCCATCTCGCCAACGCCCCCTCCCTCGCACGCCAGCGGATGCTCTCCCGTGGATGGCTTCATTCTCCAGAAGCTCGAGGAGGAAACACTGACCCCGTCTCCCCAAGCAGACAAACGCACCCTCATCCGGCGAGCCTATGTCGATCTCCACGGTCTGCCGCCCACGCCGGAGGATGTGCGGGACTTCCTCAACGATGACGACTCCCTGGAACCCTTCGCCAGACTAACGGATCGTCTCCTTGCCAGTCCTCGCCTGGGAGAACGCTGGGCCCGGCACTGGATGGACGTGGTGCATTTTGCCGAGACCCACGGGCATGACGAAGATGCCATCCGGGAACACGCCTGGCCCTATCGTGACTACCTCATCCAGGCATTCAACTCCGACCTGCCCTACGCCCGCTTCATCGAGGAGCAGGTCGCCGGGGATGTCTTGGATCCCGAGAATCCCTGGGCCACCGTGGCCACCAGTTTCCTCGCCTGCGGTCCCTGGGACGAGAGTTCGCAGATGGGCATCCAGGACGGCACCGTCGACAAGGAGATCGCGCGCTACCTCGACCGCGACGACATGCTGACGACGACGATGTCGACCTTCACCAGCACCACGGTACACTGCGCCCGCTGTCATGATCACAAGTTCGATCCCGTTTCCATCGAGGACTATTACGGACTTCAAGCCGTGTTCGCCGGCGTCGACCGCGTCGATCGTCCCTACGAAGCGGATCCTGAGGTCGGACGCCGCCGCCAGTTGCTGGCGGAAGAAAAGGCCCTCCTCGATCAGGGGCAACTACCGCCCGGGGCAATCGATCACGGGGAAACGATCCAAGCAGTGGCGGAATGGGCTCGCGCCCTCCTGCGCGGATCGCGCTCGTGGAGCGTGTTTCCTCCCCACACTGTCACCACGTCGAGTTCAGCAACGACAACCTCGATTCTTGAAGACGGCTCGGTCCTTTTCGGCGGGGAACCTCCGGAAAAAGACACCTATCACTTTACCTTAAGGCCGGGAGAACAAACGGTCACGGCGGTGTTGTTGGAAGTGCTGCCTCATGACTCCCTCCCCGCAGGCGGGCCCGGCCTGGCGGAGAACGGAAACCTGCATCTCTGTGAGATCCAGATCCGTGTGAGCGGTGAAAAGGCGGTCCCCATCCGTTCGGCCACAGCCGATTTCGATCAAGCCGGCTGGACGATCGCCCACGCCATTGACGGAAATCCGGATTCCGCCTGGGGGATCCATCCCCAGCAGGGAAAAGCGCACCAGGCGATGTTCATCCTGGAGAAACCCCTGCGTCTCGCCGGGAACCAGAGCTTGACGGTGGTGCTCGAGCAGAATCACGGACGCCGGCACCTCATCGGACGGGCACGCCTTGCCCTCACCGCGGCTGAAACCCCGCGATTGGGCGAAGTCATCGATCCTGCCATCAAGACGATCTGCGAAAAGCCTCCCTCGGCGCGGAGCGAGACCGAGCGGAAAACACTGACATTGCGCTACCTGAACGAGCGCAATGAGAGGGCTCGAGCCGCGCTCCCGGAACCGCTTCAAGTTTACGCCGTGTCCTCGAAGTTCGAGGCCATCGGCAACTTCAAGCCCGCATTGAAACCCCGGCCGGTCTTTGTGCTCAAGAGGGGCAACATCCACACGCCGGGATCTCCAGCCCAGCCGGAGGCCCTGACCCAGCTCGATTTCAAACACGCGGCCTTTCCCGGCGGGAGCGATCCCGATGAAGGAGCTCGCCGCGCCGCTCTTGCTCAATGGCTTTCCCATCCTGACAATCCGCTGACCTGGCGTTCCATCGTCAATCGCGTCTGGCACTATCACTTCGGTCGCGGTATCGTCTCCACGCCCAACGATTTCGGAGAGATGGGGGCGCGACCGACCCATCCGGCCCTGCTCGATTGGCTGGCCACCGCCTTCCGTGATCACGAGGGCTCGTTCAAGTGGCTGCATCGCACGATCATGACCAGCGCCACTTACCAGCAGAGCGCGGATGAATCCGACGCCGGTCTGGAGCACGATCCGGAAAATCGCTGGCTTTGGCGCCGAAGTCCCCGGCGTTTGGAGGCGGAGGCCATCCGCGATGCCGTGCTTCAGTTCTCGGGGCTCCTGGATCTCACCATGGGCGGTCCCTCGGCCCGACAGTTTCACACGAGCAAGGGGGTCCACATCACCCCGGTAGTGGATTATCTCAACTTCGATCCGGACGACCGGGCAAATTTCCGCCGGTCGGTCTATCGTTTTGTCTTTCGCACCGTTCCCGATCCTCTCATGCAGGCGCTCGACTGTCCGGATGCCTCCCAGCTCTCTCCCAAACGCACCACCTCGGCGACGCCACTGCAAGCCCTCGCTCTCTTGAACAATCCTTTCTTCATCCGGCAAAGCCAGCACTTGGCCGAGCGATTGCAGCGGCGGCAGACAGGGAGCGAAGACGCGACGCCCGTCATCGAATCTCTCTTCCACCTGATTTACAATCGGCCACCGAGCGCGGAAGAAGCCAGCGAAGTGAGCGCTTATGCGGAAGCGCACGGCCTGGCCAATGCCTGCCGGGTACTGCTCAACAGCAATGCCTTTGTCTACGTGCGTTAGTTAAAATGACCCTAGCCCAACATTCCCGGAGACAGTTCCTGCAAAGCGCGGGAAGCGGTTTCGGCGCGCTTGCGCTGAGCCAGATGTTGGCCCGGGATCTCTCCGGGGCAGAGCGGCATCACGCTGCCAAGGCACGGCGCGTCATCCAGCTCTTCATGAATGGAGGCGCCAGCCCGATGGACACCTTCGACCACAAACCGCAGTTGGAGAAGCTGCATGGCAGCCGGTTTGATCCAGGCAACGGTGAGAAAGTGGAGTCGGTGACCAACTCGCCGGGCTTCAAGGTCTTGGCCAGTCCGTTTGCCTTTCAACGACACGGCCAGTGCGGCCAGTGGGTCAGTTCCGTCTTCCCGCACATGGCGAAATGGGTCGATGAACTCGCCTTCCTCACGTCCATGACTTCGCCGACCAACGTGCACGGCTTGGGAAGTTACATGATGAACACGGGGTTCACCCTGCCGGGATTCCCCTGCATGGGCGCCTGGATCAGTTATGCCCTGGGCAAGATCAATGCCAATCTCCCGGAGTTTGTCGTCATGCCAGACCCCAATGGCTTGCCCTACAACAATCTGGGTAACTTCACGGCGGGATTTCTCCCGGCCAAACATCAGGGCACGGTCATCCAGGCCAGCAGCGATCAACCCCTGCCCTTTCTCTTTCCACCGGAGACGGCACGGCACATCACCAAGGACAGCGAGATCGCCGGCGCCCATTTGTTAGACCGCCTGAATCGCGGGGACGCGGCCCGCTATCCCAGGGACACTCAGTTGGAGGCCCGGATCGCCTCCTACGAACTCGCGACCCGCATGCAACTCAGCGCTCCTGAAGCCTTTGATCTCCGCGGGGAGTCTGAGGCGACGAAAAAACTCTACGGCCTCGATGATTCGGTGACCCGCGATTATGGGCAACGTTGTCTCCTGGGAAGGCGTCTCATCGAGCGGGGAGTGCGTTTCGTGCAAATCTGGAGCGGGGCCGGCGGCCCGACGAACAATTGGGACAATCACGCGAACATCCACACGGAGTTGCCACACATGGCCCGTCAGGTGGATCAGCCCATCGCCGGGCTGCTGCGCGATCTCAAGGGGCGCGGGCTTCTCGACGACACCCTGGTCATTTGGACGACGGAGTTCGGCCGCATGCCCTTCAGCCAAGGACAGTCGGGGCGCGATCACAATGGTGGGACGTTTGTTAGTTGGCTGGCCGGCGCGGGAGTCCGGGGCGGCGCCAGCCACGGTCAAAGTGACGCTTGGGGATGGAAGGCCGAGATCCCCACCGCCTGCCACGACTTGCAGGCCACGATTCTCCATCTGCTAGGCATCGATCACGAACGCCTCACCGTGCGCCACCAGGGAATCGACCGTCGTCTCACCGATGTCCACGGCGAAGTACTCTGGCCAATCCTCACGTAAGCCGCTCCGGGTATCGCAAAGCAACGTGAGACCGGCATCCCGCCGGCATCCCGCCGTTCCCTTCTATTCGTGTGATCGCCGTGCAACCCCGTTTCACCTTGGACTAGTCCAAACGGCCGCGACGCCTTTCCACCTCGGCGGATCGGGCCATTGTGGCGGAGAAGGCTGATGGCGATGATGGTGTATGAAACCGAAGTCCCCCATCCATGCTTGCACGTCCCTGGGGCTTACCGCCCTTTTCCTGGTCCTCGGCACCACCGCCTTCACGCAAACCCCCACGCCCATGCGGCATCCCTTCGAGACGGTGATCGCGGAGAGCACCTTCGTTTCCGTGGACGGGACGGAGGCCATCTTCACCAACTTCATGAACAATCCTCACAATGTCAGGGTGTTCATCGATGCCGCGGGGCGGGTCTATTTCAACGGCCGCACGCCGCAGAGCACGGGGCCCAATTGGGAGGGACTCTACCGCGCCGTCTACGATTCGACGTCTACGGGACAGCCAGATGCCGAAATCAACGCCATCGTGGTACGTGAACAGGCATTTCCCGGTCTAACCCGCTCACTCTTCCGCATGGCCACCGGCCCCTTCGCCGTCAGTGGGTCCGGCAACGCCGTCTTCGATGGTCAAACCCAGGGAAGCACAACGGCAAGTTACCTTCTGGAAGCACAGGTCCATGGACACGAAGGCGTCGTCGTCGGCCCTTCTCTCGGGGAGCAAGAACGGATCGATCGATTTGGTGTTGCCGCCAAGGGACGCTTTTCGGGGCCGTTTGGAGATGTGAGGATCAGCGAGAACGGCCACCTGGCGTTCCCGGCACAATTGATTGGAGACAATGGGAAATCCGGCGTGTTTCTCCGGCGACCGCCCGCGGGTGAGATCACGGCTCTGGCCTACCGAAAAACGGGCTTCACCCCAAGCGCCGTCCTCGGTGTCAATGATCGAGGCGACACCTTGGTCCTGGTCAAACTGAGCGGCGAGGGAATCACCACGGCAAACGACGAGCAGATCTATTTCTTTCCCAACGGCGAGACGGCCGTCTCCGTCGTGCGAGAAGGCGATCCCGTACCCGACCAAGATGATTTCGCCTTTGCCGAACTCGAGGCCACGATGAACCAGAACGGCGAGATTCTCATCCGGGGCGCCGCGGTAAACACCAAGACAAACGAACGGCGGGAGGGGTTCTGGTCAAGCATGGTGGGACGAACGCCCTTTGAACTCTTTACCATGGCGGCCGGCGACCAAGTGGAGACGGACCAAGGTTTGGTCGGGTTCGAAAAACTGATCGCGGGAGAGTTTCTCCTCGCGGCCGATGGAGACATCGTCTTTGAAGCGGAAACAAGTCATGTGCTTATGAATGGACGAATCGTGAGAGGCGGCAGCCTGTGGCGCCGGCGTGGCAGCAATGAGTATCAATTGTTAGCCCAGACGATCTCCGGACTCCCCCGCTCCGCAGCACCGGCTCCCAATGGCACCAGCGGGACGTTCGAAAATATCGGGAGACTGGCAATCAATCGTGAAGGTGAGATTCTCTTCCGTGCCGATCTGAACTTCGGCCCTCCGAGCGACCAGGGAATCTTCACCATCGACAAGGCCAATCAGTTAGCGCTCGTGGCCCGCAAAGGCGAAATGATCGGTGACGAAGTGACCGGGGAAGTCCACCTCGCACAGGGGGGTGCCGTCGGTCAAAGCGGCCGGTCACGGGCGCTGAACGACGATGGCCGGGTCGTCTTTCTCG
>JANQJH010000061.1 GCA_028281705.1 Verrucomicrobiales bacterium
TCCCGTAATAAATCGGCAACCCGGCCAACATGGCGTAGGCCATCCCCTGGGGAATGGCGAGAAGGGCCACATTCATCCCGGCGCGGAGATCGGCCCCAAACCGGCGGCCGTCGTAACCGGAAAAACTCTTCGCGATGGGAAACCGCTCGAGATCGTTGTCTACGAGCAACCGCCTGACTTCGCGAAGTAGAGAGGCTAGCATTAGCGTTGGCTCTGAAGGAGCGCTGACTTGCACCTCCCCTCGACGGCTCTGAAACTGGTTCCCACCGTCCTTCTCATCCGGCCGTTTCTAATTCTCGTGTACCCTGGGTTCCCATCAGTCTCCAAGCCTAAGGCATAGGATGGATTCAGGAAACAAAAAGAATTCTTGCCGTAAGTCACGGGGCCGGCTCGTCCCCTGCGCTGGATTCCAAACGGGAAAATACCCGCGATAGAAGAGCCGCCACCAAGCCCATCCCCAGGCCGATGGGGATGGTATACCAAAAGGCAAGCAACGCGGCTAACATCCCAAAGAGCGCGCTTTCGGCGGCAAGGCCCAGAGACAGCGAATGATCCCTCAACAAGGCGAACGTACCCAGCGTCAACGGAGCACCCAAGAAAGGTGAGAGGAAGCCGAGAATGAGCCACTGCTGAGGTCTCGGTTTCCGCAGGCAGAGGCTGAAGGCAAGCCACAGACAAGCGGACACGCACCCCACCAAGATGCCATGCTCATGTCAGACAAGCGGACACGCACCCCACCAAGATGCCATGCTCATGGGGCACCGTATAGGCTCCCACGACGGCCGCGGCCGCCCCAATGGCCACGTGTCTTGGTAAGCGGAGAATCATCTCTCGGCCTCGACTACCAGAACTGCCGTTGGTCATTCGACACCCCTAAGAGGAGGCCGAGAAAAATAAAGCCACGGAACATTTGTCTTGTGGACCGGGCGCTTCGCCTGCCTGTTTTTGTAGGCCGGGCGCTTCGCCTGGCACCGCGGCAACTGGAGCGATTGCCCTACAAGACTGATACCACAATCCTTTCAAGCCAATCTTGACGCTCAACTAATGGCGCTCGAGAAACCACTCCATGCTAAAAAACAAGACCGTCGTCAGCGCGCAACAGGCCACCAGGGCCACGTAGAAGTTCCATCGGGCGTCGAGGAGTTTGGGCAAGATGACGAACATCGGCAAGGTCGGTAGGACATACCAAAACGTGGCTGACGAATGCGCCGCAATCCGGTTGGCCCCCTGCCCTTCGACCTGCATCCAGACCATGACCAAGATCGAGGTGAACGGCAGAGCGACGATGAGAGCCCCAATGGAGGGACTCCGCTTCACAATCTCGGAGACGCCAATGATGATGGCAACGGTCACCGCGGTCTTGACGAAAAAGAGAGCGTTCATGGAAGGGAGTATGCCGAGAAGAGTTTCTCCATTCCAAGCCTCGATCCCCCAGGTAAAAAAGACGTGGTGCCGCAGTCATCACCAGCTAAATTCGTATCGTCATGAGACGCTCTCCCGCCACCGTCGCCATCTTCGTTCTCGTGACCGCGCTCATCACCGGCTCCGTCATTCCCGCGACGGGCGAGTGGGCCCGGCTCAACGACGGGAGCATCGTCAAGGTCGAGAGCAAGCGGGGCGGCCAGGTCGCCTTCAGGCGGAGCGACGGCTCTAGGGGCACCATCGACCGCCAAGAGGTCGACGGCTTCCTCCAGCCCGTCGCCGCCATCCGAATCGTCGATCAGGTCATCGAGCAGATTGGCAAGCCGGAGCACCACGATGCGGTGCGAACCAAGTTGAAACAGATCGGGATGGCGGCCGTACCTCAATTGTTAGTGCATCTCCGCGCGCGAAAGCTCGAGACCCGGCAGGCGGCCATGGCCGCCCTGCAAATGGTGTGGTCCAAGGAAGCGGAGGCGCCGGTGGTGGCACTGCTAGACCACGAGGATGATTACCTTCGCCGCATGGCGCTACGTCTCATTCACCGCCACGTTCCCCAGGAGGAACGCCTCCGCATCTTCTCGCCCCTGGCAGACGCCTCAAATGACCCCCATCTCGCGGGCCACGCCCTCGCCGCCGTGCTGAGCGCGGCTCCGGATTCGGAAAAAATGCGCACCGCTCTCGAAGACCCGGCCCTGTGGGGGTCGATTCACTATCTCCTCCCCCGCTACCAATCCGCCGCCTTCATCCCCTCGAGCCGGCGCCTCCTTCGAGACGGGTCCGCCGAAGAGAAGGCCAGCGCGCTCACCGCCCTCATCTATCAGATGGACGATGCCAAGGAAACCCGCACCGCCGTGGCGGCCCTCCTCCAAGCTTCATCGGCGCCGCTTCGCGAACTCGCGGCGGAATATCTCCGCTGGCACGGCACCGGTGAAGAGCTCTCCCATCTGGAATCTCACATTCGCTCGGAGAATGATCGCTTCGCCAAGGCCTCCATGACTGCGGCCATCGACACCATCATGAAACGCGGCGTCCAGTGGACGGCAACTCCCGGAGAAGCCTCGGAGGCCACCGTCATCGACCCGTGGCCTAACAAAGAGCGCGATGTCTATCTCGAAGGCATACGAAGACTGCGGGAACAACCCTCGCTCGCCACACGTCGCCGCGTCCTTGATCAACTCTTGCAGACGGCCCCCATCGAGCCGCGGTTCGAGTTCGCGGAGACCTGGCGACTTCGGCCCGACCCGCGCAACCAACCCCGCCTGGATCTCCTCAATCTGGCTTTCGGCTACGCCACGAGCAAGGAACGCAAAGCGCGCCGGCGCGCCGCCTTTGGTGCCAAGACTACCGTCAACGCGGTCGACGTCCCCATCGCCGATGGTCTCCTGCCTCCCATCCGGGATTATTTCGACCCCAAACGGAAGAGTTTCGGCGTCTTCGTCGCCCCGGGGGACGGTCCCTTCGCCAACAGCCATCACATGGGTGACGATGTCGCCTTCGGCCGACAGCAGCGCACCATCGTCGCCATCGGTGACGGCCTGGTACGCCTGGCGCATTCCGGCCAGTCTTCCTGGGGTGGCCTCGTGGTCATCGAACACCAAGACAAGGATGGCACCTTCTTCTGTTCGCTTTACGGGCACCTCGGTCCTCTCATTCACGTCATGCCCGGAGACAGCGTCCGCCGAGGGGACAAACTGGGCACGCTCGGCCGCGATCACGTCTTCGCCACCGGCGGATTCCGCACCCACCTGCACTTTGGCATCCACCGGAGCGACTTTGAGAACAACGGACGTCCCTGGGTCGGGGGCTATCTCGGGCCTGAGCGATTCAAAGACGACACGTCGAATCGTTGGGCCGATCCCCAAGCCTTTCTCAAGGCTCGACTGGCTACCCCTTGAAGGGCCGGAGAGCCACTTGCCATGCGGGCGCCATTCTGAGCATGCTCTTTTCGTCATGCGCCTCATCCACTTCATCAGTCTGGCATTGATCCTCTGGACACCGCCATGCCTCCTCGCCCAGGAACGCCCGAACATCGTCTTACTCCTGGCAGATGATCTGGGCTGGACCGGACTGAGCAGTTTCGGCAGCGATCTTTATGAAACGCCGCATCTCGATGCCATGGCCAGCCGGGGGATGAAATTCACCAACGCCTACGCCGCGTGCACGGTGTGTTCGCCCACCCGGGCCTCCATCATGACGGGACAGTACCCGGCGCGACTGCGGCTCACCGACTTCATCTCGGGCCAGAATCGGGCCTGGGCCAAACTCCGCGTCCCTGACTGGCAAAAAGGCCTCTTGCATGAGCACACCACCCTCGCCAAAGCCCTGAGCGCGCGGGGATACCGCACGGGAATGGTGGGAAAATGGCATCTGGAACGCCCGGGACACGCCGAAGAGGATCGCCCCTCGGACCATGGGTTCGACGTGGAACACCGGCGTCCCGCGGGGAGCATGGGCTATCATCTTCCCCAAGGCCTGCAGAAAAGAACCGGGCGGACCTATCTCACCGACTACCTCACGGATCGCGCGGTGGACTTTATCCAGGATTCGGCTTCTTCCCTAGCCACGCCCTTCTTTCTCTACATGGCCTATCATGTGCCCCACACGCCCATTCAGGGTCGCCAGGATTTGGTCGAGCGGTTCAGGAAAAAAGTTCGCCCCGAAGCCGTTCATCGCAATCCCGATTACGCCGCCATGGTGGCCAGCCTCGATGAAAGTGTGGGGCGCATTCTCGAGGCCTTGGAAGAGGCCGGGGCCTCCGATGACACCCTGGTCATCTTCACTTCGGACAACGGCGGTCTCACCCAACGCTACGGGAAACACGACGGCTTCACAGAAAACCTCCCGCTACGCCTCGGCAAGGGATCCGCCTACGAAGGCGGCGTCCGTGTTCCCACGATCATCCTGTGGCCCAACGTCATCAAACCGGGCTCCGTCTGCCACACACCGATCGCATCCATCGATTATTATCCCACACTCCTGGCCGCCGCGGGAAAAAATGATCCCGCCGCCGCGGCCCTCGACGGGGTGGATCTGCGACCGCTTCTCAATGATCCAGAGACTTCATGGGATCGCGATCTCTTCTGGCATTATCCGCACTATCATGCTGGTGGAGACAGCCCCTACTCTGCCATACGCTCCGGCAAGTATCGCCTCATCGAATTCCATGAGGATGAAAAAAGGGCCCTCTATGATTTGGAAAAGGATCTCGGTGAACAGAATAACCTGGCTGAAATCCATCCCGAAATCGCCGAACGGCTCTACAAAAAGCTCCAAACCTGGCGCGAGGAAATCGGCGCCCAGATGCCCACGCCGAATCCAAATCACGATCCCGCCCGAGCGCAGCAGGTTAAATTACGTCGACGATGAATCCTTCCAAATGGCCGAGGGACTGAAGTCCCTCCCACTTTCTGGCAGACACCATCGAGCATACTTCACCTCATGAATGTGCCAGGGACTTCAGTTCCTCAGTCCGCTTGTTCTACAAGGGACTAAAGTCCCTCCCACTTTCTGGTAGACACCATCAAGCATACTTCACCTCATGAATGTGCCAGGGACTTCAGTCCCTCAGTCCGCTTGTTCTACAAGCGGCTAAAGTCCCTCCCACTTTCTGGCGGACACCATCGGGGAGACCCCACCGCCCTTGTGAGCGGACAGTCTCCGCCCTCACAACCATCCATTGGCATTCAATTCCCGCGTCAGCTTCAACTGACGCTCCATCTGATCCGCGTAGAGAGCCACCGCTTCGCCGTTGGGCTCGCAGCGTGAGTCCTCATCCACCTGCACCAATCGGCTGGTGAGGTTCTCCAGCCCGTCGCGATCAAAGCGACCCCCGCCCTGATGGCACGCCGCCGCCTGCAGGGCGGCGCCGAGACTGGCGCCCTCCGCCGTCTGGAGGCACACGCTGGCCGCGCCAAAGGCGTCCGCCACCATTTGCCGCCAGGCCGCGCTCTGGCTTCCACCTCCCGTGAGACGGATCTCCTTGGGGCTCACCCCCAATTCGGCGAAGCGTTTCATCCCGTAGCCCAAGCCCAAGGTCACGCCTTCCATGGCCGCCCGCGCCAGGTGCGCCGGCGTCATGTTCGCGTTGTCCAACCCGTAGAGAACGGCTTTCCCGTTAGGCAAATTCGGGGTCCGCTCCCCATGCAAATAGGGAAGAAACATCAAGCCGCCAGCTCCCGGCCCCACACTGGAGACCTGTTTCTCCAACTCCGGAAGTTCCCAGGAAAAGAGCCCTCGCGTCTTCTCCGTCAGCACGGTGACGTTCATGGTGCACACCAGGGGCATCCATTGATCCGTGCTGTCGCAAAAGGCCGCGATCTCACCTTCTTCCTCGTCAATCACCGGGGCCTCCGCCGATCCATAGAGCGTCCCCGACGTTCCCAAACTGGCGGTGATCACGCCGGCCCGCACATTGCCCGTGCCGATGGCGCCCATCATGTTGTCGCCTCCGCCTGCACTGACAATCACCTCATCCGTTAGGCCCCACTCCCGCGCCAGCTCGGGCTTGAGAGGACCGTGCGCCTCGGCGGAGGAACCCAGCGGCGGCAGCATTTCGTGCAGACGCGGGTCAATGTGGTCGATGATCTCATCGTGCCACGCCCGCTTGCGCACATCGAGAAGCGCCGTGCCGGAGGCGTCGCCGTACTCCATGCGCTTGATTCCCGTGAGCCAGAAATTGAGATAATCGTGAGGCAAAAGTACGCTCTTGGTCGCGGCAAAATGGTCGGGCTCATTCTCTTTCAGCCAGAGAATCTTGGGCGCGGTGAACCCCGGCAGCATGGCGTTGCCCGCCTTGGCGATGATGGCCTTCTGGCCACCGAAATGCGCCGCCATGGCATCGCACTGGGCCGCGGTGGAGGTATCGCACCACAGTTTGGCCGCCCGCACGGGACGATCGGCGGCATCGAGCACCACCAGCCCGTGCTGTTGACCGCTGACACCGATCCCCCGGACCTCCTGCCTGCGGTCGCCCAGTTGCCCGAGGACGCCGGCCACCGTCTTACCCGTCGCCTCCGTCCAGGTGTCCGGATGCTGCTCCAAGTGGCCGCTCGGAAGCCCCTCGAGCAGGTCGTAGCCCTCCTGGGCCTGCGCCAGAATCGCCCCCGTTTCGAGGTCCAAGGCGATGGTCTTCGTACTCTGCGTGCCACTGTCGATGCCAAGATAGATCATTGCGTGAAGAAAATCGTTGTTCAGCCACGTTCTCCACGTTCCCGCGGAATTCTGCAAGTCGGACTTGCCTTGAACGGCCACGGACAGCCATGATCCCGCCATCTCCATCATTTATGGTACGCAAACTTTTACACACGCGTTATCGGGTCGCCGACCTCGATAAAACCCTCGCTTTCTACCAGGACGTCCTCGGTCTGGAGGAAGTACGGCGTCACGAGAGCCCAAGAGGGTCCAAACTCGTCTTCCTCAAGACTCCGGAGAGCGAGGAACTCATCGAAATCTGCCAGTTCGATGGCAGCGGCCCCGTTGAAGTGGGCTATGACTTGACCCATCTGGCCTTCGAAGTCGATGACCTCGCCGCCTTTGCCAAGCATGCGGAATCCAAGGGCTACCCCCTCTCAGATGGTCCCACGGAGAGCAAATCCGGTATCTTCGCCTTCATCGATGCCCCTGAAGGCTATGAAATTGAACTCATCGAAAACCGCAAGTCTCCCCCGTCTTCTTGATTGATTTCGGCTCACAAGGCCCTTTCTTGACCCCAACCGCATGGAATTCGACTGGATAGACGTTCACTTTGACCTGAAAAAGGTCATCCCCAAGGAAATCGAAGAATCCTTCGAAGACCCCTTCGCGGTCAAACTGCTTCCCGACGGCGACTACGGAAACGGCAAGGAAGCCCGTTACTTCTGCCTCGGCAAGACGGTGCAGAACCGGCCCATCTTCAGCGTGTTCTGGACCAACGGGAAGAGTTTTCGCGTCATCCTCGCTCGGGAGATGTCCGAGGACGAGCTCAATTTCTACGAACGCAAGAACGCCAGCCTGGACTGACCGGACCTTCCACGGCATCAATCAGCAGCAGTATCATCATGAAGACGATCGAGAGTTGGGATGAGATCCCCAAGTTCAAGCACCAGAAAGAGGAAGCCGCTTTCTGGAACGCCCATCAGTTAGACCCTCGGTTGATGAACGCCTCCGTCCACCGCCCGGACAATCGCGAGTCCACCACGATCACCCTGCGCTTTGATCCCCGCATGCTCGCCCGGATCAAACGCATCGCCCGTTCCCGCTACCTCAACTACCAGAGCATGATCAAGCAGTGGTTGAGCGAACGACTGGAAAACGAACAGCACTGAACGAACAGCGGGCTTCACCGCTTTCGCCACACACGCAGGAGCGGGCTCAAGAGAGTATCCCCTGCACCGGGTGATGCTCTTCCACACCGGTGAGCCGGACATCCAGGCCCTGAAACTTGACCGAGAGCCGGCGGTGATCCATCCCCAGACAATGGAGAATGGTGGCGTTGAGATCGTGAATGTGCACTGGGTTTTCCGTGATGTTGTAGCTGAAATCATCCGTCTCTCCATAGACCACGCCCGGCTTGATCCCGCCACCGGCCATCCAGATGGTGAAACAGCGCGGGTGATGATCGCGGCCATAGTTCTCACGGGTTAATTTGCCCTGACAATACACCGTGCGGCCAAACTCCCCGCCCCAGATGACGAGCGTGTCTTCCAAGAGCCCGCGCGCCTTGAGATCTTGCACCAGCGCCCAGCTGGGCTGATCGATGTCACGGCACTGATTCGGCAGGTCACCCGCAAGATTGCCGTGCTGGTCCCAGCCTCGATGAAAGAGCTGCACGAAACGCACATCGCGTTCGATCAGTCGGCGCGCCAGGAGACAGCTCGAGGCGTAGGTCCCTTTCTTCAGCACATCGGGACCGTACATGTCCAAAGTACTGCGTGATTCGCCGGAGATATCCGTCAACTCAGGCACCGAGGCCTGCATGCGAAAGGCCATCTCATACTGATCGATCCGTGCCTGGGTGTCGGGATCACCAAACTGCGCCAAGGTGCGCCGGTTGAACTTGCCCAGGCGATCCAACATCGCTCGACGAAGCGACGGATCGACCCCGGAGGGATTGGAGAGAAAAAGCACGGGATCACCATTGGCACGAAGCGAAACTCCCTGATGCTTGCTCGGCAAGAAACCTGAACCCCACAGACGATTGTAGAGTGCTTGAGCTTCTTTGCGCCCCGTCCAGGTAGGTGTCATGACGACAAAGGCGGGCAGGTCCTCGTTCATCGAACCGAGCCCGTAACTCAACCACGAACCCAGGCTGGCCCGGCCCGGAAGCTGGTTTCCGGTGCAAATGTAAGTGATCGCCGGATCGTGATTGATCGCCTCCGTATGCACCGACTTCACAACGGCCAGATCGTCGACCATGCGCGCCGTGTACGGCAGAAGCTCACTCACCCAGGCGCCACTCCGGCCGTACTGCTTGAAGGAGAACTTCGATGGCGCCAGGGGGAAGCGCGCCTGCCCGGAAGTCATCGTCGTCAGCCGCTGTCCCTGACGCACGGATTCAGGCAGGTCGGTGTCAAAGAGATCTTGCAGCTTCGGCTTGTAATCCAGGGTATCGATCTGGCTCGGAGCACCGGCCATGAAAAGGTAGATGGCCCGTTTCGCCTTGGGCGCGAAGTGATGCAGGCTCTGTGGCAGGGTTGCGCCTCCCGCCCCCAGGGCCTGGGACGGCGAACCGGCCAGGGACGCCAGGGCGGCGCCCCCCAAGCCCAGCGCGCCTTGAGAGAAGAAATGCCGCCGGGTCATGGCGGTGATGTGATCATTGATCGGGTCCATGGCAGTATTCGAGGTTCAGTTAGCCTAACTTGGCTAGTTTTTCATGATCACTTCGTCGAGATTGAACAGGAGATTGGCCACCATGGTGAGAGCCGCAAGCTCGTTCGCCGGGACGTCGGCATCCACCGGCCGTTCTCCAATCTCGATCAGCTGCTTGGCGGCGTCCATGCGTTCCGCGTAGTAAATGCGGTCCGCGGAAAAACCGTTTCTCAGATCCGTCAATTCCTCCGCGGTGGCACGGCGTCCCGTCACCAACCGGAACATGTGGCGCAGCCGGTCATCCCACTGGGAGCCGCCTTCGCGGATCCCCCGCTCCGCCAGAGCCCGCGCGGCCTCGACGTACTGGGGATCGTTCATGAGTAAGAGCGCCTGCAGCGGTGTGTTGGTTCGTTCGCGGCGCACAATGCAGGCTTCCCGCGACGGCCCGTCGAAGGTGCTCATCTGGGGCGGCGGCGCCGTACGCTTGAAAAAGGTGTAGAGGGTGCGGCGATGCACCTTGTCGGGGCCCTCATCCGCCTTGAATCGCACGGTGTTGGACCCGCTGTAGCCCACGGCAAACCAAAGCCCATCCGGCTGCGGCGGTTTGACTCCGGGCCCGCCACTCTTGACCACTAACAAGCCGCTGGCAGCCAGGGCCTGGTCACGGAGCACTTCGCCATCGAGGCGGAAACGCGGACCCCGGGCGTAAAACCGATTGTCGGGATCCCGTTCCAAAATCTCCGGCGTGACCACCGAAGACTGTCGATAGGTGCCGGACATGACGAAGAGCTTCATCAATGCCTTCACATCCCACCCCGTTTCCATGAACTCCACCGCGAGCCAGTCGAGCAACTCGGGATGACTCGGCGGCTCTCCCTGAGACCCAAAATCCTCCGCTGTCTTGACCAATCCGATGCCAAAACACTGTTGCCAGAATCGATTCACCGCCACGCGGGCCGTCAGCGGGTGGCCGGGGTCCAAGAGCCATTGAGCCAAGCCCAAACGGTTGTTAGGCGTTCCCTCCTTTCTCGGCGGCAAAACCGAGGGCGTTTCCCGGCTCACTTCCTCTCCCCGTTGATCATACTCGCCCCGCGTGAGTATGAAGGCCGGCTTGGCCTCCTTCCGCTCGCGATAAATCAACGTGGTGGGGATGCTTTTGTCGAGGGCAGCCCTCGCGTCCGTGGCTTCTTTCAAGGCATCCCGAAGAGACACCAAATCAGCTTCCTCACAAACCTTCCCCCGGAAGTGGGCCCGCACCCGCTCGCGCTCGTCATCGGAACGTTGATCGCCCGGCTTCCCCAGGGCCCCTCGCACTCCCTTGGGCAAGTCCTTGCGCTCTTCCTTCTCCAATTCCTTCTCCCACCGCGCCTGCAGGGCGTCGATCTCCGTCCAAGGCTCGTTCAAGCGAGCCGCGAGCTCGTCCTTCTTCTTCTGCAAAGCGGCAAGTTCCTTCTTCTGCGCCGGTGTGGTCATCTTGAGGATGGGCGCGTGATCCTTCCGATTGCCATCCATGGGCGAGCCGTCAATGCTGTTGAAATAGGCGAACATGCTATAGAAATCCTTCATCGAAAGAGGATCGAATTTGTGATCGTGACAGCGCGTGCATTCGAAGGTGAGTCCCATGAAGACCGATCCTGTGGTGACCACGCGATCAACGACGTTTCTCACATAGACCTCTTCCTTGATGGAGCCGCCTTCATTGGTGGTGACGTGGCAGCGATTGAATCCGGTGGCCACCAGTTGATCTTCCGTCGGGTCTTCCAAGAGATCCCCGGCCAACTGTTCCGTGGTGAAGACATCGAAGGGCTTGTTGTCGTTGAAGGCAGTCACGACCCAGTCGCGATAGGGCCAGATCTCGCGGTAGTTGTCCAGATGCAGTCCGTGGGTGTCTCCATAACGAGCGGCGTCCAGCCAATAGCGCGCCATGTGCTCGCCGTAATGCGTGGATTCTAACAATCGATCCACCACCTTCTCGTAGGCGTCGGAGGAGGTGTCCGCGAGAAAGGCATCGATCTCCTCCAGGGTCGGCGGCAAGCCGGTGAGATCCAGGGTGACGCGCCGGATCAAGGTCTCGCGGTCGGCCTCTTCCGAAGGCCGAAGCCCCCGTTGCTCAGCGGCCCGAAAGATGAAGGCATCGACGGGCGAATTTCCCCAGGGGGCCGCACCTCCAGGGACGGTGGGACGCTGCGGGGGAATGAACGACCAGTGCTCCTGCCATTCCGCGCCATCGGCAATCCACTGCCTAACAAGATCGATCTGTGCTTTGGTGAGTGACTTGCGGGATTCCGGAGGGGGCATGAGCTCATCGGGATCCGTGTGGTTCATCCGCTGGAGGATGGCGCTCTCCTCCGGCTTTCCCGGGACAATGGCATGGTATCCCCCAAGATCAGCGAAGGCGCCCTCCCGCGTATCGAGACGCAGATCGGCCTTGCGATGTTTCTCATCGGGCCCGTGGCAGAAAAAACAGTTATCCGAGAGCAAGGGCCGGATTTCTCGCTGGAACGAGACGCCGCCGGACTCGGCTTGCGCCGCCACTGCCGCGAGCAAGAGGGCCAACGCCACCTGAGTAAGGGAAAGGTAATTCATGAACATGCCATTGAACCAAGGAGAAGTTCGTTCGTTTCACCCACCCTGCCTACCTTTGCACGGGCGGCAAGGCGAATCACTTCGAGGATCGCCACCCGCGACAAAACGTCTTCCAGGCTTGGCTCAACGAGTGACCGGAGAGTTCGACCAGGACCAGACCGATGAGGAGGCCAAAACCCATCCGCACGGCCTCAACGGCCCAGAAACGCCACAGCCCCACCCAAAACAGCGCCAAACCGAGGAGAAAGACGGTCAGTCGAACCCCAAAGGACCAGTAATGGACGCCGAGAAAACCGGGGCCACCCACGACCTTCATCGCCCTTCGGCCCTCGGCGATGGTGAGATACTCGTAACCCTTGGCCACGGGCCAGATCCACACCGCCCAGAGGGCAAACCCCAGGATCAGGGGCAGGAACAAGATCACCCCCAAGAGTAGCAAGGAGCACCAGCGCCACCATTGACCACCGGCCCACCGGACGAGTCGTCTTACGCCGGGACCCAGGAGCCAAGGCCAATAGAGCCAGCGCAGGACGCGGTCCTGGCGCCGCACTGCTTTCTCCAGAAACTTCCGGGACAGGGGCTCGCTGGGATCGAGTTCCACCGCCGTCGAGAGATGCCGTGCCGCTTGCTCATAGTCGCCGAGATCCTGGAAATAAATCATTCCCAGATGGTGGTGGACGCCGGCATCCTCCGGATCGGTGGCCAGAAGATTCTTCATGATCTTCACTTGTTCCTCAGGCTTCCACTTCGTCCCATCCGGACACTCGGCTTCCGCCGCCGCCAGAAGATTGGCCACCGCCGGATCATTCGGTTCCAGAGCATGGGCCTTCTCTGCGCGCTCGCGCGCCCTGACGAAATCGTGCTCACTGTAACTGATCCAGGCCAACTGCATCCAAAAAAGCGCATCATGAGGATGATAGGACAACGCCCGCTCTGCCGCCTCTTCAGCCTTTCGGGGAAAGCCCCTCTCATGCCAATACTTCGATAGGAAATAGAGCGTGTGGGCGTTCTCCGGATCCTCCCGCAACGCCGCTTCGAGGTGCCTCCGGGCATTCTCGAGATCATTCAGAGCCATGGATGCCACTCCCGCCAACTGATGCAGCTCCGGATCATCGGGAAAACTCTCGAGACGCTCGTGGCACATGGCCAACGCCCGATCATGCATCCGTAGATCCAGCAAACGCTTGATCGCGTTGGTCGCCCGGTCTCCAGGTGATGCCGCTGCTTGTCCGCCAGGCTCCGGTGGAGGAGAACTCACAGTGGACGCATAGAGCGGAATCCGCATCTGGCGAGTCCGGATTGGGGCTTCGAGCAACGATTTTTCCTGGCTTTACACCAGTAGATGCCTCTCTTAAACCGGATTGACGCCATGAAACGCTCACTCCCTTCCTATCTTCTCGCCGCTTCGCTCCTCCTCACGGGTTGCTCCAAAGAGGACAACGGCGCCGTCCAATCCGACCCGGACGGCGGCGGATCCAAAGGCGTCATCGCCTATTCCACCCTGACCTCGAATAACCCCTTCTTTAACGTCATTTCCTCTAATCTGGAGGCCGAAGCCCGAGCGGCCGGCTACGAGGTGACCGTCGTCAGCGGGGACGAAGACGCCAAGAAACAGAGCGATCAGATCAAGGATTTCATCGCCCGGCAGGTCTCCGCCATCGTTCTCAATCCCTGCGACAGCAAATCCATCGGCCCGGCCATCGAGGAAGCCAACAAGGCGGGCATCCCCGTTTTCACCTGCGACATCAAGTGCCTCGCACCCGATGCCGTGGTCGTCTCGCATATCGCCACGGACAATCTGCAGGGCGGACGGCTCGCCGGAGAAGCCATGATCGAAGCCCTCGGAGAAGAGGGCGGGAAGGTGCTCGTCCTCGACAAACGGGAGGTCGAATCCTGCCTCTTGCGGGTCCAGGGTTTCAAAGAGGTCGTGGCGAAGCACAACGCCGGCCCTGCCCCGGGTAAGATCGAGATCGTCGCGGAACTGCCCGGGGCCGGTCAAAAAATCAAGGGACGCGAAACCACGCAGGCTGCCCTGCAGAGTTATCCCGACCTCGCGGGCATTTTTGCCATCAATGACCCCTCGGCACTCGGTGCCTACTCGGCACTCGAGGAGGCGGGCAAGGCAGACCAGGTCAAGATCATCGCTTTCGATGGCCAGCCCGAGGGCAAGCAAGCGATCAAAGACGGCAAGATCTATGCCGATCCCATCCAGTTTCCTGACAGAATAGGTAGACAAACCGCACAGGCCATTGTCGCCTATTTCAATGGCGAGGATGTGGAAGCCGAACAGCTCATCCCGACGGAGCTCTACCGCCAAGCAGACGCGCAGAACGATCCTGATCTCAAATAAACCATTGCATTCCTAGTTCATTCGAAAACAACCATCCCGAATCCATGAAAAATCTCCGCACTACCTGGGTCATCGCCATTCTCGCTCTCTGCGCCGTTCTGGCGCCCCTCAGCAGCAGCCAAGCGCAACTCAATCGCGAGCCCGATGGCCTCACCATGATCGCCGACGGCATCATCGTGCGACCGGCCAGTGCCGCCGTCTCCGTGGTCGGGACCGCCGCCTTCGTCGTCACCCTTCCCTTCAGCGCCCTCTCCAAGAGCACCAAATCGGCCTGGAACACCATGGTGATGAAGCCCGTCCGCTTCACCTTCCGGCGCAAGCTCGGCGATTTCAATCAAGATTTCTAGGCTTGAAAAGCTCAAGCTTTAGCCAATACAGTGGAGCGTGATGATCATCTCCCGACGTTCCATTTTCCTCCTCCTCACCGCCCTCGGTTTCCTTGGCCTCGCCCCTTCGGACACCGTCCAGGCGCAGGGTCGCCTGGCGCGGGTCGTGAGTACCATCATCCATGAAGATGAGCGCAAGACCCTGTCCAATCGGGACTTGATCAAGCGCACCATGCAGCAGGAGACCTATTCCGCTCGCGGGGTGCTGCAAATGAAGCGCATTTTCCAGCTCGATCGCCAGGGCAAGGTGCGCTCCGGCCTCGCTTTTGATGGCTCGGGCAAGCCCATCTTCAAGTTCAAGTACCTCTATGACGATCTCGATCGCCTGAGCGAAGAACACATCCACGACATGAAAGACAAGCTCGTCCGCCTCATGAAGACCGTTTACGACGAGCAAGGGAAGGGATCGCGTTTTGCCGTGACCAACCCCAAACCCGGCACTCTCAAGGCCCATCACCAGGACATCCTGGAACACCCCGAGCGCCTGGAGAAAAAGGGGACGAAACTCCCTGGCAATCAGCTCAACCGCAAGAAGTAGGGCGAGACCTCAACGTGAGATCGGCGTTCCGCCGGTCCCTTGATTCGGATCCCTCCTGAGCCTAACCGGCGAGACGCCCGTCCCACGGTGTGCCGGTACAGATTAGGATTGCCTCGGGGAGCGGGTTCAGCGTATGAACCCGCCAACGATCCACTCACGTACGTTCCCATGGTATCCTCTTTCTCCTC
>JANQJH010000100.1 GCA_028281705.1 Verrucomicrobiales bacterium
GAGAACCTGGCCGCCGACCTGGTGCCGCAGGCGCAGGACGCGCCGGGCGTGACGGTCGAGACCACGGACAAGCTGGGCTTCTTTGATCTCGAGAGTCCGGGTCAGGATCCGGTCATGCATGCGGGAAAACGAACCGCGAGAGCGCTAGCGGTTTCTCCCGATGGAAAACTCGCCGCCGTCGGCACCTACGGTGGACGCGTCAAGTTGTTCGATGCAGTCAAAAGCGAGTTGATCGATGATCTCCACGGGCATCTCAACTCCGTCATGGGCGTGGCCTTTTCTCCCGATGGTCGACGCCTGGTCTCCACTTCTGGACCGAGTGACGCGGTCAAGCTCTGGGATGTGAGTACTAGACAGGAACTCCTCGTGCTCCGAGGGGTCGGTTCCTTCTTGATCCGGACGAGGTGGAGCCCCGATGGCAACGTGATTTTTGCAGGCGCGCCCTGGCAAGCTTGGCGCGCCCCTTCCTGGAGCGAGATCGAAGGCGAGTAAGAAAGAGATTTGGTTAGCACCCTGCCATTGTTTCCTTCGGCAGTCACTACGCCGCCGTTGGAACAGTGGAACCTGGACCATGGGTCGCCATCCGAATCGGACACAACGGCCCAACGACCGTTGTCCGATCGAATGGCCACGCCGTCGGGGAGAGGAGAGGACGGCAGCCAGGCGGGCGCCGGCTCCGGCGAGTCACCCAGCACGACAACGGGTTCGACCCGATCTCCTGCCTTGATCCAGAGCCCGTTGGTCAACACAAACTGGCGAATCCCACTTTCCAATGGCGGCCTCCAAGCCAGGCGCCCCTTCGATGGGAGTCCGTCGGCAGAAGAGGATGTCGACCAGCAGATCCGCGCGCGCGCCACACCAGCAAAGAAGAGCGAACACTCCAACCACAGGAAGGGGAGCGCGGCCACTGCCACGATGCGACCGCACGTTGCCTGCCGTAGCCGGGATCGGAAGCGGGCATCCATCGACGGCAGTATCCCGATTCTGTCTCCTATCGTCAAACCGGAAGCCCTGGAAGACGTTTTCAGTAATGCGTGAGGTATCGTGCCCCACTTGATTGACTGGTTGAAGAATTGTTCCTTTTTTTTCGGATCACGGTCTCCTGCGGCAGCTATTCTCATGATGATGACCGAATCTGACGGCCAACTCCTCCGGCGCTACGCGGTGAAGGAGAGCGATACCGATTTCGAGATGGTGCTCCGGCGGCATCTCGATCTCGTCTACGGCACAGCCATGCGACGGCTGCGCGACCCCTACTTAGCCCAGGAAGTCACGCAGAACGTCTTTGTCTCTCTGGCGAAGAAGGCCGGAGGCTTCCGGCCTGAGTCGCAGGTCGCGGGATGGCTCCATCGGGCCGCCGTTCTCGAGGCCAATCACTGTCTCCGCACCGAGCTACGACGCCGCCGGAGAGAAGAACGGGCCGCCGAAATGGGGCAAGAAAACCCAAACGGAGAGAACGGAAGCGACGATTTAATTGATTTGCTAGACGATGGTCTTCTGCGATTGCCGGACAAGAACCGCGAAGCGCTGATCCTTCGTTTCTTTCACGAGAAAAGCCTGCGAGATGTCGGCCAAGCCCTGGGAATCGGTGAAGACGCCGCGCAAAAGCGAGTGGCCAAATCCGTGAAACTCCTGGCCAATTTCTTCCGCCGGAAAGGGTATGCGGTCTCTATCAGTGCCCTCACGGTGAGCTTCTTTCAACAGGCTTCGCCGGCCGCCCCTGTGGCGGTGGAAACCGCCGTGATGGAGTCGATTCGACAGGGCACCACCGTTTCCGGCTCGATCCTCACCACCGGCATGCAACCGATCTCACTCTCCTCCATGGGCAAAGTTCCCGTATTCGCCATCTGTCTGGCAATGGTAGCCATTCCGGCGATCGTTCAATGGCGGGTACTGGATCGTCTGGAAGATCTCAATCGAGATCGCCGCGCGCAAATTCGCGAAAATGAGCGGCTCCTCAATGAGGCCTTGGCTTCGGCACAGAGCAACACTGAATTGGAGCCCAACGAAACGCGCACGCTCGCCGCAATCACCTCCCAAGGTGACTTCCACTGGGACGACGATCCGAACTTCGTCCGCATTCGTAAGGCTGACCTCGATTCCGTACGCGTCAATGTGCTCACGCGCGATCTCGCGTTAACAGACGAGATCTGCCAAATCTTGGCCATCACCGATCACGAGCGCCAATCGCTCGATCAAACACTGGCTGATGTGTCTCGTGAGTTCCGATCCTTGGAGGCCGAGCACACCGTCGAAACCGAAGAGCATCCCCAAGGTTTCCATCATCAGGGCGCCAAGCGGACCTTTGTCGTCGCCCCCTTCCCCGGCAAGGGACAGGCATTGCAGCAATCCCTCCTGGGAACCTTTACCAAGACCCTGGGGATGGAGCGCACGGGCTTTCTTTTGAAGCAGGCAGGGCGCGTGGTGCGTGAGGGGTTTTCGGACTTCGGCAGTCTCGAAAAGATCGTTTCAGTGGCGGAACCCGAACAGGATCCCAATCATCCCTTCGATCCGTCCGATCCACCTCGCTATACGGTCTACGTTGAATTCCGCAAGGACGGTGGAATGCAGCAAGCCACCTCCAATCGTTATGAAGCCGGTGCCATCCCCGCCCAGCTCCGGCCGTTTGTTCTCACAACGCCCTAGTTAGCCACCCAACTGATGGATCTCAATCCGGTAATAACATATCCACGAACCGGGGACAGCATTCCCGCCCGATTCCCCCAGCGCGGCTATTTGGAAAACCACCAGTCGCAAGCAAACCAAACACAATGACAGGTAAACGCGCCACCCTGATCACCACACTTTTCGTCGTCTGTGGAGTCCTTCTCTATCAATGGCGACTGGCAGTTTCCAAGCAGACCGCATTGTCCGAACTGAATCTGATTCTGGAAAAGACGGAATCCAATCTGGCGATGCTCCGTCAGAATGAGCACTCAGAGAGAAAACCACCACAGAACGCGGCAACGGTCGGGCTAACGGTCCTTCCCACGTCTCGTCCCACGAATCCCAATGGTCCCCCCAATCGGCAATTGGCCTCCTTGTCCTGGGAAAAGGACGCGCCCTACGTCTATCTCAAGAAAGCACACCTTAAAAAGTATTCCATCCCCGCGATCTCGCCCGAGAATGAGATCAGCCCCACCATCATGGACGCCCTCGGCATGGAAGAGGCGGAGCGGGAATCGGTGAAGGCTGCCTTTGCCCAGTTCGTCAGCGACTTCCAAGCCCTGGAGCGAGCCCATATCACCGAACTCGAAGATAACCCCGGGCAAGCGCGCTTTCATCAAGGCGAAAAATCCACCTTTCTCATCGCCGCCTTCCCTGACGAGGGTCTTCAATTGAAAAACGCTTTCGTCAATTCTTTGAACGCCTCCCTCGGCAGCGAACGCACGGAAATTTTCATGCGTCAGGCAGACTACGATTTCACCCAGAACTTCAACGAGTTCGGCAAGTACGCGCGCCGCATCACCTTTGTCGACCACCAACGCCTTGACGGAACGACTCATCACCGCGTGATCACCGACCTCTTGAATGAGGCCGGCCGGTCGATCTCTGCCTACAGCACCGTCTCCCCCGACGGCAGCGTTCCTCAAAAGTTCCGGCACTTGATTGGCGAGGGCAACGCCGACACCCCCGTGATGCGATAGCGAAGGGAGAGGTCGAAATCACTGACAGTGCCTTTCCAGTAGAGGAACTCGTTCTTCGAGAGCCGCTCGCCCTTGGGGATGGAGGCGGTGATCGCCTTGTCCTCCACACGCCAAATGGTGGGATTGCCTTCCCATTGGTCGAGGGTTTCGCCGTCGAAAAGTGTCAGAGGTTGGGCGTGCAGCAGGCTGAGGGTGAGAAGGTAGAACGGTAGTATTCTCATTTGCATGGTTGAAGGTTGAAAAAGGACGGTCGCGTTGGCACTTTCGTTAGCCCGTGCGGGCTACAGGCAACTCGGCTGACGGTGCCCCCGTCGATGATGGGCTTCCCGTCCGGTACGACGAAGGGCGGAATCCAATCCACTTCTTGAAGGCAGTGGAAAATGCGAACGGGTTCTTGTACCCCACTTCACGGGCGATCGTCGCAATTTTCTCATCGGTCTTGGCCAGGAGGTGGCACGCCTTGTTCATTCGAATGTGCGCCACCTGTTGCATCGGGCTGCGGCCGAGTTCCCGCTGGCAAATACGGCGAAGGTGTTCTTCGCTCACGCAGGCAATGGTAGCCATTTCCGTGAGTGTCCAGGGCCTGTCGAGGTCGCCGTTTACTTCATCCCATACTCGACACAGACGCTCGTCAGATCGAGATAGCCGAAGTAGTTGAGAGAAGTAGCCAACAATCAGTTCGAGCCACAGCCTCACGGCGGCGCCACTTCCGTTTGCGATCACTTCAGTTCGGAGACCTGCAATGGCGCTCCGAATTCCATCCGGAGGAAAGGCGCTACACACGGGCAAGCCCTGCAAGCGCTCCAGAATTTCGGTGAATCTCACCCAAGAGCATTCCCACACCTCACTTTCATGGCAGCGTAGAGAGGCAACGGCTCCCCGAGGGATAATGCAGGCATCGCCAGCGGCCAATCGAAACCGTACTCCATCAACAAGAACGGATCCAGTTCCAGCGAGACAGGAAAGAAGGATCGTGCCTGGCTGCTCGCAACGGGAAAATGCGAACGGTGCAGCGATTCGCATGGTTCCTAGGTGAGCGACCGAGAGGCTCGGCAGGAGAGGGCACTGAGGTTGGCCTGCCAGCCCCATCCATGGATCATGGCCGCCACTCCTTACCGCTTCGAAGCAGGTCTTCCGGCGGTGCGGTGGGACATTCGGCCCGACGGCATTCGGTCTGGTAGTAAGATACATGTGATTGACGGAGGAGTCTGCGAGTCGACGCATTTGAGTCTTTCTTGTCCTTTCTCAAGTATTCCGAACAATAGCGATTTTTCACTAGTTTTCTAGGTCTTAGTCCCCGGAAACGCGGTGTCGATTTGCGACATTTTGCCGCAAATTGGAACATGATTGGCGTATTTGGGTCGCCATGTGCGCCGCTCTCTGGTAGGCCTCGGCATGCCATTGAAGCACAAACGGGTCGCCCTTCTTCTGAATCTCCAAATCGGCTACTGTCGACGTGCCGTGGCAGGCATCTCTGCGTATGCAGCAAGGAAGAACTAGCTGCTTGAGGAGATGCCTGCAAGTGAAGCCGCACGCTCGCGACTGATGCTCTCGCGTCCCTATGGAATCATTGGCCATGTTCTCGACCAGCCTGTCGCCGAGATGCTCGTTCAGACTGGGCGACCGGTGGTGAGCATCTCTTCGACGATCACGGATTTACCTTTTCCAACGATCGACATCGACCATCACTCGGTGGGTAGGTTGGCCGCTGAGCATCTTCTTGAACTCGGCTACCGGACTTTCGCTTTTCTGGGAAGTGCGACAGCCGGATTCTCTCTTGAGCGCGAGGCTGGGTTTTCGGATAAACTCTCTGAGCACGGCTTCCCGGTGGAGAGTCATCACGCCGAGTACGTCTTAAGGCCACCATTCGACCAGTATTCAGTGGGTTCTGAAGAGCAAACCAAGCGCTGGTTGAACAAGCTCGACAAACCCGTGGGCGTCCTTTGTTCAAACGACGAGCATGCCCGAATGCTCAGCTTCTTGTGCCAATCCAGTGGGGTTCCCGTTCCCGGCGATGTTGCACTCCTGGGGGTGGACAACGACGAAACCATCTGCGGCTTGAGTTTCCCGCCGATCTCCAGCGTCGACAACCCGGCAGAGGAAATCGGCTACCGGGCAGCGCATCTTCTCGAGGCTACCGTTCGTGGCCAAATCGAGGGGCACTCTCGCGAATCCGTCCAGCCGATTCATATTGTCGAGCGCCAATCGACCGATCGCCTCGCCACGGTAAACCCAGTGATTCGCAGTGCGATTTCCTTCATCCGACGCAACATTCGGGAGACGGATCTGAGTGTGAACGATGTTGCCGAGCATATCGAGATTTCCCGGAGAAAACTGGAACGAACATTCTCCGATGTCCTTGGTATTACGGTTCTCACTGCGATTCACCGATACCGAACACGGAGAGCAAAGCACCTCCTCTATTCAACAGACCTCACCGTAGCAACGGTCGCGAGCGAATGCGGCTATTCCAATCATCGACGACTGGCGATGATACTCAGATCACACGCAGGGATGACGCCGACGCAGTTTCGGAAGCTCTGTCGGTTTGATCAGTGATATGGCAACGAAGTCGCGCTTTGGCAAGGAACTCGACCGTGCCGATGGGGTGGGTCAAACCAGCCAGTGCCTCACCGGGCACGCCTCGAAGGCAATCAATGACCGCTACACCCGTGCGGAGTTGGAGACGCTGCGGAAGGCGGTGGATTCGGTGCCAGCCTTGTAGATCTCCGAGTGAACCCCTGGGGCCGAAGGCCGCTCCACTCGAAGCCACGATTCAAATTTCCATAATTTCTGATTCAAATTTCCGTAATTTCTTACAGTTGCATCTCACTTTCGATCGGATTATCATTATCGGAATTAAAACCTATGGATACCGACAAAAAGGATAATCCGCGAGTAACATTGGGAGTTACCCGTTTCGGAGATGTAGGCGTATACGCAAAGGAGCTTATCCAGGAAGGTGAGAGAATTGCCTCCTTTGATGGTGCTGTGTATTCGTGGACAGATGTTACAGAATCAATCCCAAACGTGCCTCCAGTGCTTGCCCGAGATCATGCCATTCAGTTCGAGGAATTTCGTGCTCGTGACTCAAATGGACTTGCGCGATATGCCAATCATTCCTGCAATCCAAACACAGGCATAAAAAACTCGTTTGATCTGGTTGCGATGCGGGAAATAGAACCTGGAGAAGAAATAGTATGGGATTATGCGATGACCGAAGATACATACTGGAGCATGAACTGTCGATGTGGGAGTTCGCAATGTCGTAAGTTGATTGCCGGATACCGATTTCTTTCGCCTCAGAAACGCCTTGAATACCGCAATTTCATTTCCGAGTGGCTAATCTCGTCACAACGACCATATCTCGGCGAAGCAGTCGTTAATTTCGCATTACATCGATATCCGATCCCCTCGGAAGGTAACTCTTTTCGCTACGCAGTGGTAGATACAGATCCAGAAAACATTAACGTTATCACAGAAGAACGGATTCTGAATATTCTCAACCAGATTGAGCAGAAGGAAACCGCGTTTCTTCTCACAAAAAATTCTGACGACGCCGAACGCTCTGGGTGAACTGATTGCTAGAAGCTGGCTGCTGGATCCCCCCAATGCTGGGCTCAAGTATGAAGTAGCCTTCTCCTTGTTATTAGTCTGTAAGCGTTCAAACGAATCCGTCCTCACTTCGTCGGCGGCAGTCGTGCAGATGATGAAAAGCCTCACCCATTGCTATAGCGAGGAATGGACGGCTGAGGTGCGGTACAATTCCGGACCAATAGTTAATCAACTGAGACACTATGAAAAGCGAACGCCAGAAAACGATACTCTGAGGAGTGCAAAACCCAAGCGGTGGAGCCGACCGCACTCAGGAAGCCTGCCACGACAGCCAGCAGGGTTGCCAAGGATCTAGGCATCACCAGCGATCTGATCTACCGTTGACGCCAGGGAAGAGGTTTTCCTCGCCTCTGAGCCAGAACCGGCTGTCTCAAAGTGGCTGGTTTTGAAGTGACCCTAGGTGGCTGGTTTGGGGTGACCAATGCCCTCGGGATGGGTGAAACAGAGAGCATCCATCCCGGGGACATACTTGCTGGATCGCGAATCCAAAGCTGGACCTCAACTGAAGCAGCACGCCACCACTGGTGATCTGGTTGATTGGCGCCATCGGCACGGCCCAGGGCGCCCCGGAAGACCGAACGTGCGCAAGCACGCAAGGGCAGCAGGCGAATTCGATATCGGCCTAGAAATGACCGAGGGGTCGGTTGGTTCTCTACAGCCAATCCCGATCAATCTCCTGTGATGATCGTGGTCAAAAATATTTTGGGATTGTTTACTTTTTGCTTTCCTTTAGCGAAAATCTGTGATCTAACACCGCTGGGATCAACTTCGGGTCACATGACGCTCAGAGATGCCCTTAGAAAGATTGTTGCATGGTCGGCTGCAGTGGGTCTTACGATTGGGTTGATCACTGAAGCTTCGGCTGATCTTTTCGGAACTGGAGGCAACCAATTCGGCATCGACTTCGTGGCGATCGGTGACAGCAGCAACACGGACGACATCCACGGGGCGGGCTACGGGGCAGTGCCGTATGAATACCGGATGGGAGTATACGAGATTTCAGAGGGAATGATCAGCGCGGCGAATAGTGAGGGAAATCTCGGGCTGACGCAAGATTCTCGCAGCACGGACCAGCCTTCGACGTCGATTACGTGGAACGAGGCAGCACGATTTGTGAACTGGCTGAACACGAGCGAAGGGTTTCAGGCTGCGTATCAGTTCTCAACGCAGCCCGGAGACGTGGGATACGATCCCAATGAGAATCTCACCTTGTGGAGCAGCGGAGAGGCATGGCAGCAGGGTGGAGAGAACCTTTTCAGACACAAGGACGCACGCTACTTTCTGCCCAGCGAGGACGAGTGGTATAAGGCGGCATATTTCGACGGCGTCACCGCCACGTATTTTGACTATGCCAACGGGAAGGATACGTTGCCGACCGCGGTGGTTAGCGGAACAACGGCTGACACAGCAGTGTACAATCAAAGTCCCCCCACGGAGGTAGCGGACATCATGGACGCGGGTGGCCTAAGCCCGTATGGGACAATGGCACAGAACGGAAATGTGTGGGAATGGATCGAGAGTGGCTTCACAGCGCCAAATGATACGGCGGAGGAGGACCGCATACGACGCGGGGGTGACGTGTACTCCGAGGTGCCGGGGGAGATCTCCCTGCAAGCGCTATCCCGCAGCCCTGTAAATCCGACGCTCGAAAACTCCAGGACCGGTTTTCGGGTTGCATCTATTCCTGAACCATCCGGGTTCCTGCTAGCGTCACTTGTGCTGACGCCCTTCTTGGTGAGAAGGAAGCGTTGAACGGCTTGGTCCACATTACCTGGTAGAGGTGACCCCCCGAAGCCTTAAATAAATAGTTATGCGCTCTAAATTTAGTGCAAACGCTTAGACGGCTTCGTTTGAATTTCAGAAAGAACAGCTCGTCCAAGCACAGAAGATGGAGGCGGTGGGACGCTTGGCCGGAGGAATTGCTCACGATCTCAACAATCTCTTAGCAGTCATTACGGGGACCAGTGGCGATGTTCATGTTGGAAGATAAGAAGAGAGTTGTTGTTGTGTGAAGAGGAATAGGTACTTCTGTCAGACATAATTTCAAACCGACTGCTCAGCTCGAGAATCGAGGATCAACTCGGTCATGACAAGCGGAGGCTACTTCGAAAGCGTGGGAGAAACCGGTGCGTGATGCGACTGGCAGCTTAAACCGGCTGCTTGAACGATACTTGGCGGCGCTTGAACAGTCGATGAAGGCTGCAACGCAAGGAAATGGCCCATAGTATTACCAACAAGCTTTCTGAGGCTTGTTCGCACAGCGGCGAACACAAGACAAGGTTCAAGCTCGAATGAACTCGGGAGCCGCTTTTCCGCCCGATGATCTTGCGTGCAAACCGCGATTTTCCAGACCACGCTATAAGTTCAAATCAAAATTGCGATCAGCGTCATCGTCAACTTTCTCAATCTTCCAGTTTCGCCAGGTGAGCTCGGGACCTCGAAGGTCGAGACACTTCCCCGTGGCCGTAAAGAACAGACCCGGCAGATGCTCATTCAGCCGGCCACCATCCTCGTCGCCATCAAATGAGTGCGTGTCGACATAGAGGTATCCATCTTCCTCGAACACCTTGACATGAGTGAAATCAGTCGTCACGCCAAGACCCAAGCCAATCCGCGCGATGACGCTTAGCTTCCAGCCACTGAGAGTATACCGATAAGTACCTATATACTTTTCCCATGCTGGATTGAACCGCGTGAAGGTATCGGGTTCGGGTGGCAGATAGGCCCGATACTCGACGGATGGGATCTCCAATGATTTTGTTTTCTGAACGAGATGATTGTCAATCAGATCACTCAGAAGAGGCGGCGATTTATCATAACCATATTCGGCACCTTCAGCATTTACTAATGACACACTCCCAATCCCATATTCAGGAATCCAAATCATCCTTGACTGAAATCCCGCCCCACCACCTCCATGATGCAACTTGTAGTACTTGCTGTGATGAATTTCGACTCCCAGTCCATACTCTTTATCGCGTATGGATGGCGTAGCCATGCTGGCAATGAGCCTTCCATCCAGAACGCTCTGCCCGTCCACCTTGCCCTGGTTAAGAAAAAACTGCACATATTTTGCCATTCCTTTTACGCTAGCATACACACCTCCAGACCCAACCCAAGGAACATCCGGCGCGATGGGTATGCGCTTCACCACACCGGGAATGTGACCTATGGCTCGATTGGGATGGTTTCTGATCACTTCAGGTTCTACCGTACAATTGGACATGTGTAGTGGGGTAAACACTTTGTCTTCCACGTATTTGGCAAAAGGCTTCCCGGATCGAACCTGTATGATATATGCAATCAACTCATAACCCAAGTTGGAATAGCTGTGTCTTTCACCGACCCTGTGCCTGAGCCACGTATCCGACACACTCAGAGCAGTTTCTTCGAGTGAGCCATAGGAAGGATCCCTGAGATTGCCAACTGGGGGCATTAACGCCATGCCGGACGTGTGATTCAAAAGGTGACGAAGAGTTATCTTCTTATGCGGAGCCTCTTCGAATCGGCTATTGACACTGAACTGCGGAACGTACTCAACAACAGGGACGTCGAGCTCAAGCAATCCATCCTGGACCGCAACCATCACGGCTGTGGCCGTGATCGTCTTGGAGATGGAGCAGATTGCAAATAGCGTATCCGTTGTGACAGGTGTCTTTCTTCTGTAATCGGTGTAGCCAAACCCAGCTGCCCATAAGATGCCGTCACGGTCGATGAGCGCGATCGACATGCCAGGCGCTTCGTCTTCGAGCATCGCTTCAGGAATTGATTGCCGAACTTTATCAATGACGTCAGCCATTCCCTGATTCAATCCAGATCTCACGTATTCATCCTGCAATTTTGGACTGATGCTGTTGCACCCCAAGCCAAGGAAGACCGTCACGAACGCCAAAGTCGCGATCAATTGTGTCTTACGATTGTCATCTATATTCATGAAAACCAGTTGTTTTCCTTTCTTCGCAGTGTCGCGGCAGGATGGATGCATACGCCGCCAATGGCCGCCTCGCCACGACACCGGTGATGACCATTCTTATTGAGGTGTCGTCGGATTGCGTGAGGTAGTTTGCTCGATTCCGTTCTCCTTGAGCCATTCATCAGCCGCCTCGGCATCTTTGATCTTCCACTGTGATATCGCACGCTCGACGGCTCGCCGCCGCATGTCTTCGTCCTGAATCTCGCCGGCCCAGACTACCGCAGCCCGAGAATCCAACGCCGCAACGGCAAGAGCGAAGCTCTGAATAGACTCATCTTTCACAGTTGACGGAGGCATCCCTCCAAGCCATTCGCCAGCGGCATTGAAATCTCGAAGCGCCCAGCGCCTAACCAACGAAGGCACGGTTTTGAGCTGGTGGCGGGGTGGTAGCACTTCTGTCATCCATGATACCAGGGATTCGGGATCGGCCTGATGAGGCGGCATTTGGAAATAGGCCAATAAGTCCTCCGCCGCGAGTTCCATTCCCTCCGCTTGGCGCCGCGCCGCAGGAACGCCGCCTTGTATCGTAGCAGCACGAAGAACATAGGAGGCGATTGCCACCTTGATCTCGGCATTCTCAGGATTGGCTGCCGCCTCCACAAGCTTCGATTGGGCCCCCACCACGACAGGCAGCGTCCCCGTCGGCCCAGAACTCACCTGCGCAAGGCTTGGATTCTCGCGCAACAGCGCTACAGCGGCATCGACATCCCTCTCTAAGGTTTGGACAAACAGTAAGGCCTCGAAACTCTCTTTCTCGGATTTCGGCATATTCACTCTTGTCAGCCATTGACGCGCCCTCTTGGGATCACGGCGAGCGATTGAATTCAACGCCGCTCGGCGAACTTCGCCATCAGCGATCAAGCTCTCATCAGCCAAGATCTCCTCCGGATCCTCCTTGGCCGCTAGAACAAGTAGCACCATGCGAGCGGCAGACTTGCCGTCAGACATGCCCCCGGAGCTAGACTTCTCGATACCCCTTGCGACCTCGATGATTTCTTCGACACTTAGGTGCTGAACCTCACGGAGCACCTGGGGAAGCACTCCAAAAAAGCTTGCGGGCGAGGCCTCCACTTCACCGATGTCACCAACCAGCAGAAGGATTTGGGCGCGGGCCCGGGAAATCCGTTCGGCGGATTGCACGCTTGTCACCGCTTGGTCTTCACCCTTGGAAATAGACGTCTTCGAACCAGGGAGACGAGACCCAACAGTCAACAAGGAAGGCAATCCCTGTGAATTTTGTTGGTTCGCCAACTGACGCCGCTCTCCCAGCAGTTTTTCTTGCATTCTCCTATTCCTATCCCATTGCGCCAAGAGCACCATTGAGACGAGTACGGTCATTGAGGCCACTGTGGTCCAGAAGGTACGATTCATGATCTGCCGAACGGTGTTCGATTAGTTATCGGAGTACTTGCTAACAAGATCTTCGGGCAACCCTCTTCGCGCGCTTTCCGGATCGCTTTTCATCCAGGATCGCGCGACTCGGTCGATCGCATCGGCGCGGAGAGTGCCGTCCTCGACCATCTGAGCATGACCGTAAGCCTGCTCATGAGAGCCCTGCCCAGCCTGCGATTGCGCCAACTGAGTGAATCCGTGATCACGAATGGGCCCCGCAGGTTGCGAGTTAAGCCAACCTGAGAGGTCGTGTGGGTTGTCCCGAGACGCTCGGTCAATGAGACGTCGCATCGCCTGGGGGGCCTCCCCAGGAGACATATTGTCAAGAAGCCACTCAGCACGATCCTCGATCGGAGTACTACCCTGGAATACCAACATATCCAAGACGGCTTCCGAGCGATCCGTGGACGTGTTCAAGTATCGATTGGCAAAAGCCAGCCCAGCATCAAAGTCCCCCTTTTCCACCACGATGCGGAGGGCAGCGCTGACCATGTTCCGCCGGCTACGCGAATGCTCTCGAGCATCGATCGCCGAGATGACATCGAGAAAACTCCTGAAAGCGGCATCATCACCCGTATTCTTGATGACGCGCCCCATGGAACTCCCAAACCTCCACATGACTTGAGTTCTGGTCTCTCGATCCTCGATTCCGGAGAAGATTCGGATAGCGCGTTCCGGATCATCCTCTACCATTCCTCCCAAGACAGCGCTCAATAAGATGCGGTCGGGCGTCCGATGCACGCCCTTGCCCGTGAGTTCGCCGGCACTCAATTTTTCCTCATACCATGCGTAGGCGGCCTCCGAATCGGTTGCGGCCCATTGCCCAAGTAGATTTGCATATACCCCCGCATCCATCCCCAAATCCAGCATTCTTTCCAAGGACTTCTGCGCATCTTCGGGAGGGGCCATACTGCCGATCATCTGCAGGGCCATCTGTTTGATTTGGGAATTTCCCTCATAGGCCTCAAGATCAGCCATGAGTTCTCTGTACTCGTCAGCACTCAGCCGAGCGACAGGAAACATCAACCTCATCATGCCAAGGAAGTCCTGATCCATCAAAACTTCCGAGAGAGATTCGATGATCTCGTCGGCATCGATTGGCCTTTCTGCCGACGCTAGCAAATCTTCGACGGCCCGCGACACCCCATCGAGCGTCGCATCTTGATTGACGGAGTCGCCGGTCGACAACGCAACAATGGTTTCGCGTCGCTTACGAGTGTCTTCCAGATCGCGGCGGAGGGAACTAGCTCTCGATTCCTGCCAGACAAGCGGCACAGAAGCGACAGCTAAGACCACAACGACAGCTAGAGTGATCGTCTTTATTTGGCTCATGGTTTGTATCGTATTGATCGTTAGAGCAGTGCTGGTTAAGCTGCTGGAAGTGGCCAGGGCCTTCGGGACAATCGAAACCACAGCCGGTGCAGCGCGCGCAAGTTCAACTCCCAATCCCGAGGCAATGGCGCCAGCGGAAAGCGTCACTCCTCGCAGGGCGAGAAAGCGTGAGAGCTTCGCCAAGGCCCGTTTGAGCTGCATCTTACACGCAGCCTCCGATTTTCCCACCTGGGCGGCAATCTCGCGATACTTCCGCTTTTCGTAAAATCGCTGCAAGACGAGCTCGCGATCACCCTCCGGCAAGCGGTCGAGCGACTCATCGAGGATCGGAATCGCTTCGCGCCAAGCGTCGTTCTCAGAAGAGTCGGACGCCGCTGGGCTACTACTCATCTCGAGCGCAAATGCGGCATGCTTACGATGACGGCGGCGTTCGGTGCGCATGATTTTGGCGGCCTCAAGTTTAGTCGTTTGAAAGATCCACGCTGTGAGCGAAGGGTGATCTCTAAGGGAAGCCGCTTTCCGGGCAATCACGGCGAAGACGTTCTGCGTGACTTCTTCAGCTAAATCACGGTCCTCGGTTCTTCGGAGGGCGCTGGAGTAAATGAGCCCGCCATACCAGAGAACCAACTCTGTAAAGGCGGCTTCTGACCGCCCACCCGAGACGAACTTCGCCAACAGCAAGGTGGCATCGCCTTCGCGGTGGGTGGTAGTGGACGATGAAATGGCTTGGTCGATACGTCTATGCTCCCAGATGCTCTGAAAAGTAACGCCAATTTATCCAAAATAACAGGGCTCTGCGGGATCGAGCTTCGTCCTTCCCCGGTGGCATGTCCTACGAGCCATCCAACTCTTCAGGGGGACGCAGCACCTTTGGGAAGCGCGCGCGGGAGGAGACGCGGGTGATCAGAATTCGCCCGTGCCCAGAAAGTTGCCTCGTTTCGGGCGATTGCGGGGGGTATCTTGTGTGAACCAAACCGAGCGTTCGTAATGCAAGAATGCCATCTTCTGTCGAACTTTGTCGCGACACGTTCCGAAGCAGCGTTTTGCGCACTGGTGAAGCAGCACATCGACATGGTGATCGGGGTGGCGATGCGTCGTACCGGGAATCGGGAAATGGCGGAGGAGGTGGCTCAGAACGTATTCACCATTCTGGCACGGAAGGCTCATCGCCTGAAGGCGGGAACCGGTCTCGCCGGATGGCTGCATCGCACCTCGGTGTTCGAGAGCGCCAAGGCTGTGCGCTCAGAAAGACGACGGATACGCAAGATCGAAGCTCTCGCTGTCGAAATGAAACATTCGCCTCCCGTGAACGACAATCGAGCCTGGAACGACGCCCTCTCGCTGGTTGATGAGGCGATTGAAGCTCTCCCTCAACGCGACCGCGAGTTGATCCTACGGCGGTTCTTTCAAGGATGGAGCTTTCGTGAAATTGCCATCGCGGCCGGGAAGACCGAAGGCACCGTCCGCAAGGATTCCTCACGCATCCTCGAGAAACTGAGCTGTATCCTGAAGCGGCGCGGTGTCGTGATCCCCGCTGCGGCACTTGCGACCAGCCTGTCTACCGATGTGAGCGCAGCCGTTTCCGACACCGTCGCCAAGACAGTATCGCACGTTGCGTTTTCCAGTGCAGGGCAAGTGCCTTCGAAAGTCCTCCTCATCAACTCGATCCAAACCATGAGCTATTCGAAAATGATTCCCGTTTGTGCCGCGATCATCGTGTTGCTGGCCGTCGGCACCCAGAGATTCCAACTCGACGGGGCTCGTTCGACGCTGGCCGACCTGAAATCCCGTGCAGAGCTTTCTGAGGGGCCTCTTGATGCCAACCCACTGCGGAGGCACCTTACCCGCAGCGTGAGGCCCCAGGTTTTACGAGACGGAACCGACGGCAATCTCGACCTGGTTCAACTTGCCGCCGATCTGGACTCGGCCAAGCGATTCAGTGATGTGGTCGGGCAAATGCGAATCCAATCCGCTCTGGAACTGCTGGGCAAAGATGCGCTTGTCAGACTTCTAGCAGAAACCGAAAGTTCATCATTGGGCAATCAACGCAAGGCGCTGGTCCACTTTGCTTTGCTCGATTGTCTGCTGCCAGTAGACCCGACCGTCGTCGCCCAGATGGCCTTCCGTTACGCCAACGAGGGTTATTCCAGCAACCGGAGGGAGTTCCAAAGAAAGGCTGTGAACGCTCTCAAGCTGTGGGCAGCCCAAGATCCCAAAGGGAGCGGGGATTGGCTCGACAGTGTGGTGGAAGATCAACTCAGCTGGGCCAGGCCACTCGTAGGCGAGCCCTTCGATGCACGACTCGTCGCCGCACTCGTGGCCGGCATGGGAATCCACAACCCAGAAGAGGCCATTGCGCGATTTGAGGAACTCGAATCGACGGCGGCGTATCATACCTTGACAACAATGGCAGCCGATCTCTCCAGTCCGGAGAGATGGCCGCTCTATGTCGCTATGGCGCAGAGTTTTGGCGAGCTGGAGTTGCGAGATCGGGCCTTGGAACACATCGCACCAGCCATCCGTAAACAGGGAGGATTTGATGAAGCGGCACGCTTCGCTGAGAGCATTGAGCTAGAGGGCGAATCGAGAGCCAAACTCGCACTGATCGTCGCCCGGCCGGACGCCAGTACGATGAATGATGAAGACCTTCAACCACGCCTTGATTGGTTGAGGGAATTCACACCAGAGGCCTACCGCGCCAACAATGTTGCCGAGCTCAGGCGTTCCATTAATCGATGGAACGCAAGGCGAACAAGCGAAGGTGGGAACCAAACCGCCGGTGAGCGCATGGTGATCGAAGACATCGACCTCGCTGACGGCGAACCCGCGCCCATCTCTGATAGTCAGCCATGAAAGCGCTCTCTCTTGGCCTCATTGCGATCGGCACACTTCTATTCGTTTGGCAGGGCCAGCGACTGAAGAGTGTGCGTAGCGAAATCGCACGACTCCGAGATCAACCGTTGCCGAATGAACCAATTTCAATCCCCTCAAGATCTATTTCTCTAAACCAGAACTCCTCCCAGCCGCTCGACAAAGCAGCGCTCTTTGACCTGTTCAAGCCCAGCGGAAAGGCCATCAATCGGGAGGATACCTTTGCCGGCCTTCGTCGACTTTCTGCACTTGATCTCCGTCAACTGAAAGAGGTTTGGACTTCACTCGATTCACACTCCTTGGATGCCGCCACCTCAGGCTGGCTGCGGCTCCCTGTCAGCAGATTACTCGTTGATCTTGATCCGCCGTTTATACTCGATGATTTGACCGCGGCCGGGAATCATTCGTCTCTAGCCAAGCTGACACTCGCACGGTGGGCGCGTCACGATCCCAAGGGCGCCACCGAATGGCTGGAGGGCTACGCCCAAAGCGCCGAGTCTGGCGAGACGACTCATCTCCGCATCGCCCTCTTGTCCGGCGTCGCCATATCCGACCCCGCTCGAGCCTTGGAAATGGTCTCCGATCTGGATGCCGGTCGACACCGTGAAGCGTTTACCGAGATCGCCGCGCATCTCCGAACAAGAGCACACCGCGAAACCTACCTACAAAAACTAACAGAGCACCATGATTCCCAAGTACGCGATGCCGGGCTGCGTGCCTTTGCCTACAACCTTCTCGAATACGAGGGCTTTGAAGCTGCCGCCCGCGCCATTGAAGAGTTTGAATTGGAACCGGAATCGAAATGGAAACTGGCCGAGAGGATGATCACCAACGACATCGGCTTGGACATGCCGCAACGCGTCGGCTGGTTGCTCGAAAACACCTCAAATTCGCTTCGGGACGAACAAATCCACCACATCGTGGCGACGTGGACCCATTCGGACATAAACGCGATCACGAATTGGTTAGGCGTATCAGAACAGGAGACCTGGTATGATCACGCGGTCAATACCTTTACCGAGTTCGCCAGAGAAGCTGATCCTCGCACCGCTGCTGAGTGGGCACAAACCATTCACAACGAATCCGTTCGGCACAAAGCTGTCGATCGCGTACTCGCGGTGTGGCATCGTCAAGATCCCGAGGCCGCCAGCGCCTATGTCACAGCGGCCGCCTTGCCTCCCAATTTCAAGGAAAGATGGGAGAAATAGACATTATCTTTCTGGAATACTCTCCGGTTTGAGGCATCGTGTATTCTGTCATGTACGACGCTCGTCTCCGGCAGATTGTTTGGATCATCGGATTGATCGGTGCCTTCACTGCGTCTTCTTTCGCCGAAGATGGGGACGAACCGGAAGGAAGGCCTCTCCCTGGGATCGCTGAGGCGGATCGGAAGCGAATCTTGCACGAGATCGATATCGAGGGACTGGCCGATGCCCCATGGATCACCAACGGATCGTCGGCGAAGGCCTTGCCGCCCGAAACCACCAAGGTTGTGGTCACCGCCGGGGGGCGCGAGAGTTTGGAAGGATTGAAGCATCTGGCCCAACTTGACACGCTTTACATCATCCTTGGCCCCGTAGCGGAAGACGATCTCGCCGCATTGACGGGTATCGAGTCGCTACGCCATCTTCACCTCGGGATGGAACGGCGTTATCGGCTCAAGGGAAAACTATGGAAGCACGCCGGCACACTCACGGAGCTCCGAACGTTGAACGTCAACTGCCATTCGTGACACGGCTTTCCAGGCGCAGGTCGTGCGCCGATGAGCAAGCTCTCCAAACTCACCGAGGCCAACCTCGGATGGGACGGCCGGTCGCAGAAGTCCAAGCAGAACTTCTTGCTGCGCTGCATTCGGCGCTGGGCGGCAGATCACTAGAAGTCTCGATGATCTCGCTGGCATCGATTGATACAAATTCATGTACCCCGTCCCCATTTTCCCCATTTCGAATCCTTCGATGCGGACCGATGTCCGATAATCGAACCGCAGATAACCCGAGGATGCATGGCTGAAGTCGACGTTCGAACTGATATTGTGATCGACCGAGCACGCGACGGCGTGGCGAGTTTCGCTGCCGATCCTGACAATGTGCCGCGGTGGTACGTGAATATAAAATCCGTGGATTGGAAAACGCCTCGCCCCGCAGCCGTCGGATCGCAAATCGCGTTCGTCGCCCACTTCCTCGGCCGACGCCTGGAGTATACCTACGAAATCGTGGAATTCGATCCCGGGGAGCGCCTTGTCATGCGAACCGCGGAGGGCCCGTTTCCGATGGAGACGAGCTACACATGGGAAACGATTTCGGAGTCGGCGACACGCATGACCTTACGCAACCGGGGCCGCCCCACCGGCTTTTCCGCATTGATGGCACCCTTCATGTCGTCCATGATGCGCCGCGCCAACCGGAAGGATCTCGCTCTCCTCAAGAGGATACTGGAGGAGGCGGAAGCGCCAGCGCCCGACTCGTGAAGTGGCTCTCCGATCTGAGAAATCCGTGGAGCCCTGTCCTGGCGAGGAACCTGCCGTCGACCAAAACCTTGAGCTGGCCGTCGCAAACCGGAATCATCTCACCTGTCGGGCTGGAGGGCTGTTCTAAGAAGGCGGCTCGGGGCGTAGGGTTGTCCTATTGCCAGTCTCAAGTAACCGCGAGAACTGGTTACCGGGAGCCGAGCAGATCCGCTGCCGTCGCTTCCGATGAAAACCTCACCCGCCGTGATCCAGCGACGAAGATCGGTCGAACGCTCGACCGTAGCCGTGAGACTGGCGTAACCCTTCACCGGCCAAATGATGCCTCCGGAAACCGCGGTTGGCACGCCATCGAAGCGGAGTAGTACCGACGCAGGTGTTGTTGCGAAGAAGAAGATGGGGGCGTCCCTTTCCTCGCCGACCGTGTAGTACCCCGCGCCGGATATGCTGAAAGCGAAGCCTTCTCCGTTGGGTTCCTGGGGCGGAGACATGATCGGAACTTCGAGTCCGGGAACCAGCAGTGCCTCTCCGAGGGAAACGTCGTCTGGACGCCACCACATCGCGGCGTAGTTTTCGCGCCGTAGGGCGATCGTCCCGCCGTCTGCCGAGATATCTCCCCCCGAAGCGCTAGCGAACGGGACATCCCCAAGCAAGCTCAGCGTGCTTACTTGCCCACCGTTAACGGCAGGCGCACCGAACAATCTGGTGCCGGATTCCTCTTTGGTAGCGACGACGAGGCTCTGACTCCGCGGGTCGACCATGAGAGTTTCGGCGTCCACCGCGCCTCCCGGATAGCGGAAGGACATCCACTCGGTGTCCTCCGCGGCCAGCATCAAGGGCGCGCCGCCATGATGCACGGGCGGTTCGGGGAATCTCAACACGCCGACCGATGTTCTACCCGCATCGTTGTCACCGATATCGCCGACGTAAATGTAGGGGCGATCGTCACCCTCGAACCATGCCGTGGCGATGTCTTCCGGATCGGCAAGCGTCCTGCCGAGAGAAACGCTCGCGATCAGTTTTCCATGCACATCGATCGCAAATATCGAATCGATCTCCCCATCGTTGTGAACCCAAAGGACGTCCGGGGATAACTGGCTGGCCGCGCAACCGGAGATCTCCTTTAAGTCGTCGAGCTCGACCTCTCCGATGGCCTCTCCTGACTCGAACGGAGACGGGCTTGGCCGGAAATGGAACAGATGTTCCTTCTTGCCCTCGCTCAGCGTCAAGTAGGCGGCCGAGCCGGGCTCGAATGCAAACGACTCCCCGTTTGGTTCCACTGGTGGTCCCACCACGGGCACCGGTACCCCAGGGCGCGAGGCGATGGCTTCTGCCACCGCCTCGCCGGGGAGGCGAGACCAGATCTTGGCTTCTGTCTCGTTGCGGAGGGCGATGAGGCTCCCGTCGGAGGAGATGTCGCCCCCGGACGCTGAAGGGAGATCTACTTCTGCAACAAACTCAAGTGGTGCCGGGGAGGTGAAACTGCCTCGGAGGTTCGCGCTATAGAGGCGGGTCCGATCCGCCTCCTTTGTTCCGATGAAGAGCTCACCGTCGACCGGGTCGAACAGGAGGGTCTCCGCATCCCGGCTACCGTCCGGAAAGAAAAACTCGAAGACCGTGACCTCCGACAGCTCCCCCATGTGCGGCTCCGGCTCGCGCGCCCGGATGATTGAAACCGTCGATCTGGAGCCGTCATTGCTTCCAATGTCGCCCAGGTAGAGATGGACGTCGTCGTCTTGGAAGGAGGAGCCGATGGCGATGTCTTCGACGTCCTGTGTTTCAATGCCGATGATTACTGAAGCAACAATGGCACCATCTTTTCCGATAGCGTGTATCGCTTCGATGATCCCATCGTTGTGCACCCAGATTCGATCCGCACTGACGCGGCTCACCGCGGCCCCCGAGATCTCCTCCAACTCCTTGTCGACTTTACCTAGCGACAGAGCCGGAAAGTACCGTGGTTGGCAGGCTCCAAAATGGTCTGCCCATGTCGGGGAAGCGCTGATCAAGAACACGATTGCGGCTACGCCTAATCGAAGAAGGGCGTTTGACTTCATGCCAGATCCTAGAACAGGTACCATGAGAGAACGGTGTGAGTCGGAAAGTTTTCTAAACCTGGCAGCTCGTGGGATTGGGTTCAGAACACGTCATCGACAAGCGCGACGTCCAGGTCTGCTCTGAACGCGATGCTGACCTGGCGGCAAGTGCTCAATCCGATGCGTCGCGTTCGGCGTTCAGCGCTCTGAACTTCACCTCTCGACGGCCCTCTGCCATCCAGCCCAAACAGAGAGTCTATTCGCATTGCTCGAAACCCCTTGCCGCCTTCTCAAGCTGTGTCGTTGTTCGGAAACGTCGACGGGCGCGATCTCGAACCGTTCCTGGCCGCAGTGCCGTCGGGCGAGCGTACCAGCCGGTTCATTTCCAATGCGCTCTTCCTCTTCATCCGCAGTTCACAGCCTGCACCGTGTGATATCATCCCGCGTTGAATGAAAGGCCGCGGCCGGCGAATTCAGCTCGTGGAGGCATTAGTCGCGAAGTCACGCTCCCGGTGTGAACCTACTTCTGGATTCGTGGGAAAATCCAGTGAGAACTCGATCCGATCGCTCGCTTTGAGGGTCACGTCCAGTGACGCGCCAAGAGATGCGCAAGCATGTAAACACATGCCCAGGCCGATTCCTGCATGCCGGTGGCTATCAGAGCATTGGCTAGCGTGTGTTCCCCTGTTGAATGGGTCAAACATCCTTTCTATGTCATCCTGGCAAAGTTGTGTCGTCGAATTCGATATGGATACTCGGATCGTATTGGGTTCTGGATCGCTCGCTTCAATGGTTATGATTCCACCCACAGGCGAGTAGCTGACTGCATTGTCTAGAAGGTTTGAAATGATCATACGGAAGAGCGAAAGGTCTGTTCTGAGTGGAGGAACATCTGTCGCAATACGCCATTCGACTTCCGGCACTGTTGAGGGATTGCCTGCCTGGGCCATCTCCATCAGATAGCATAGTTCATCTCGAAGGTGGACCGATTCAAATTCCGGTTTTTCCTGTCCCGATTGGAGCCGAGCAAGATGCATTAGACGATCTAGAAGGTCGCGGAGATGCTCCGATATAGTGAGCGCCTTGCGGATTCTCCTTTCGTATTCCTTGGATGAACGAGGCTTGCGCACCGCGAGTTCCAACGTCGAGTGGAGGCCGGCGGCGGGCGTGCGCAGTTCGTGGGCTGCGTTTGTGGCGAAGTCGCGCTCTCTTTGGATAATCTGCCGGATCTTAGCAAGCAAGGTATCGAATGCGCGCGTTAGAGGTCGAAGTTCGACTGGCACGACGTCTCCCGGTGGAAGGGGAGCTCCGATATCGTCTTCACTGCGATTTTCAAGCGTCTGAGATAATGACGCAAGAGGGGAAAGGACATGGTTAGTTACCCAATGAATAGCCAATGAAGTGACACCTGCTACGAGAAGGCCTCCGAGCAATAGTGAGCTAGCCAATCTTGCGAGCAAGGCATCTACGGACGACGTTTCCCTCGCAATGAACAAGGAATGAGCAGGCGGGACGCTTGTTCCCGGTGCCAAAACTTCAATGACCACAGTCTCATCAGATTCGTCATCACCATCGTCCATTGCATGTGGCGTTCCTATGACTGGTGTGAATGCGAAAGAAACGCTCCTGAGAGCCGTCCCGTCTTTGCCTTGGAACTCAATGAAGCGAGGGTCCGTATTCGATGTCCATGCGAATTCCGGGACACCAATCTGATCTACCGAGGGCGATTGCACGAGTTTCCCTGATTCCGTGTTGGAGATTTGTATGAACTCGATCACATTCCGTCCCAAGGCAGTATGCCACTCGAGCCAGTCGTGGCGGATCCGGTTTTCTTCTAGTTCGATCTCTTGAGCGACGAGTCGCGCATATTGGAGCAAGTCCTGATCAAACTCCGTATACACATGCTTACGCACCACCAGATAGTGAGATACACAGCCGATTAGGAGAATACTTCCTGCGCACAAACCGACGCCCACAGTTAACCCGCTCTTGATCGACTTCACTATGATGCTCCTACTTTAGGGAGTGTCGAGAATATACCCGAGTCCGCGGCGCGCGTGAATCAAATTCGTTCTTCCGTTAGCGTTTAGTTTCTTTCGCAGATATCCAATATAGACATCGACGCCATTACTCGATCCACCGCTATAGTCTTCATAGACGTGCTCCCAGATCTCGGTTCTGGAAACCACATGTCCTCGACGGTGGGCGAGGTAGCTAAGGAGTCCATATTCGCGCGCAGTCAGTTTGATCTCCGATCTTCCGCGCGTGACTCGCTGCTTTAGTGTGTCGAGTTCCAAATCGTCGATTCGAATTATTGGGTTCTTCTTCTCGTAGCGACGCCGAACAAGAGCTTGCACTCGAGCTATCAGTTCTTCAAGAGCGAAAGGCTTGATTAGGTAATCATCAGCACCGTAGCTAAGCCCCTCCGTTCTTTGAGCAACCGAATCGCGGGCGCTTGTAATAATAATATGGACATCGTTGCCGTGGTTGCGCAGCCTTGAAATCACTGAAAGGCCATCTAAACCTGGCAACATAATATCCAACACAACCACGTCGTACGAGAACGATTCTGCGCGCCAGAGCCCGTCCGTGCCGTTGGAACTGCTATCGACGGCAAAGCCTTCGTCTCTCAAGCACTCAGTCACGGCTTCACGAAGCGGGCCGTAATCTTCAACAACAAGAGCTCTCATGATGTAGATGGTCTCGAATAACCTCGAAGAAAACGATGAGAAAACGATGAGAATCTCCTTCCTGAAGCTAAAACATTGAGGTGAAGCCTCGATCTTCGTGTGGAGGCAGCTAGAGCTGCGATTGCGGCTCGCCTGCAGTCAGAGTCGGTTGAGCGAGGGAAGAGCATGGCCCCACTTCTGTTCTTCTGCAGCCCCCGATTCTCTCGAAACAGGCCAATCTGAGAGAATGCACGAAGGGAGTCCTTGGAATGTCCTTCCTGAATTCGAGACCACAGTTTTCAAAAAAGGCTTCGAAGGCGGTCCTGGCCAAGCGAGCGACTCTATTCTGCCAGTTTCGATCGCAACGCATCGAAGCTTGCTAGTTCATGAAACTCAAATAGTTTCCCATTGCGTTTGTCATTTACTATGTAGAATCCTCTATAGGGAACAATCGCCAATCCCTCAGGGCGTTTGCATGCAATGGGCTGCCATTTTCCAAGTGGGTTCCCCGAAGAGTCAATTAGCCGCAAGCCATTTTCTCTCGACACGATAATCGCTTCATGGGAGATGGGATCGACCACCAAGCCACTGACAGAGCGGCCATTCAAAGGGTGATCTTCGATGATTGTGGCTTCTAGCGAATGCCAGTCCAATCGGAGTTTCACTAGCCGCGGCTCGCGTTCGTTCAATAGAAGGATGTGCTCTCCCTTCTCGAGGATTGCAATCCCTTCATATTGCTTATTCTTGCCATCTGCTTTCGGATGCCCTGATAGAGCAATTTCAGATTCGATGCGAAAGTTTTCAAGATTAATTCGCAATAGGGCTGGTAGCCTTTCATCAATTACGAGGAGATCTTTTCCGCCCGGTAGTAGGGCGACATCCTCCATATCTCGCTCCGGAAAATGTTGCAGGCGAACCAAGCTTCCATCTAGTCGGATCTCCGCAAGGTAGCCTGCATCTGATACGACAATGAAACTGTTATTCTCCTCAATCCAAGCGATGCCGGATGGCTCGCGTAGGTAGAGGTTCCTAACGGCGGATGGCCGGAGCTGCGCATGGTAGCGAAATGTTATCCAAATCCCCAATGTTGAGGCTAGAAGAAGAGCGGTCCAGAATACCCAATGCGGAACACTCGATAGCTTGGACCGAATCCATTGTGTTGTGAAAGATCCGCCCTTCACTCGATGCGGAAGGAAACTCCTCGTTTAGGTTGCGTAACGATAATCATTGAAGTCTATGTGGTGGCTCATTGCGGCGGAACTACAGGGGGCGTGTCTCGCGGCTGTTCTTCTTTGCTGTTGCCACCTTGTGGTTGGATGATGAGATTACGGTGAGAAGCGCGGGAGTATTTTTCGGTCTGCGAAGTAGATGAAGACTGTGGAGCAGCATCATGCTGCCAGGGGTGTCGGTGAGTGGTCTAGGAACTGCGACGTTGGTAGTTCAGGTGCTGGTGGCTACGGCGATGTTTGTAGGTTGTCGCAGCTCATCCTTCCGTGTTTCCATTCTCCGTGCCGGCGCACAGTCGGCGTTTACAACAAACAACTTACGCCGATTTTTGATTTCTCGGTCCCAGATCTAGAATAGGAATTTCGCCGCTCACATGATCTTCTCATTTTTGTTGCCTAGGTTGACAGAATGAGAACAGATACCCTCCCTGGTTTCACGGTTGTGGTCGCGATATCGGCCATCGATGCCCACCCCGTTGAGTATGACGCAATGTAGGGCGAAATCCTGCTATCCGTCGTGGTCACTATGCCAGAAAATGGTCAAGATAGACGCTCTCACAGAAGGTTTCCTTTGAATCAAACTCAAAGGTGCACCTATCAAGAGCTGTTATATCGATTACCTATTCTGTTAAATGCGTGTTTCGTGTTGGTTCATTGTCAGTCTCTCGATTCTCATAAGCAAGTCGCCTCCTCACTTCGGAGTCATCCCTTCGAGAACAAGGAGAGGTACAGCCCCGAATCGGCGCCTAGAGTCTCATCGCGATTTGTCGATCCCGGTGGGCCACTCAATCTACACCAGCTAACGGCCCTAGCGATTGCGAACTCAGCTGTGGGTACGGCTGCCGAGGCCAATGCACGCGTTGCCCGTGCGAGGTATGCGACCATCGGTGAGTGGCGGGACCCGGAGTTGCGTGCTTCATTTGACTGGGACGATCTCCGAGTGAACGAGGTCGTTGAAGCAGGAGGTACTGATGATATCCGCCGGGCTGAGACTCTTAGTATGAACGTTCGGTTTTACTTGCCCAATCCTTGGAAGATTCGAGCTGAACTCTACAAGTCTCTGGCCGAGATCGACTACGCCGATTTCGTAGTACGGCAGGAACAACGAAATATTGCCAACAAGGTCAAGCGCACTTATCAAAAACTCCAGTTCTTGAAAGCGCGCGCACGAATCGGTGACATTATCAAGGAACTAAAACAAGAAGAGTATGAACGGTTAGATGGATTGGTGAGGCAGGGACTCAGCGTGCGGCAACAAGCGGACAAGCAACGAATGATGGCGTTGCGTCTCCGTGGAAGAAAATTCGTTTCTCTTGCGGGAATCCGGAAAACACGCCAGGAGCTGGCAACATTGGTTGGGTTGAATGATCCTGGGCGCATCCAAGTTACTGGTCCTCCGAATTGCCCGGTTATTGGCGTCAATGCACTATTACTGCCCACCTTAACTGAGATAGCGTATGTGCAAGATCCTGAGATCAATAGTGTTAACCGAAAGCGGGAATTGGCGCGTGGTGACCTCAGTGCTTTCGAAGCCCGCAAGATTCCGTGGTTCTCGTTTATCTACATTGGAAGAGACAGCGTGTATCGAGACAATTTGGTGACAAAAGATACTTATGAGATCGGCTTGGCCATCAAGGTTCCGATATTTACGATGTTTAGTAAGGAAGAAAGTATCTATAGAGAACAGATTAGAGGCTTCCAGAAACAGGCAGCGCAACATCGACGGCAGATCGAGCGTAGAATCGCTGGTATCCTCATGACCATACGGACTCTGCAGGAAGATCTCGAGCGATTCGACCGAGAATCAGACGAAATCGGGATCGCCTATCGTGAAATCAGGGAATCAGGAGATCCGATTGCTCGTACGGAATTTGCTCAACAACAAACGGTCATGCGCCTGGAGCGTGTATTGGAGCGTCTGGTTTTGGCTGAAGCATACCATGAATCGATTCTCGATCTGGAAAATATCGTTCGAATGGACATCGAGGAAATCTTTACCGAACAGTCCGTGAGAATTGAATAGATATATCCGCCATTAGTCCATGCGATCGGACTGGGATCCTCTGGTCGGGAGGATTGGTCTCGCGGATGGAGATTAGATGAAGTTCCCGCTATTCTATGCGTCTTCACCGTTTTCTATTAAGCTCAAAGAGGCAACTGCCCTCATCAACCATTGAACGATGTCTCGTGGTTCGTGGTGTGTCAGGTCGATCTCGCGTCCCCGGGAGGGCTCTCCCGTCCGAGCAAGATCGCCAATTAAAGGTCAGGTACTCGCGTGGATCCGAGAGATTCGGAGCCTGTTGCCAGTTGCCGCGAAAGTAACGCGAGAAGGAGAATATTCGCCCCAATCCTCGCGCCCAGTTCACGTTCAACCTTCAGCCTTCATGGCTCTCGGCTGACCTCCCTGATGATCGACTCCGCTTCGGCTGCAGGAAGGTCCGAGTCCAAGAGGTAGCGCTCCGCAGCATCAGGGTCGCGTTGCGCCCAATCGGAGACGACATCGACCAAGGCACGGTGACGTTCCTCCGGCGATGAAATGATGCGCGCCCATTCAAAGGCGCTCTGCGGGTCACGTGCCACGATTCGTCCAACAAACTTGCCCACTGCCTGGTCGGTTTCAGGACCGAGCCCGACCTCAGCGAGCCATCGCGCCGCCGCGTTCGGATCCCGATGGGCCCAAGTCGACATGACGCTTGCGAGATTCTCGGACAGCGTTTCTTCGTCAGAATGCGCCAGCAACCATCGTGCAGAGGCTGGCGGGTCCTGAAAGGACCAGTAGCGCGCCAGCTTGCGCTCCAACGCCACTCGCTGATCGGTGTCCAGCTCGATCCTTTCTAACCAATCTCCTGCGCTTGAAGGCTCCGTCACCGACCAGTTGATGACCACTTGTCCGATCGCATTCTCACGCTGTGAGGGGTCCGAGAGGGCCGCAATCTTGGCCAGCACGGCTGGCCGGTGGCGCGCTTCGTTGACGAGCGAGGAGATACCGTAAAAGGCACTCCCGCGATCGGATGACTTGACGGCCGCGGCCATGGCGGCGTCGAGGTCTTCCCTCGCCCAAAAGTGGAAGATCGTCTTCAAGAGCTGGCCCGAAACGCCTTCGACGTGTGATTTCTTCTCAACCCACTCATAGGCCGCTCTGGCATCGGTTTTCGCCCAGCCGGCGATGATGCCTTTCATCACCCCTGCACGCTCTTGCGGGATCAATCGCTCCTCAGCATAGGTGGCCGCCGCCCGAGGTTCACTCTCGGCCCATCGCATGAGAACGGCTCGTAGCAAAAGCCTGCGTTGACCGAGATCCGCCACCTGCTCCGCACGCTCCAAAAACGCAGGGATCTCGTCGTCCGCCAACTGAGAAACGAGCCCATACAAGTGATCACTGGCTTCATCGTCCTTCCATTCCCGGATCCCCGCCAATTCCAAGGATCGCTCGATCATCTCGTGCACATCAGCACCATTCCGAAGATCGACGAACGGCTCCTCGCTCGCCGATCTCTCCGAGCGATCGCGCTTGAGAAGGATGGATGATCCGACCGGCGGCCTCACGCTCTCTCGCAAACGGCCCATCGCCATATAATCTCCCAACAAGTAGGCACCCACGCATGAGAGTACCGGCACCGCAATGGTCGTCCCGGCGGGTATCAAGGCACGTCTCATGATTCCCGATCGGTGGTCTGCTGCATCGCCTGCTGAAATTCCTCTGACGAGACGCCCGAAGCTTCCAATTGTTCAGCATCAAACTTGAACCCGATATCCTGCCAGATATCGATCAATTTTGTGAGTGACTGAATGCGTAGTTCAGGAGAACTCAGCCGTCCCAACCAGGCCGCGGATCGTTCCATATCGTCCCAGTAGACCCTGGTGAAGGCCTGCGCGGCGGCATCCGCCTCTTGAGCACTGAGGTCAAGCGTGCCTACCCATTGCTCAACCGCCTCCGGATCGTGCGGTCCCCAGTTTTCAAGGACCGACTGAAGCCGATCGGCGCGATCGGCACTTCCCGACCGATTGACATACCAATCCGCCGCCGCCGCGGGCTGGATGTGGCGCCATTCGTGATAGAGGGAACTTGCGATCCCCTCATCTCCCGCCACCGGCGAACCAATACCGTCATACCAAGCCGCCGCACGAGCAGGCTCCAATGGCCCCCAATTTCTCATCACTCTCTGCACCGCCGTCGAGCGCAAGTTGTTTTCCTCGTTCGGCCCAACACGAATCCACGGCAGATTGGGAATCCAGGTCTCCGGCAACCTCGCCGTCCAATCCAACAAGTCGGTGTTCGGGTCTTCACGCCGCGAAAGCTCCAACAATCCCTCGAAGGCATAAGCGACACCGTTAGGGTCCGCCGCTGTCGAAGACAACAGTGCGGAAAACGCATCGACGGCCGTGGACCAATCATGGGCACCCCAGCCCTGAAAGAGGCTCCAAAGATTCCTCTGAAACTCGCCCGCGGTCGTTCCGTGCTCACCCGTCCTCTCCATCTCCTGGAACCAGGCAAAAGCCTCCTGTGGTTGGCGTTTGGCCCATTCGAGCATGACGCGTTTGGTCGCCCGGAACCGGCTCTGAAGCGGAAGATGCGCCATCGCATAGGCCATCGCGGTCTCTCCCTCGGATTCCGCCCAGTGCCCCAGGAGAGTCGCCACCAGTTCGCCATTCCCCGTGAGCCCGCCAGGGAATTCTTGCAAGAGCTTCAAGGCCGCTGGGATCTGCTCCGCCCGGAGCTGACGAAGCGTCAAGGAACTCTGGCGCCAAGCCACCGGATCGAAGCCACCGAGCAAGCCGAAGCGCATCCCCGGCTGCGCCTCATGCAGGATCTTCAAGAGGTACTCCGTTTCGTTGAGATCGCTCGACGTTTCTTCTGCATTCGGCTGAGAATTGTTTGCCGCCCCTTGATTCCGAATAGCGCCGGGCCATTCGTCTGCGGACGCGAGACTGGCATTCAATACCTGCCGGGTGCCTAACCAAAAACTGCCTCCCGAGAGCAAGGCCCAAACGAGGACGCCAAGGATCAGTCGTATTTTCAATTTACTATAGGTCATGGTGTGAATTGCGTGTATTGCGAGTGTGATCTTGTTGATCGAAGGAGATGCCGTCATCGAGTGCTGCGCAATCGATCTCGCGAGATGCGTCGAAGCCGGCAAGTTCAGTTTCGCCCCCAGATTACTGGCCAACATCACGCCGGTGATGGCCAGGCCGCGCCGTTTCAACATGCCTTCCAGCTTGCGAAGCACCTTCCCTGTCTGTTTCTGAACGGCGTTCTCCGTCTTGCCAAACACCGTGCCGATCTCTCGAAAAGACTTTTGCTCATAGAATCTGAGCAAGATGAGATCCCGGTCGGCAGCCCCCAGGCGACTAAGCGCGTCGTCCAAGTGGGGGAGCACTTCCTCCCAAACGGCTCGCCCTTCGCTTTGAATTTCTGACATATGCGCATAGTTCTTTAGATTGCGTTGACGCGCGTGTTCCTGCCGCAGCACACGCGAGGATTCCAGCATGGCGGTGCGATAGAGCCATCCCGCCAGACGGTCCTGGACCTTGATCCGGTGTGCCTTCCTCGCCAGCACAGCGAAGACGGCATGCGCGATCTCTTCGGCGAGAGCCGCGTTGCCCGTCCGTCTCCGGGCCACACCGAGAACCAGGCCGAGGTAACGCTCCACGATCGAGCCGAACGCCGCCTGGTCGGCGTCGCGCAAATAACGTTCCACAAGTTCTCGGTCATCCATCGTCACCCAAGAAACCGCATGACTTGACGGAAATCCGCCCAAAAATTCCCGTTGCCCGAGCAAATATTCACTCGTGCTGGTGAATAAACCCGAGGCCACTCCTCGGCATGTCAGAAAAGACACACCGAGACAAAGAGCGCCAACCTATGCTTTCCGATTCACTCTGCGCATTCCGAGTTCAATTTCGGGCAAAGCTCGTTACGCGCAGTCAGGGCAAATGCCAGTGAACCACACCTCCGGTTGGACTTGGCTCCACGGGGCAAACTCGCAATCTCCACAAACGTTCGGCGGAGAGTAACTAGCATCGGTTTCCTCGAAGACACCACAGATCTTGCAGACCAAGTAGGCGTGCTGATGACCCGGCATGACCAGGAGATAATGGGGAGCTCTGTGAGCCATCCCCAGGCAGGTGACGATGCCCTCACTTTCGAGCCTCTTTAACAGGCGGTAGGTAGTGGAAGGATTGCAATCACGGATGTTGGGCAAGGCCATCAAGTCATTGATTGTCACGGGCGTGTGATGCGCCGCCATCTCCGTGAGCACCGCATGCAACAAGGGCGTCTGCCGATACCCGAGAAGCGAAAGCCTACTCAAGGCCACCCGAACGACGTCTCGAACTTCTTGCGGGGCCGGTGTGCAACCTAGCCGTCGCAGAGATGCACTCGGACGCTCCTGGGAGCCTTGCATCGAAATCCGTTCA
>JANQJH010000131.1 GCA_028281705.1 Verrucomicrobiales bacterium
GGCAGCCCCGGCTGGTAGGGGATGGTCCACATTCTCTCCACCATGCGACCGCTCGTCATGTCCTGAAAACGCACCGACACTTCCCCAATCTCGCCCTCACCCGAGGCCAGGGCCTCCACTTCGTAGAGCGCCACCCCGGCTTCCGAGGAGGCCAGCTCGACCGCATCCACCTGGTCATTGCGAAAGTCCTCCTTCTTCAAGCGATGCTTCTCAAAGCCTAACAAGCGGTAGCGCCCCACCCGACTCTCGTTGAAACGCACCTGGATCTTCACATTGCGCGCCGCCGGACGAAAGGCTCCGGCGAGCTGGCGGGCAAAACCCGCGTCGGCATCTTCCGGCCGATCGAGGAAGTAGTAGCGGCCATCGCCCCGTCGCGTGAGGGCTTCCAAGATGGTGTCATTGAGCCCCTTGGCCCCCACTCCGCAGGCGTCGAAGGCAATCCCTTCCTGGCGCAAGCCGACCACGATCTCGCCCAGCGATTCGGCATCGGCATCGCCCAGATTGGCCGCCCCATCGGTGAGGAGCACGATCCGGTTCTGCCCGCCGTCGACATACTGACGCCGCGCGTGTTCCCCGCCAAGTAAAAGAGCTTCCTCCAGATTGGTCCCGCCCTCAGACGGCGTCCGCCTCACCAACCCGGGCAACCGCGCGATGGCCTCGCCCGTCAAGCGATCCTGGATCAATCGTGGCTGGCGGGCAAAACCGATGAGGGTCACGGTGTCATTCGGTGTCAACTGGGATGTCAGGATCTGCATGGCGCGCTGGATCGACTCTTGCCGGTCCGCGCGTTCCATCGACCCGGAGGTGTCTAACAACAAGGTGAGCTGCAACGGCATCCCCGTCACCCGCCCGACGTCAGCGGTGCGCATGGCCACGCGGAGCAGATTGCGCTGCTGCCGGAAAGGATGCGCCGCCTGCTCCACCCGGCAGGCCACCTTCTCCTCCAGACTCGGTGCCGGGTCGCCATAATCAAAGGCATTGACGAATTCCTCGACCCGCACTTTGTCCACCTCCGGCCAGCTGTGATTGTCTAACAAAGCCGCTTTGGCCAACTTGAAGGCGACATCGCTGACATGGAGAGAAAAGGTCGAATAGGGCTCTTCCCGAGCCTCCTTTTCCTCGATCACAGCCCGCGCTCTGTTTGACTCTGACTGCGACTTCCGGACAACGCGCCGTCGCGTTTTACTGCCGACTTTGGCCCTAGCCACGCGCTCCTCACGCAGCTTCTGGATCTCCTCGTCGGGCTTCGAGTCGAGCTTGTCAACCAACGCCACTTGCGGTTCGATGAGATCTTCATCGCCGTCCGCCAAGCCACGCTTCACGCCTTTCTTACCCGAGACTCGTCCCCGAATCTCACTGGCGTCCGCGACTTCAAGATCGCGCTTGAGATAAGCGGCCAACTCTTGTTTCTCCTCGCCATCCTGACGCTCTGCCGCCAGCGCAAAATTCTCTACCGCGACCTTGGACCGTTCGAGAGCGATCGCTCCTTCCAGATCGCCCAGCGCCAACGCCTCCCGCAATTCGCCTTTCTCGCGACCATCGATCCCTTCCAGTCCACCACGAACGGCTTCCCTTTCCTCCACCGGCGCATCGGCTTCCTCCTCACCGGCCATCGGATCATCCACTCCGAGCACACGTTTAAACGCGCTCTCGGATTTCGCTCTCGCCTCTTCGCTCAACCGCTCCGATTCGTTCGCGGGCTGGCTCGCCCCGTCGAGAAAATCACGCCCCTTCTCAATCCCATCCCGCGTCATCCGAATGCCTGCATAGAACTCGGTTGGCGCGGCGACGCCACGCGCCTCCGCGACCTCCCCGCCTCCGCCTGATCGGCGAGGACCCGAGGAGAGCTCACTCTGCGCACCCTGCTGTTGTCCTTGTCCTTGTCCCTGTCCTTGTCCTGGCCCTGGCAGCTGTGATTCTTGAGCCAAACCATCGTCGAATGCCCAGTGATGTTGCGCCCGGTCTACTCCCGGCGAGGCCACCATCTCCCCTTCAGGCGCCAGGGACAACAGTGGTTGATCCGTCTGGCGGCTAACGGATCCGCCGAGTTGCAGACCGCCATCGCTGCTACCTCGGGCAAAGCCGAATCCGAGTTGAGACGGCTGCTCTTTTTGATCAGCCGTCAGCTCACTTTTTGAGCCAAACGATTGTTCAACCTGGGCGAGATTCGCCTCCAATTCCTGCAGCTCCGGGAGGGCCTTCGCAAGTTCGAGATTGACCGCACTCCCTCCCGTGACCGCAAAAGCGTCATCGGCCACATCACCGGTAGCCGCTTCGGAATCCCACTGCTGCGCCGCCTGGCCAAGCAAGCCGCCGCGAGTGAGGTCTCGCCAACCGTCACTCCCACTCGTGACATCCTCGGCCGCCGCTTCTGCTTCCGCTTCCGGAAGTTGTGCAGCCGCCTGGGAACGTCTGTTGTGTTGTGTGACGACGTGTTCCTCGTTCGCCCGCAGTGTTGCCACATCAAATCTCACCGCCGGTTCCGCCATTTTGTCAGCCAGTTCAGCCGTCAGCGCATCGGCCGGTACGTTCTCGAACTCCAACCCACGCTCAAAATCCAATGCCGCGAATCGCCCCGGTGACAGGTCCTGTTCGGCTTCTCTTTTGAACTCGCGTCCAAGCAGATTGATGCCGGACATCTGCCCAAACCCTTTCGATGTTCCCGACTGGAGATCTTCATAAAACGCAAGGACTTCCCCACGGGAACTCTGCGCCTGCTCGGTGCGGCTGCCGCCTCTCCCCTCGTCCGATAACTGATCCCCCGCCACGGCTCCATTGGCATCCTGGAGATCCTTCCCGTTCACCGCACTTGGGACTCCCCAGGTGCGGCCGCCGATACCGCCACCGGCAAACGCACCAGCACTCCCGGCCGGCGAGGACTCGGAGGTCGCTTTCGCGAGTGCACCGCCTTTCTCCGCCGAGGTGGCGGCTTGCTCGCGATACCAGGAAAACAGTTCGGCCGATTGCGGTTCCCCGAACGCGTCGATTGACTCCGAAGTCCGGAACCTGTTTCTCAAGCTCTCGGACGCTGCTGAGAGTGTTTCATTCGAAGCGACGACGCCAAAGTCCGCCAGCGCCGCCGACGCGTCATCCGGCCGTAAAACGGCATTGGCATTCACATCGTCACTCACCACTCCATAGGCGCGCTCGAGGCCCTCCGCACTGACGATGCTCTGGGGCGGCTTGTTAGGCGCCGCCATCGGGGCGGCCAAGTCCAAATTAGAAACCTCAGCCTTCGCCGCGGGTCGCTTCGCCTCCAAGAACCTCTCATCCCACTCCGAGTTCTCCACATCGGGAATGGCGGCGAGAAGATCAGGAGAAGAAAATTGGCCGCCTCTCGAAGATGACGACGGATCGGTAAAGGCGTAATACCTCGGCTCCGCGCTCGCCACCGGTCCCGCGATCCCATCTTCCACCATGCCCAGATCTGTATCAAATAAGACGTTCACCTTGCTCTCCCCCTCGACGGCCAGGGCCACCGTGGGCGTGTCGCCGGAATCCCCCGCGGCGTTCGTTCGGGATCGAGTGCCCCTCACGGAATAGTCCACGAAACCGTTAAACTCCACGACCTCGGGTTCGGAATCCATGGCCACTTCATGCGTTGCGGCCGACTTGGTTCCGGAGGAAAGCAACGCCCGAGACCCGTCCAAATTTCGAAAGCCCAGGGCGACCAGTCCGGCGATCACCGGCAAAATAGCCACGCTCGCGGCGACATTCATCCAGACAACGCGGCGGCGGCGCCGATTCTCCACCGGCCGGATCTTCGACCGGACCGGGCCCGGACCGGGCCGCAGCGTCTGCAGAACCCGCGTTCGCCTGTCCTTGGACAATTTCCAATCATCGTCCGGGCCCTGATTCGAGGCTTCGCCCAAGAGACCATGCACCGCCTGCAACCGGCGATGGAAAACCACCATCTCCGGACGCTCATTCATCAAACGTTCAAGCTCGGCTTCCTCGAAGGCCGATGTTTCATCGAGCAACGAAGCCACGATGCGCGCTTCCAACTCCGGCTCGAGCCAGGTTTGGACGTTGGGATCATCGGGATTCATGATGGAGAACTCCTTTCGAAATAGTTAGTATTCAGTTAGCCTTGACTTCCCGAGATGCCCGCCTGTCTCAAGGACACGGCAAGCCCCTTCAACAGATGGTGAAGCCGGTAGCCAACATTGCTCACGCTGAGGCCCGTCGCCTTGCCGATATCGGCGTAGCTCCGGCCCTCCACGTATTTCAGGCTGATCAAGCGCCGATCCTTCTCCTCCAGCTCGGAGAGCAGGAGCCTGACCATCCCCACCGCTTCCATGCGGCCGAGAGCCTCATCCGGTTTGGGGCTCTCGGCCGCACGGCGATCGGCTCCGGACTCTTCGTCGGGGCCTTGGTCGAGGGCCGTCTCGCGGGCGTGGTCACGGAGGTACGTCAGGCACAAATTACGCACCGCCCGGTAGATCCACGCCCGCGGACGCTCCACCTCGTCCCAGTGATTGTGCAACCGCATGAAAGCTTCCTGCACCATCTCCTCCGCCACCGCCCGCCGCCGCACAATTCCGTGGGCAAACCGCAGGAGCGGCGTCTCCTCCAGCTCGAAAAGGGCTTCCAGGGTAGGTTTCTCTTCGACCATGCGCTGGGGGCTAGGGCGCTTCCTGAGGTTGATGATGGACATGACGGGGAGTCACCAAGGTGTGAGATCTTTCCAAGATGACGCAAAACCGCGAGAACCCTTAGGAATTTTTAGAAAAGGGACACATTCCGTCTCACGGGTGTCACCTTTTCTTTGGCTCCTCTCCGGCAGTGTGCGACGCTAACGGCGAATGATCTCGCTCGAACAATCGCTCTTTTGGGACTGTGACTCCAACACGCTCGATTTGCAACGACACGCTCGTTTCATCATCACTCGTGTTCTGATGCGAGGTCGACTCGAAGATTGGAAGGCGATTAGACAGCATTACGGGGATGAGTTCTTGAGAAAGGAAGTCACCCATATTCGCCATTTGGATCCAAGGACACTCTCGTTCTGCTCAGTGTTTTTCGATATCCCAAGAGAGGAGTTTCGATGTTCTTTGAAGACGCCGCCCTCGAGCCCAGCACCCTCGCTCTCCTGAGGCGGTTGGGCGACGTACTTGCACCACAAGAATTCCTTTTGGTCGGCGGCACGGCACTGGCCATTCAACTAGGCCATCGGAGATCCATTGATCTCGATTTCTTTACCCGCAAATCCTTCTCGCCGGACGAACTGCTCGACAAACTGACACGCGCCTCTCTTGGCGCTATCGTTCTGAATGCACGCGCGGAGCACACCCTCAACCTCACCGTAGCAAATGTCAAAATCGACCTTATCCGCTACGACTACCCACTCATTGAACCTCCGTTGAGGGCAGATCAGTATCAAATGCTCGCAATCCCTGACATCGCTGCCATGAAACTCGCCGCTGTAACGAATCGTGGGAGCAAGAAAGACTTTGTGGATCTTTCCTTTCTTTTGGACCGCTATGAGATGTCGGAATTACTTTCGTTCTACAAACGAAAGTTCCCCAACCACGACACTTTCTTCGTCTTGCGAAGTTTGACCTATTTCGATGACGCAGAACTCGAACCCGATCCGATCATGATCGATCCCAGAGAGTGGACAACGGCCAAGGACGCCATTATTTCCGCGATCAGATCAATGAGTTAGTTAGGAGACCTCCCGGAAAATAAGGACGCACATCGGGCGGACAGGAGTGTCCGCATCACTTGGCTCCGCCCATTGGAGACGGCTATCGTCGGACCATTGCCTGAGTCTCACATTCTATCACATCCTCAGGAATCTCCGCCCATGGCCCAGAACAACAAGCGTTCCAGGATCTCGGCGTTGTCATGATCTCTGATCACCACACCGCCAAGCCCTTCGCCATCGAGCACGCTGTTGTTGATCCACCCGGAATCGGTCACCAGGACCACTCGCCCGTGGCCCGGTTCCGCGATCCCTAACAGGCATCCCTCCTCGTCGCGTTCTCCTTTGATGGGCTTTTGTGTCAGATCATTGGTCACCAAACTCCGCGGATGTGCCGGGTGGTTCTCCGCCAGCTCGATGAGATTGCCGGTGTAGTAGGCCCAGGTGAGATCACCCAGCACAGGATTCTCGTTGGGAATGCTGAGAGACTTGGCATCCGTGTAACGGTCGACCCAGCGCATGCCAAAATGCGCCATGAGCTGATTGGTCGTCACCGTTTCCAGATTGTGGGCTTCCTGATTGCCCATGACGATGAGCCCACCGCCCCCATAGACGTAGTCTCGCAAAGCGGCGATCGAGGCGTGACTGAATCGCGGCGGCGCCGGATGATCTTCCACCGCTTCCGCACTGGGATTGCTGATGAGAACGACATCCACATTAGCCAGGGCGGCGGGTGTCAGTGGCTCGTCATGAACCGCCACATCAAACGAGGCCCCCAACTTGGTCAGGATCTGCTTGTAACTCCCATCCGGTAAATAGCGTGTTTCCCCACGTGCGTTGAAATAACGGCTGTAGAGAAAGCGGGGTTTCGCCTCCTCCGGCTGACCCAGGCCCAGGGGCTGATAGCCCGGCGTGCTCGTCTGGATCGCCCAGAGATGTCCCCCGGCCGTGATGTAAAGGGTCTTCCACTCGGGTCCTCCGAAACTGCAATTCGTCACCTCGTCATTCGGCGTGGAGACAAAATCCAACAGATCGCCGTCAGGACTGAGAACGAAGACACCGGCGGTGCTTTGCTCGGCGATTTCCACCGGCGGCTTGGCCCGATGAATGCCCGCGGCAACATAGAGGCGTCCCTCCACATCCTGCGCCATGCCGTCCGGACCGCGCGTCTCACCCCAATCATAGACGAGGTAACGCGAATCCAGCGCCACGTTGCCCTCCTTGTCCAAGTCAAAACGCCAGAGCTTCCTCGCGCCCCCCACATTGTTGTTATTGTTATCCGCCACGTAGAGATAGCGATCATCGGTCGAAACCAAGATGCCGTTCGGACGATCCACTTCGTGCGTGATGAGCCGGGTGATCGTCCCATCCGGATCAATGCGGTAGACGCCCTCGATGGGCTTTCCTTCACCATCGACGATCTCCATGTCGTCGCGGGATCCGTAGCGCGGGTCCGTGAAATAGATCCGCCCCTTGGAATCGAGCGCAATGTCGTTCGGCGTGGCAAAGCGTTTCCCGCCATAGGATTCCGCGAGGACGGTGACGTCGCCATTGAGATGACGGCGGGTCACCCGGCGCCGCTTCGGCTCACAGACGAGCAGACTCCCGTCGCGATCGAAGAGAAGGCCATTGGATCCGGCATCCTCGAGAAACACCTCAAAGACTCCCTCGGGCGAGAGCCGATTGATGTTGCCCCCGGCGCTGCAGAGCAGACCGAGCTGAGGATGCCACGCGGGACCCTCGCCCGCGCCCTCGGCCAGCAGTTCCACCGCCACGGCGTCCTTGGCAAAGATCTTGGCCGAGGCCAGCGAAATGGGAACATCGCCCGGAAGCAGGCTCTGGTCCTGATCCACCTCGTCCCCTTCCCAGATCACCTTGCTCCCGTCGTAAGTCAGGATGCGGTGGGCACTCTTGGGCGCCGGCGGCACGCTCTCTTTGGGCAGGTAGGAGGCCATCTTCGCCTTGACCGCGTCGTGCTCTGCCAAATGCGCCACATTGGTCCATTCGTGAGGGTCATTGGCCAGATCGTAAAGTTCCTCCGACCCATCCGCATAGCGGATGTAGCGCCATCGCTCGTTGCAGGCGCTGTGGTTGTCGTGGTTGTGCGTCGTGATGGCGGGAAACTCGCGGGGCGCCTCGGGGTCTTTCAACTGGGGCACGAGACTGCGCCCCTCGAGATCATCACGCCATGGCAAACCGCAAAGTTCGCTCAAGGTGGGGTAGATGTCTAACAATTCCGCCGGGCGCACGCTGCGCTTGTCTTCTCCCACACCGGGTCTGGCAAAAATGAGAGGCACACGGGTGCCATCGGTCCACAGGGTGTTCTTCCCCGTGATGTCTTTCTCCCCCACATGCCAACCGTGATCCGACCACAGCACGATGACTGTATCCTCCGCCTTGCCGCTGGCTTCCAGGGCATCCAACACCCGTCCCACCTGGCTATCGACAAAACTCACACTGGCCAAATAAGACCGCACGAGATGGCGCCACTCGTTGTTTTGCCGCAACCAGCTCAGACGGGTTTCCGGAAGATCCCAGTGAAGGTAGGAGGCGAACTTGGGCACGTCGCTGCGATCGCCATCCAGGTAGGGCGGGAGCGCCAAGGTGTCCTCGGGATAGAGATCGAACCACTTCTGCGTGGCGTAGCAGGGGACGTGAGGCAGGAAAAAACCCACCGCGAGAAAGAAGGGCTTCTCCGATTCCTTTTGTTCTTCCAAGGCCTCAACCGCCCAGCTGGCCACCGCCCAGTCTCCCTTGTCCTCATCCTTGTGAGGAAACGTCCCCCAATCCACCAGGGGATGTTTCGCCGGCGTCTCGACAATCTTTTTCTCCGGCCGCGCCCCCACGGACGCATTCGGTCCCCACTCGTCAAACTCACCCTCGCGCCCTCGTTTCCCCCCGTGGTAGATCTTGCCACCGCTCAGCGTGTGATACCCGTTGTTGGCAAAGTGTTGGGCCAAGGTGACCCGGTCTTTCAAACCCTCCACCGTGCGGAACCACGGCGCCAGACCGTAGATGCCCGTCGTCGAGGGACGCAGGCCTAACATCAGGCTCGTTCTCGAAGAATTGCACAGCGGAGACTGACAGTGCGCGTTGGTAAACGTTGTCCCCCTGGCCGCCAGACGATCCATGTGGGGCGTCACGACCTGGGGATGACCGCCCAAGGGTCCCACCCAATCATTGAGGTCATCGATCGCGATGAAGAGCACGTTTGGCTTGGCCGCGGCCGCCGGACTCAGAAGACAGGTCAGGCCGATGAGCGTGGTGCACAGGAGACGATTCATGACGTCATCCGACGGAGAAACAGAGCCTCTGTCAATCCCGCATCATGCGAGACCCCGCCTTCACCCATTGGGCGGGTCCGCGTCGTCGAGATACCGGATGGCCACCCAGCGGAAGAAACGGCAGCGCGGGCAAAATCCCAGGGTTCGTTTCTGGTACGAGGTCGCCCCAAGACGGATCCCTCCCAGGGGCCTGGCGTAGCCGCAGCGCGAACACTCGGCGACCCAACCCTGAGTCATCGAGTCCGTCCCGGCGTCACCGCCGCCTTCAACCGTGGACGCCAGGAGGCGATTCTGCCAGAGCCGAAGCACGAGGGAGAGTCCCAGGGGCACGACGATCAAGACCCAGAGACCGTTGCGGGCCATCCATTCGGCCAGGGCGAACCCCGGGTGATCGGCAAACCAGGCCCGGGCCACCTCCGTGTTGGCCTCGGCGGCGCCGGCCGGTGCGCCCAGAGCCCAATCCCGGGCCAGGGCCACGCCTCCCATGGCAGCGCTCCCGCCAACGGCCGCTCCCCCAAAAGCCCACCACCCGATGGCGACACCGCCATAGGCAAAGACACCCAGCGCCACTCCGCCCAACGCCACCATACCCAGTGAGAGCCCACCTAGAGGGATCAATCCGATCGAACATCCTCCAAAGGCCAAGGGCGCCACCGCCAAGCCCCCGGCCGCAAGCAGCGGGCTGATGGCCACATCACCCATCGCAATCCAGCCTCTGGCCGTAGCTCGCCGATACTTCCCCCCTTCCACGCCACCGGCCACACAGTGCACCAGAGGCAAGCCCAGAAAACGGATCCTCGAGACATAGGATCGTTTCCCTTGGACGAGGGGCACGGCCTGCCGTTCCGGTAGGGGCGCGTGTTCCCGGCGGAGCCGGTTCAATTTCGGCGTCCAATAGGCAATGAAGAGAAAGAGGGAGAGCACGTAGGCCGCGATGACGCCGAGGAGCGGCAGGACCGGCAGGTCATTTCCCCAACGCCAAATCAGGAGCCCAAGAAGACCGGCGAAAATCGCCATGAGCCCCAAGCCCCACCAGGCCATCCGTTTCACCGCCCGCCGCTCTTCCTCGGACTGACAGTTGTTCAGCGAGGACTTCAACCCGATCCAGGCTCCTAACAAGCCAACCGCGCTCCCGGCCACGGGTCCGATCCAGGCCAAGCCAGCCGCCGATTTCGCGGCCGCCGATCCCTTGGCCGTCGTCGCCAGAACTGCCGCCGAAGCCGTCGACGGTGCCAGTAACGGCAACGCCGTGACCACGGCGATGGTAAACGCTGGGCCCGGCCGCGTGCCCACGAGCGAGGCCTCAACCACGGACGCCACCCGGGCCTTGAGCATGACACGGCCGCGGGACAAACGCTGTTTCACCGCATCGCGCGTGAGATCCAAGGCCTCCGCCACCCGCTCCACACTTTGATCCTCACGGTAGTAGAGGACCATCGGTTCACGATAGGACTCCGGCATCTCCTGCAGCGCTCGCCAGACCACGGCACCTTCATCGGCGTGGATGGCATCCGCATCGGGAGCCGCAAGTGGGGACACCGGTTCACTCACCTCCTCCAGTGCCGCGGCCCCATGCGCCGGCTCACGCTGGTCCGAACGGTGGGCGCTCCGGGCCAAGTTGCGGGCGATCCCGCAAAGCCAGGCCTTGAACTTCCCGCGATCCTGAAGGGACTGCAGGTTCTTCCACGCCGTGACAAAGGTCTCCTGGGCCAGCTCCTGGCTACGCTGATAGTCGCCGCACCGGCTATAGGTCACGGCGCAGATCAGCGACTGGTACTGGGCCACCAAGCCGCCGAAAGCCTCGGTGTCGCCGCTTAAACTCCGCTCGATGAGCTGCGCGTCTGGATGATGGTGATAGTGGTGATGATGATGCTCCTTCATGGCGTTCTTCTCTGCTGAGATGGGGTCCTCAGGAACACGTGGTGCGTTTCGCAGGCGCGGTGACACAAAATTGTCTCCTCTTTCCCAGATTTCGTCCAGGTGACAAAGTCAGAGCGTGGTACAGACGATTACACGATAAGAAGGGACCGGCGGGACGCCGGTTTCACGTTAGTTTACATTGAAAGTGAAAACGTGGGACCGGCGTCTCGCCGGTCAGCAGAGCAACCACACAATAGAAAGGGACCGGCGAAACGCCGGCGAGATGCCGGTTTTGCGTTGGAGTCGGAACAGCACATCCTGGAGTACCCCACCGACCGCTACCCGATCAGGCCTCGCAACACCCGGCCGCCAATATCCGTCAATTTGCGAATGCGACCCGCGTGTTTGTAGGTCAGCTGCTCGTCGTGGAGCCCCATGAGATCGAGAATGGTGGCGTGCACGTCGCGCACATGCACGGGTTCACCGATGGACCGCAGACTGTACTCATCCGTGGCTCCCACGGTGGCACCGCCCCTGACATTGCCACCGGCCATCCACATGCAGAGGCCATAGGAATTGTGTTCCCGTCCCGGTTTGGCGCCGAGCTTCGAGGCATTGACAAAGGGTGTCCGCCCCATTTCCGAGGCCCAGACCACCAGGGTGTCTTGCAGCAAGCCACGCTGCTTGAGATCCTGTAAGAGAGCGGCCACCGGCCGGTCGACCTCACTGGAATGTTTGATCATGCCACCGCGCACATTCCCATGATCATCCCAGCTGTGGGGACCGATCTGCACGCCGTGCACCAACAGGGTGTAACGCACTCCGCGCTCGACCAAACGCCGGGCTAACAAACACTGCCGCCCAAAACCGGCCGTCGCCTCATTATCCAATCCGTAGAGTTCCCGGATATGACTGGGCTCACTCCCGATATCGACAATCTCCGGCGCCGCCGTTTGCATGCGAAAGGCCAGCTCATAGGCACTGATACGCGCCTCCAGTTCCGAGGCGCCCTCACGTTGAGACAAATGGCGCTCATTGAGCCGCTTGATGACGTCGAACTCCCGGCGTTGCTCGGCTTCGGTGAGTGCCTCTGGCCTCGTGAGATTCAAGATCGGCGTTCCCTGATCCCGCAACAAGGTTCCCTGGTAAGCCGCCGGCAGGTAGCCGTTGGCCCACACGGCGGCGCCGTTGCAGGGCGATCCTCGCGGATCCTGGATCACCACGTAGCCCGGCATGTTCTGATTCTCCGTCCCCAGCCCGTATTGAATCCACGAACCCACCGAGGGATGCCCGGGAAACTGACTGCCCGTCGTCACGTGATAAGTGGAAGGCCCGTGATTCTGATTGTCCGTCTTGATGCTGTGGATGAATGCCAGGTCATCCGCCTGTTTCGCCAAATGAGGAAACAGATCGGACATCCAACGCCCCGAATCCCCGTGCTGCTGAAACTCGAAAGGACTGCCGACACAGGCATGGGGAAATGACAGTCTCCCTTGGAGCTCCCCCGAGACACCCGGATTCCCCGGGATCGGTTTGCCGTGGAGTTCGCGCAGGCGCGGCTTGTATTCAAAGGCATCCATTTGCGAAACCCCGCCCTGCATGAAGAGGAAAATGCAATGTTTGGCTTTGCGAGGGTGCTGCTGCCGCTGCGGCTGCAGGGGATCTGTCGGCGCCTGGTGCCGCGTGCTGGCCAAGAGATCATCGGCAAAGACGCCCGCGAGACCAAGTGCCCCGATGCCGTTCCACGACCGGTGGAGAAAGGCACGCCGCGTGCCCAGCATGGGGTACTCCGGTTGAGGATCAGTCGACATAGACAAACTCGTTGGCGTTATAGAGAATGCGACACAACCCGATCAGCTTCTCATCTGAGGCCGCGAAGGGCAATAGCTCACTCACTTCCTCCGGGGACGGCCCCCGGCCAAAAGCGATCGCGTAGGCCCTCTTCACCCGCGCCGTGGGATCAGCGCCCGCCTCTCGAGCGATCCGCGCGGCAAAGTGCTCCGCTTCCTCATTGACGAAGGCACCATTGTACATCGCCAGGGCCTGCAAGGGCGTCACCGAAGTTTGACGCCGCGGCATCGTGTCCTCACAGACCAAGCCATCGAAGCTCTGCATGAAGGGCATGCTCAGGGTCCGCTGCTGGTAGATATAGAGGCTGCGCTTGCGGCTCTCGGGGCCCGTGTCCGTGGCCCACTTGCTGTTGGAATATTTCACCCGCTCCTCGATCCCGTCCGGAAGCGGCGGGAAAATGGGAAGACCATGCCGCTCGGGATTCAATCGCCCGCTCACGGCCAGCACAGCGTCCCGAACCGCTTCCGCTTCCAGCCGACGCCGCCGAAATTCCCATAACAGTGTGTTATCCGGATCCTTCTCCGCGGCCGCTGGTCGGCCAGCATTCTGTGAGGCTTGCCGGTAGGTGCTCGAGGTGACCATCAAACGGTGCATCGCCTTGAGGCTCCATCCCTTTTCGACAAACTGGGTTGCCAGCCAATCGAGCAGCTCCGGATGAGACGGGCCGCCGCTCAGCTTGCCAAAGTCACTCGGCGTCGGTACGATCCCGCGGCCGAAGTGCCGATACCATAGCCGATTCACCATGACGCGGGCCGTTAGCGGGTTCTCCGGGCTCGCGATCCACTGGGCCAGGGTCATGCGACGGCTTCGCGTAGGCCATCGCTTGAACGGGTCCAGGCGAATCGCTGCCGGCTTCTGATGGCCCGTGATGCAACTGAGAAACCCCGCTTCAACTTCTTCACCCCAGTTGTTGTACTCCCCGCGCAACATCACCCTCGATGTGGGCACGCCCGGTTCATAGGGAGGCCCAAAGGAGTGCCGTAACGACATAGCCACGGGACGCAGGCGCTTCAAATGCTGCGGTACAAACCGGCTCTGCGCCTCCAGTTCCCGAAATCGTTTGCGCTCCTCCGGCGTCACGGAGTCGTTGTTAGAATCTTCCTCCCTGGCTTCGAAGTCCTTCTTCATCGCCTCGTAGGCCTCCGCGATCGCCTGCAAAGACCGGCGCTTGGACTCCGCCCACTCCTTTTCACCATCGCGGTAAAACGCCGCGGGCAGTGAACCGCCAATTTGAAAGGCATCCCCACGCTCCGGCGGCATGATTTGCACAGTGTTGAAAAAGGCCTTCATCCGGTAGAAATCCTTGATCGGAATGCCGTCGTACTTGTGATCGTGACACTTGGCGCAGCCAACCGTGAGCCCGAGAAAAACCGAACTCACGGTGGACGTCATTTCACTCAGCATCTCGTGCCGCGTCTCATCTCCACGCGGCTCCGTGAAGGGCGCCAGTCGCAAGAATGTCATGGCCACTACTTTCTCCGGATCAGGCAGGGGCAGTTCCCCGGCTCCCATGATCTCGGCAAACTCGTCTCCCGCGATCTGCTCCTTGATGAAAAGGTCGTAGGGCTTGTCCTCATTCAAGGCGTCAATGACATAATCGCGATAGCGCCAGGCGTGCGGCAGGTCGGGATCCCCTTCGTAACCCGCGGTGTCGGCATAGCGCGCCAGATCGAGCCAAAACCGGGCCCAACGTTCACCATGTCTCGGGTCCTTCAATAGCTTGTCGACCAATTGCTCATAGGCCAAGGGGTCGGCATCGCTCACAAAGTCCTCCACCTCCTCCGGCGATGGCGGAAAGCCGATGAGATCGTAGTAGAGACGCCTAACAAGCGTGCGCTTCGTCGCCTCCGGTGCCAATGATAGCCCGGCCTCCTCCAATCGCCCCAGGACAAAGGCATCAATCGGATTGCGCACCCGATCCCCCGCCTTCACTTCGGGGGGCGGCACCGCTCGCGGCCCGATGAATGGCCATTCGCTAGGCGCCGCCTCCAGGGAAAACGTCCTCCCAAGAGCGACAAGGGCAACCGCAACCCATGTCATTCCCCACCTTCTTGCTGCAACGGACCGAGGCATGGCCCCAAATCATCCTCCCTAGGCGCCGTCGGCGCAAGAGCGGATACCGGCCTTCCGGACCGCCAGAAACTCGCACGGTTAGCCCGGCGAATTGAGTTGCATCCCCGAGGCCCACTCGGAATCATCCCCCCGTGGAGATCTCAATATCTGAAAACAAGATCGAATCGGGCCGGCGCGCCGCTCAGCATGGCGCCGGCCTCATTCGCGAAGCTTTGAACGAGCGAGGCTCGGCCGCCATTGTCGTGGCCACAGGTGCCTCGCAGTTTGAAATGCTCGACGCTCTCGTGGCCGAGCCCGATATCGATTGGCGCCGCGTCACCGGCTTTCACCTCGATGAATACGTCGGCATCCCCATGACGCACCCGGCTTCCTTTCGGCTCTACCTCTGGCAACGCTTCGTCAGCAAACTACCCTTGCCCCCCAAGGACTTTCACTTCCTCGACGGCGAAGGTGATCCCCAAGCGGAGTGCCGGCGCGCCTCCGATTTGATTGAAAACGAAACTATCGACGTCGCCTTCATCGGTATCGGCGAGAACGCACACGTGGCCTTCAACGACCCGCCGGCCGACTTTGAAACGACCGAGCCCTACCTCGTCGTCACCCTCGATGAGGCCTGCCGCCGTCAGCAACTCGGTGAGGGTTGGTTCCCCACCTTCGAAGACGTGCCTACCCAGGCCATTTCCATGTCCGTCCACCAGATCATGAAAAGTGCGGCCATCATCTGCACCGTTCCTGACGAACGCAAGGCACAGGCCGTCGCCGCGGCTCATGCAAGCGAGGTCAATCCGGACATTCCCGCTTCGATCCTGCAGAGACATCCTCTCTGTCATCTCTACCTCGACCGCGCCGCCGCCTCAAAATTGAAACAACCATCATGAGCCTGGATCCCACTCGTATCGGTTTCGTCGGCGCCGGTTGGATAGGCGCCACCCTGATGCAACGCATCCTGGAGCATCCCGATGCCCAGGTCGTGGCCCTTCATCAGCGGTCTCGCGACAAGGCGATCCGGGCACTGGGCCAGGCCGGCTTGCCCGACTCGCATTTTTGCCCGGACTATGCCGAGATGCTCTCGCGTCCCGATGTGGATGCCGTCTTTCTCTGCAGCCCTAACAGTTCTCACGGCCCCCAATCCATCGCCGCGCTGGAGGCGGGGAAACATGTGTTCTGTGAGAAACCCTGCGCCACCACCTTCGCCGATTTCGAACGTCAGGTCGAACTCGCTGCCGCCCATCCGGAGTTGATCACCTATGTCAACTACTTGATGAACTTCGATACCATGGAGCATCGCTTGCTCGACATGGTGCGCCGGGGCGACTTCGGCACCATCACCCAGATCCAGGTCAATTACCGGCACCCGATCAACATTGCGGAGGACAAGGCATGGAAACTGAGCCGCGATATCATGGGAGACGCCATCGGCATGGGGATCATTCACGCCCTCAGTGTCATGCTCAATATCATGGCGGAGCAGGATGCCCATCCCGTCCGGGTCTACGCCACGGCCTGCAATGTCAAGACGCGTCCCTTCGAGCCGGACGCCATCTACAACATTCACGTGCAGTTCAGCAATGGAGCGACCGGGCTCTGCTTCGGCAATGTCGACCAAGCCAACGGCTACGATGCCTATCATCATCTCCACGGCACCAAGGGCGGCTTCATTTTCGACAGCTATCTCGAACGCACACACAAAGTGCGATTGTGGTCCGAAGAGCAGACCAATCGCGAGTGGATCCGCCCGCTCGATCCCGCGAGCTGCCCGGCGGAACTCCTCTGGCCGCCCGAGACGACGACACCGGATAGCGGGGATGTCATGGAGCATCAGACCGGTTCGTGCGTGGCCCATTTCATCGACTGCGTTCGCCAGGGCGAGCAGTCCTTTCTCAGCTTCGAGGCCTCCGCCTCTACGGCCGAACTCGGCTGGGCCATCTTGATGTCCGCCGCCACCGGTGCTCCGATCGACCTACCGCTCGATCGTGGCCGCGCCCGCGCTCATTTCGGCGCTTGATCCTCTTCCATGAACGCTTGTGATCTCCAGGTCAACGGCTATGCCGGCACCGACTTCTGCTCGCCCGATCTCAACGCCGACCAACTGCACGCCGCCTGCCTCGCTCTTCAGGAAGACGGGGTCGATCTCTTCCTCGCCACTCTCATCACGGACAGCATCGACGCTCTCTGTGCCAAATTGCGAGGATTGGTGCGTCTGCGAGAGAGCGATCCCCTGGCGAGAGAAATGATCCACGGTTTCCACGTCGAAGGACCGTTTCTCAATCCGAACACCGGTTGGATCGGCGCCCATCCGCCGGAGGCCGTCGTCACGGCCAATCCCGACGATGCCCAACGGCTTCTCGATGCCGGCGAGGGCCTGGTCAAGATCGTCACCCTCGCCCCCGAGTGCGACCCTGGCATGCGCACCACCAAGATGCTCAGCGAAGGCGGCGTAGTCGTTTCCGCCGGACATTGCGATCCCAGCCTCGACCAACTGAGGCAAGCCATCGACGCCGGCCTGCGAATGTTTACCCATTTAGGCAACGGCTGCCCGGTCAGCCTCCCACGCCATGACCATATCATCAATCGCGTCCTCCACCTGGCCGACCAGCTCTGGATTGGCTTCATTCCCGATGGCGCCCATATCGATTTCTTTGCCCTTGATCTCTACCTGAGACTCGCCGGCCACGAACGGGCCTTCGTCGTCACCGACGCCATCGCTGCCGCGCGCATGGGTCCGGGGCTCCATCGGCTCTCCGGCATGGATGTCGAAGTCGACGCCGATGGCGTGGCCCGCCGTCCCGGATCGCCCAACCTCGCGGGCTCCACCGTGACCATGCCTCAGATCCGGAAGAATCTCGGCCAACACCTGGGCCGGTCGGAAAGCGAGATCGACCTTCTCACCGCGATCAACCCGCGCCAGGCGCTCGGCTTCGCCTAACTAGTCCAGCCTAACCAATATGAATCGCTTTTTCCGCTCCATCGGACCCGCCATCATCGTCGCCGCCGTCGTCCTCGGACCCGGGTCGATCCTCACCAGTTCCAAAGTCGGGGCTCAGTTTGGTTACGCCGCGCTTCCCGTTGTCGCCCTCGCGACCGTCCTCATGATCGGGATGGTGGCCCTGGCGGCGCGCATTGGCGTGATCTACGAAGACAGCCCCTGTGATCAACTCGCGGCCCGTCTCGGTCGACCGGTGGCCGTGGTCGTCGGATTGATCCTCTTCGGCCTCGTGGCCATCTTTCAGTACTCGAACAACGTGGCCATCATTTCCGGCATCGCCCCGCTCTTCGAGTCTTCCGATGGCCCCTCCTCCTCCCTCTCGAGCGGCTTGGTCCCGGCGATCATTCTCGTCGTCTTCAATGCCTTTGTCATCGTCTGTCTCTTCCGGCTCCGCCATCTCTACGCGTCAATCGAGAAACTCATGAAGCTGCTCATCGGTCTCATGGTCTTGGCTTTCTTGATCAACTTCGTCGTCGTCCTCTTCACCCCTAGCAGTGGCGCTTCATCTTCTTCGGAAACGCCAACGGACATCGTCGCCATGCTGGGAATGATCGGCACGACCTTCTCCGTCGGCGGGGCTTTCTATCAGGCCTATCTCGTGAAGGAGAAGGGCTGGAAACTCGCCGAGGCGAAATCAGGCGTCCTCGATTCCGTGGCCAGCATCACGGTGCTCGGTTTGGTCACCGCCGTGATTCTCATGACCGCCACCCGCATCTTCCACGGCCGGCCCGACCCGGTGGTCTTGAGCAGTGCGGGAGACGTCGCCCGGCAACTGGAACCACTCTTTGGATCCTGGGCCAAGATCATTTTCTGCCTTGGCATCTTCGCCGGCGCCTTGAGTTCCTTCCTGGTCAACGCACTCGTCGGCGGCACCGTGATGTCCGATGCCCTGGGCAAGGGAAGCCGCCTGGAAGACCAGTGGCCTCTGAGGCTCACCGCCCTGGCTCTGGTCTGTGGCATGCTCATCGCCATCATCAACCTCCAAGATGCCCAGAGCACGGTCTCCCTCATCACCTTCGCCCAAGCACTGACCGTCCTCGGACTGCCGGCCCTGGCTCTGACACTGCTCTACCTGGGTTCCCGCCCCGATCTCACGGGTGAGAGGAAAGTCCCCGGTTGGATCCTCGGTCTGGGAACGCTCGGTTTTCTCGTGGCCTGCTATCTCGCCACCCGCACGGCCGGCGTGGTCATGGATAAGTTGGCTTTCTGACAAAACATCAGGCAGAAACAAGAAGGCCCAGCCCCCACAACCAGGGAGACTGGGCCACCAAGATACCAGGGTGATCTTACCCCGACCTATCTATCTCACTCAAATCTAGTTAGTCTTCGAGAAAACTCTCGAACCAGCGCAGGGTCATCTCCTGCGCCTTCTCCTTGGCGATCTGATTATCGGGTCCCTGCAAGGCTTCATCGAAGGAATGCTCCGCTCCGGAGAAGGACACGTGAGCCAGAGGGTTATCCGCTGAACCGTTGGCCGTGGCATTGGGCGTCATGGTTTCGAACTCGTCCAAGAGATCCTGGACCGTGTCATTGGAGGCGTAGTTCACATGCGCCGCATGCGCGGCCGATTTGTTCACCAGGTAGGAGGGATAGTCGTCGGGATTCACCGTATCATCCTCACTGCCGTGCATGACGAGAGACGGGACGTAGGGCATGTAGCGATGGGGCACGAAGGACTGCAAGGAACCGAAGTAGCCGTGGAAGCCGCAGCCCGGGTAGTAGCTCACCACGGCCTTGAAGCCGAGCACCTCAAATCCCAAGGGCGGCAACTGGGGCGCGGGGATGTCCGTTTCCCAATGATAGTCTGTCGTGCCATCGAGAAAGCGATAGTTCACCGACCACTCGTTCGGCTGAACCGAGGTGGAAACCACGGTGGCAAGGGCGGTGGAGCCGCCGTGGGAAAAGCCCATGAGACCGATCCGGGCACCGTCCACGCGGTGAACCATGAATCCCGACTGGAGGAAGGCGAGCCCGGCGTAGGCGTCCTTGGTTCGCTCGTAGGCGGGCGAGCAGATGGCGTCATCCAGAGCCGGATCCTCGGCCGGCCGCTTGCCCCGGAACTCCACGAGACCACGGGGAGTGAAGCTATCAATGAAGAGGGAGACATAACCCTCATCGAGGAACGTCTGGGCCCAATCCTCGAAGTGGCCCGTCATGATGCCGGCGTCCACGTTGTCGTTGGACCACAAGCCGCCGGAACCGTGAAGGACGACAACCGCGGGATGCAACTCCGTGCCCTGGGGAATGAAGAGCTTGGCGTCTAACCAAATATCGCTCTGACTGTTGTAGAACTCGACAAAATGCGTGCCGGGCCCGTAACCGGGAGCCTGGACGTCCAAGGGCGGGTTGGTTCCGGGTGTGGGCGAGTCATTCCGGCCGAGATCTTTGGCCCTCTTCGGCTCCGCCTTGTTGATGATGACGCTCTTCGCCCTCGCCGAAGTGATCAAGGATCGGCGTTCCTGAGAATGCACACTCGGCGTGAGCAAGGTCGATGAGACGAGCCCAGCGAAGGCAATCTTGCATAAAGGAAAGCGCAAGACTTTGGTGAGCATGTTGGAGTTGAATACGGTTGGTGGTTTCATGAATTCTAGTTACGTGATGTTTGGGGTTCATCCTCCTAAGCCCAATGTGCGTCCCATTGGTGCCATTTCTTTTTCATTTTCAGGACGTTTATAACGCGAGACAGGCATCCCGCCTGTTCTCAGGGACTGAAGTCCCTGCCACTTTCTTAGACTGACGTATTCTCGAGTGTGTTTTCCAGGAACGTGGTAGGGACTTTAGTCCCTTCATCATACAAACAAAAGCGCGAGCACCCGAAGATGCTCGCGCCTTGTCCAGGCTAACTAATGGAGGTTGTAATCTGTCTTACTGGGGCCGCGCCACAATGACGGGAGCACGTCCGGGCTCTTCGGGTCCCGCCGGCGGCGCGAGATCGATGGGGCCTCTCGCAGGCGGTTCCTCGGGGACCACCGGAGCGGTCTCCACGGTGCGGATACGATAGAACTCGGGAGGTGCCGGAACGGAGTTTCCATTTTCGTCCCACACCCGTTTCGTCGGAAGCTGACGCTGAAATCTCAGCGAACCCTTGCTTTGAATTTGGATCCTCTCCAAGGGCTCCCAGTTCTGCAGATCCGTGCTCCGCTCGGCGATGTAAAAGACACCGGGCGCGGGCTCCCAATCGAGCTGCAGCATCCCGCGACGAACCGTGGTCGTGGGCTGGGCGCGCTTGACTTCGACGACCCGGGGATGACTGGGGGGCGGGAAGGCGGCCGTCGTCGCTCCTTCGGCGTCCGAGGGAACGGAAACCGCCTTGTCGTTCCCCACCGTGGGCACATTGGGCACGCCGGCATCCTTGGCCTGGTAGAACTCCACCGTGTCCCATCCCGTGGTATTAATGTCAAAGGGACCGGAGGCCGTGGTGGAAGAAAGCCAGAAGCCATCCTTGGTGTACTTCACCGTGCCAAAGGTCCCGTTGTTCCTGATCTCCTGGATGCGCACGTTTCCGTTGAGGGGATTGTAACGGAAATTGAAGGTGCCCTCGCTCGTGCGGAAGAAACGCATGATCTGCCAGTTGGAACTCCAGGTCTGATCCAGGACCTCCGTCGTCTGCTCGAGTCCGGCCACCGTCGGGGGGAACCTCAGGATATTGGCGTGCCCATTGGCCACCTTGTAGCGCAAGAGATACTGATTGCCGTTGCCGTTCTGGTAAAACTCGAAGGTGGTGAAGCCCTTCTTCCAGTTCTTCTCGTAGACCGCCGGCCCCCAGGAGCCGTTGTTGTTCAGAGAACGGACGTGGATGAGCCCGCTAGACGAGTTGTAGCGCAGCAGATGATCCTGACTGTTCAATCGGACGATCTTGAGGACATCGAACCCGCCCGTGGCATCGGCATCGGTGATCCTGGGATCTACCGGCCTGCCGTTGTCATTGATGCGGTAGGTCCGGATCTTCCCTGCATTCTTGTCGTAGAGCAAGAGGAAGGTGTCCTGGCCGGCATTCTTGTGAAAAACCTCCAGGTGCGTCCACCCGCGTCTCCATTTGTCGCCCGAGTAGGTCACTTCCGCCAACGTGCCGTCACGGCGGAGGCGCTGGACCTGAAGCGAACCGTTGCCATTGCCGTTGTCTGGATTGTAGCGCAAGACAAAGCTGCGCCCCGCACTCGTGAAAATGCGTGAATGACTCCAGCCAGGCGCGCTGTTGGTATCGAAGTCGGTCGATCCCAGGTTACCCGTCGAGCCCACGCCGCGGCTGGCGATCCATCCATCCTGAGCGCGACTGACATACATGTTGAGCACGTGGTTCTTTTCGCTCGGCGTGTCGTCGGCATAGACCTCGTCATAGGCTTCGCGGAGCATCTGGTCGCGCTCCACACCCATGGCGGTGATGGCGTTCTTGTGAGAGTTGATCTGCAACACGACCGTGATGTCATTCGGCGGGAAATGCATCCAGATCGACTTGCCGCCAACGCTGCCACCATTGCCGCTCCAGCTATTGGCGCCTCGATGGACATAGTAGGTGTCGTTATCCGATCCTCGGGTGGTGAACATACCCAGTTTCTTGGACTTCATTTCATCCAGCGCGTTGACGAACACGCCGCCGTTTTTCACGCTGGTGAAGACGAGATCTTCATCGAAGAGCGCCACGAGGAATTTTCCGTACTCTCTGGCCGACATGGCCCAGCCGCCCGAACCGAGATCGAGCCGGCGATTGGGCATGATGCCTTCGGCCTCGTCGTTGAGGAAATCGTAGAGATAGGCAAAGTTCGCCGCCGTGGGATCTTGTGGGGGGCGGGTCCGGGTGGCGTAAGCGCCTGCCGGTTTGAGAATGCGATCGCGGGTGAAATCCGTGTAGATCTCCGCGGTCATCGCTTCCAGGTCCTCTTTTGAAAGGCCGTTCTCGTTATTCCGAAACCAGTTGGTATGGAGGACATAGGGAACGAGAAGGCGGCACATGCCGTAGTTCCAGTTGGCGTAGGTGGCTCCACCGCCATTGTTGCCCGGGGGGTAATCGAGCCCGTCCTCGAGTTCATCCACCAGCTGATTCCAGGTCTTGGCACTTTGGGCAAAGCCGCTCTTGTGGGCTAACATCTGCTCAAAAGTGATCGTCCTGATCAGGTTGTTGGAGATGTTGTTGCTCGTGCCGCCCGGGGTGGCGTCTTGCAAACGCTTGGGGAAGTAATCGTAGATTCTGGCATCGAGCCCCAGTCCGCGAATCTGCAAGGCCTTGATCATGGCTGCCGCGGTGATGGTTTTGCTCATGCTATGGCAATCCTTCTGCGTGTTCTGGTCAAAGGGATGATCGGCATAGGGCCCTTCAATCTTTTCCCGAGTGCCGCCACCGCCGCCGCGCACATAGTGACGGCCCTTGTAGATGGCATAGCCGAAGCCAATGCAGCGGTCTTGCAGGCCCGCCTCGATCCTGGCGGCAAAGGCGTCGAGATCCTGTGATTCTCCCGCGGGAAGATGACCGAGAAGTGCCGCCGCGGTCGCGAGGAAGGCACCGGCGAATCGGGACCTCGAGAAATGTGTGAGTGGTGTTCGCTTCATGGTTGAGTTGGTGGTGTTGGGTAGTTAGAGTTTGTCTGAACTGGGGTTCAATTGCCTTTTCGATCCCCTGAAGCGCAGAAAGATCGAATTCGGTGCCAAGGTTTTGCAAAAATTGACAAAAGAACACCGGGGCGAATTTTTTTGGCACTTGGGCGCACGAAACCGTGCATTGAGGTACCTGGCCAGCTCGCCGACAGGCTCAATCGGGCGCGCAGCAAGTCGAATGACAGGCGAGACGCCCGTCTCTCATTTTCCCTCAACCAAGGTGAGACCGGCGTCCCGCCGGTCCTTTTTTTCGTGAGGTCACCGAGCTCGACTGGCGGCCCGGATCAATTCTTGCGGACTCACCGCATCCATGGCGCGCAGGGAATCTGTCACATTTTCGTCCGCTTCGATGACTTCAGACAACTCGTTGATTTCCTTCATCGTTCCGCTCTCTCCCGTTCATGCTTTTGCGAGGATCAAATCCTGACCCAGTCCTTGAGGTGAGCGTGTTCAAAGATCATCTCGTTCTGGATTTTGAGGTCCTGTCCCATCCCAGCCTCCCGAGCTCGCTGATACATGGCATAGGCGATGCCCACATCAGCATAGGCCAGACCGACGGCGTTGAAATAAATCCTCTCGTCCGGCCCAGTCCTCCCGGACTTTTCACCGGCGACGATGTCTACCAGGTTTGCGTGGATATCGGAGTCCGTAAGCTCTCCCTCCTGGTACATCCGGCTCAACGTCTGCGTCCGATGCTTCACGGTGTCCCAGTCATCACACACGATTCGGTCGCACTGCTTGGCCACCGCGTATTCATCTTCCCATCCCCCGACGTGACTGTAGAAAGCCCCGGGCTTCATCCAGGCAGCCTTCAGTAGGGGAGCTTGTGCACTGGTGGCCGTGACAATGATATCGGCATCGCCCACGGCCTCCTCGGCATTCCCCGAACTGGACTGGATCTCCATATCGGGAAGGATCGGCCCCATCTCCGTGAGAAAGCGCTCCTCCTCTTCACGTTCCTTCGCCACCACACGGCAAACCTTCAAAGATGGCATCGCCGTCTTCATGGCGATGAGATGCATTTTCGCTTGCTCTCCCGCGCCAATGAAGCCGATCGCCTCCGCATCCCGGCGAGCCAAATACTTGGCGGCGAGTGCTCCGATGGCACCCACCCGCATGTTGGAACAAAGTGTACCTTCCATAAAGGCCACCGGGAAACCGTGCTCAATCTCCGATAGGATGATCACCGCTGAGAGGTTCTGGATCCCGTACTTCACCGGATTGGGAGGAAAAACGGAGACCCATTTGACCCCACAGATCTTTTCTTGAGTGAAGGTGGCCGGCAGGCAATTGATCCTTTCCTGAGTGTCGTCGTTGAAGATTTGGACGATCTTTTCAGGAAAGAGAACCTCTCCGGCTCGATAGGCGAGCAGCGCCTTTTCCGTCGCCTCCATCGCCATGCGCATGTCGAGACAACCGGCTCCGAGAAGATCTTCTTGAGAGAAATACTGACAGTAAATTTGATGATTGAGAGACATCCGGGCTTTGGGGGTCCGCCTCTTCGTGAATTGGCTGAGGCCAACCAGCCTAGTCCCTCGTCCGAGCCGGACTTCGCGTATCTTGCGGGAAGCGATGCCGCGATTGCCTCAAGGGCTAGAGCCCACCTCGCATCGATCCCCGCCCCCGCAATCGATCAATGGTAGTCCTGGAGCGGCACCACGGTCAGCTCTTTTTCTTGCAGGGAGCGGATGGCCGCGATGCTGGCCCGCGTCCCGCTCAGGGTCGTCATGATGGGGATGCGATTCCCCGTGGCCACACTGCGAATGGTGACGGCGTCCTCGTGCCCTTCACGGTCATCCGGGGTGTTCACGATCAGCTGGATCTCGCCATTCTTGATCATGTCGAGCACGTTGGGACGTCCCTCGTGCAGCTTGGGCAGGATGGTGAAGGGAATGCCATCCAGGGCACGGCCGGTGCCATCGGTGACATAGAGCTTGAATCCGAGTTCGTGGAATCCCTTGGCCAGCTCGGCGATCCTGGACTTGTGCCGGTCGGCCACGCTGATGAAGACGTTTCCGCTCAAGGGGAGCGCCGCCGAAGCCGCCATCTGGGACTTGGCATAGGCCATCCCCAGGTTGGTATCCAGGCCCATGACCTCACCGGTGGACTTCATCTCCGGACTCAGGGCAATGTCCGTCCCAGGAAACTTGATGAAGGGAAAGACCGCCTCCTTGACCGAGTAATGCGGGGGAAGCACGGCCTCGGTGAATCCTAACTCTTTTAGGGTCACGCCCGCCATGATCTTGGCCGCCAGTTTGGCCAGGGGCACACCGGTGGCCTTGCTGACAAACGGCACGGTGCGCGAAGCCCGGGGATTGACCTCGATGACGTAGAGTTCCTCGTCCTTCACGGCAAACTGAATGTTCATCAAGCCCCGGACATCCAACGCTCTGGCCAGGGACTTGGCCGCCTGCGAAATCTGCTCCTTGATCGCCTCCGAGAGGCTGTAGGCCGGGATGACACAGGCGCTGTCGCCACTGTGCACCCCCGCCTGTTCGATGTGCTCCATGATGGCGCCGATGACTGCGGTTTCACCATCACTGATACAATCGACGTCGATCTCTGTCGCTTCATCGAGGAAGCGATCCACCAGCACGGGCCGTTCCTGGCTGGCTTCCACTGCGGACTCCATGTAATGCGAGAGTTCGGCATCATCATAGACGATCATCATGGCGCGGCCGCCGAGAACGAAGCTCGGCCGCACGAGCACGGGATAACCAAGCCGCTGGGCGATCTCGAGCGCCCCTTCCTTCGATGTCGCCGTCCCCGCCGGCGCCTGCTTGAGGCCTAACCGATCGAGTAAGCTGGAGAAAAATTCCCTGTCCTCGGCAAGTTCGATGCTCTTGGGAGAGGTTCCGATGATGGGCACGCCGTTGGCCTCGAGATCTTTGGCCAGGTTGAGCGGCGTCTGCCCGCCGAACTGGACAATGACGCCCCAACACTGTTCTTCCTCATAGATATTGAGCACGTCTTCCAGGGTGAGCGGCTCAAAAAACAGCTTGTCGCTCGTGTCGTAATCCGTCGACACCGTCTCGGGATTCGAATTCACCATGATGGTTTCGAACCCGAGTTCCTTGAGAGCGAAGGCGGCGTGCACGCAGCAGTAGTCAAACTCGATCCCCTGACCGATCCGGTTGGGACCGCCGCCGAGAATCATGACCTTTTTCTTTTCGCCCCCGCGGGTCTCATTTTCATCGCCGTAAGTCGAGTAGAAGTAGGGCGTGTAAGCCTCGAACTCCGCCGCACAGGTATCGACCAGGCGATAGGTCGGAACCACGCCGGCCGCCTTGCGTTCGGCTCGAATGTCAGTCTCGGAACGGCCGGTGAGGCAGGCGAGCTGCCGATCGGAGAATCCCTGCTTCTTCGCTTTTCGATAGTTGATCGCGGAGGCACCCTTCAAAGCCGCGCCCTCGTCGGCCAACACCTTGAGCTGGCGGAGAAACCAGGGATCGATCTTGGTCAACTCAAAGACCTCCTCCTCGGTCAATCCCCGCTGGAAGGCCTCGCCGATAAAGAAAATGCGTTCCGCACAGGGCACGCTCAACTTCCGCTTGATGGCGTCCATGGGCATGTCCACCGGCGCGCCTTTGCCATCGAAGCCAAAACCAAATCGCCCGATCTCCAGGGAGCGCAGGGCTTTCTGCATGGATTCCTTGAAAGTGCGGCCGATCGACATGGCCTCGCCCACGCTCTTCATCATGGTGGTCAGCGTCGGGTCCGCCTTGGGAAACTTCTCAAAGGTGAACCGGGGAACCTTGACCACGCAGTAATCGATCGTCGGCTCGAAGCTGGCCGGCGTCTCCCGGGTGATATCGTTGGGCAGTTCGTCCAGGGTGTAGCCCACGGCGAGCTTGGCCGCGATCTTGGCGATGGGAAAGCCCGTGGCCTTGGAAGCCAGGGCCGAGGATCGCGAGACCCGGGGGTTCATCTCAATGACGATCATGCGGCCGTCCTCGGGGTTGATGGCAAACTGAATGTTAGAGCCTCCCGTCTCCACCCCGATCTCGCGGATGACGGCGAAGGAGGCGTCCCGCATCAATTGATATTCCTTATCCGTCAGGGTCTGGATGGGCGCCACGGTGATGGAATCCCCGGTGTGCACGCCCATGGGATCGAAGTTCTCGATGGAGCAAATGACGACGCAGTTGTCCGCCCGATCGCGCATGACCTCCATCTCGTACTCCTTCCACCCTAACAGAGACTCCTCGATGAGAACCTCGCTCACGGGCGAGAGATCCAGACCGTGACGCACGATGTTTTCGAACTCCTCCCGGTTGTAAGCGATCCCGCCCCCGGTTCCTCCCAGGGTGTAGGCCGGCCGCACGATGAGGGGGAAGCGCCCGATCTTGTCCGCCACCACCGCGGCCTCCTCCATGGTGTGGACGACGCCTGACACAGGCACATCCAGTCCGATGCGGATCATGGCGTCTTTGAAGAGCTGGCGGTCCTCACCCCGCTCAATGGCGTCGGCCTTGGCCCCGATGAGCTTGACCCCGTACGGCTCCAGCCGATCGCGCCGCACCAGATCCATGGCGGTGTTGAGCGCCGTCTGCCCGCCCAGGGTGGGGAGCAGGGCCTGGGGCTGCTCCTTGATGATGATCTTCTCCACCACCTCCGGCGTGATGGGCTCGATGTAGGTCCGGGCGGCAAACTCCGGATCCGTCATGATGGTGGCCGGGTTGGAATTGACCAGAACCACCTCGTAGCCCTCTTCCTGCAGAGCTTTACAGGCCTGGACACCGGAATAATCAAATTCACAGCCCTGGCCGATGACAATGGGGCCGGCCCCAATCAGCAGGATCTTCTCAATACTCTCGTCTTTCGGCATAGCATGGGTTCCGTCGCCGACGGAAATCGGCGCATCCTTCCACCCAGAGCGCGGCTTGTAAAGGTGAACCCTAGAGCGAGGCGCGACGCTTGGCAGCGTAGCGATTGAGCAGCTCGTCCACCGTCACCCCGATGAGAATGAAGATCCCGATGACGGTGAATTTGTGGGTGTCGGAAACCCCGAGGAAAAAGACCGCGGTGGTCGTGATTTGCACCAGGGCCGCCCCGCAGATGACGCCCGCGATGGCGCCCTCGCCCCCCCGCAAACTGCAGCCGCCCAGCACGGCGCCGGAAATGGCCCAGAGTTCGTAGAAATTGCCGAACTTCGAAGGGGTGGCCCCGTTGGTATCGAGAACGAACATGATGCCGGCAAAACCCGCGAGGAGGGAGCAGATCATGTAGGCGAAGATCTTCATCCGGTCCGTGTTGATCCCGCTGAACTTGGCCGCCTGTTCATTGCGGCCCAGAGCGAGCAAATAGCGGCCGAAGGTCGTCATGTTCAAGAGCACGGCGGCCAACACGCCGATAACGAGAACGATGATGAAGGGCATGGGAATGACTCCGAAGAGCTCCCCCTTGACCAGGGTCTCCCGCAGACCGGTGAACTCGTTGCCAAAGCCCTTGGTCGTGTCCTTGGCCACCGAACGGGCAATGCCCCGATAGATAAAAAGCCCACACAGAGTGACCAAGAACGGCTGCAGCCTAAGCTTGGTGATGAGCAGGCCATGGATCAGGCCGATCAACAGCGAAAGCGATAGAACGATGGCAAAGGCCACGGCGATCGGCGCCTCCGGCATCTTCTCGATCAAGAGGATGGGAAACAACACGCCCATGAGGCCGATGAGCGATCCAATGGAGAGATCGATCCCGCCCGTGATGATGACGAAGGACACGCCGATGGCAATGATGCCGAAGAGCCCGATGTAACGCAGCATGTTCATCACATTGGCCTCCGTCCAATAGGAGCGCTCCCGCAGCCCGGTGAAGACGAAAATGAGGACGAGCAGGGCCATGATCCCCAGGGTCTTCTGATTGCCTCGGACGAGACGCTTGATGAACGGTTCTTGCGTGGTTTCCATGGGTTCCTTCAGTTCACTTCAATTCAATTCACTTGATTCATCATTGATTGCCGGTGGCCAACTGCATAACGCGCTCCTCCGTCATGGCATCGCCCATCAACTCGCCCGCGAGTTTTCCCTCGTGCATCACCAGGATGCGATCCGCGACGCGCAAGACCTCTTCCATCTCGCTGGAAATGAAAAGGATGGCCGCGCCGTCCTGGGCCATCCCTTCGATCACCTCATAAATCTCGCTCTTGGAACCAACGTCGATTCCCCGGGTGGGTTCATCGAGGAGAAACACCTTGGGGCCCAACGAGATCCATTTGGCGAGGACGACCTTCTGCTGGTTCCCCCCGGACAAGAGACCGACTTCCTTGGCCACGGTGGGCGTCTTGATGTTCAACTGTTCCTTAGCCTCCACCGCCACCTGCTCATGCCGCGCCTGCTGGACGAAGCCTAACTGTTGATAGCGATCCAGCCCGGCCATGACCACATTGTCCCGAATGGTCATTTCGACGATGGCACCGTGTTCCTTGCGATTCTCCGGCACGTAGGCGATCCCGGCGGCGATGGCGTCGCGCGGATTGCGGATCGTCACCGGCTCACCTTCCACTTCAATCTTCCCTCCCAAGACGCGGTCGACGCCGAAGAGCGCCTGAGCCAACTCCGTCCGGCCCGCCCCGACGAGCCCGGCCATGGCCACGATCTCGCCTCCCCGGAGTTCAAAACTGACCTCCTCATCCGGAGCATGCTCCACCCGTAGGGCCGAGACCCTGAGCCGGACGTTTTCACCGGCCGAGTTCTCCTGCTTGCTGTGGTGAACATTGAGATCGCGCCCCACCATGAGGGACACCATGCGATCGTGATCGATCTCCTCGCGAGGCAGCTCACCGCTGTTCTTGCCGTCGCGCAGCACGATGACGCGATCCGCGATCTCCTGGACCTCCGCCAGCCGATGCGAAATGAAGACGATGCACAGTCCCTTGGCGCGCAACTCGGCGACGAGCTTGAAGAGGACATCGGTCTCATGCCGCGTCAGGCTGCTGGTGGGCTCATCCATGATGAGGATCCGGGCGTCCTGCGAGAGTGCTTTGGCGATCTCCACCATCTGCTGGTGCCCGATGGTCAAATCCGACACCCGGGTGTCGGGAGAGAACTGCATGCCTAACTGATCGATGAGCACCGCCGTCCGGCGCCGGATCTCGGCATCATCGATGATGCCAAGCGGCCCCAACTTGCGCGGCTCGCGGCCGAGAAAGATGTTGGCCCCGACCGAGAGGTTGTCCGCCAGATTCAGTTCCTGGTGAATGAAGGCGATCCCGAGTTCGGAAGCCCGGTTGACGCTGGGGATGGAGACGGGCTGCCCCTCAAAGCGAATCTCGCCCTCGTCGGGCACATAGACCCCGGCGAGACACTTCATCAGCGTACTCTTGCCCGCCCCGTTCTCCCCCATGACGGCGACGACTTCGCCACCATGAAACGATGCACTGACATCGTTCAAGGCGTGGACGGCGAGGAATCGCTTGTGGATCCCGCGGGCCTCGATGAGCGGCGACTTCTCCAAGGGGACTAGCCTTCTTTCAACTCGTCGATGAGCCCGGCGCGACGCTGCTGCGCGTTGAGCACATCGAGGCTGCCGACGAAGACCATGATCTTGCCGCCCTCGGGCATGCGCTCCTTGACCAGTTTGCCCAGCATGCGTCCCGCATCATAGTTGTTGGTCCCGAGGTAAAAGCGCCGCTTGCTATCCGGTGCGTCACTGTCGTGACAGATGAGGGGCATGGCGTCCGCCACCTGATTGATGACGGCCGTCTGGTTCGCCGGATCCAGGGGGCTCAGGGCCACCCCGTGATAGCCGCCGCGAGTGAGGATGTCCTCCAAGATCCGGTTCTGCTCCGCCGATTCGCCAGTGGGCGGGGTCTGAAAATCCACCGTCACGTTGAAGTCCTGCTGCGCCTTGAAACAGCCGGCCCGGGCATACTCCCAGAACGGATCCGGATTGTTGATGACAAAGGCAAAACGGGTGTCCGTTTGCGGAGCGGGCGCCTCTTGGGCCTCCGCACCGATCTTGGCCAACTCCTTCAAACGGGCCCAATAGGCGTCCACGTTGTCCTTGGTGATCGTCTTGGCGTCGATATCGATCTCCTTGTCGTCCGGAATCGGAAAGTCGGTGCCGTCCTTGATATCCTTGAGGTAGCGGATGGACTGGTAGCCAAACTCATAGGGCTGCTGCACGATGGTGCCCTCGATGTGTCCATCGACGATGCCCTGGAGAGCCGCGTCCGCCTCATCGAAGGAAAAGATCTTCACTTCGCCCACCTTGCCAGCACCCTGGAGAGCCTCGAGACAGGCCGGCGCATTGTAAGCCCAGAGCCCCACCATGCCGTTGATGTCCGGGTAGCGGACCAGCGTGTTCTCCGCGTTCGCCTTGGCCGCAGCGCGGTCCGCGCCGTCCGTCCGCGTCCCGAGGACCAAGAACTTGCCCGCCTGAATGGCATCCGCTGAGCCACCGCCACCGCCGCCGCAGCCGGCGAGGAGGACACTGGCAGTGAACAAACCAAGTAGAGATAGTGGGGCTTTCATGAGCGGCATTCTGGGCGAGGCCAAGGTGATTGCAAGCCTCGATCGCGCCCGGAGATCGGCATAGGCTGAGCCCCACGC
>JANQJH010000152.1 GCA_028281705.1 Verrucomicrobiales bacterium
CACCAGGGGCGGAACCCACCGGGCCCGCTCAAGAGGACGACGCCGACGCCGTGGGCGCTGGCGTTTTATCCTTTCCCGGCGGCTTGGGTTCGACCGCCGACGCCTTTTCCAGCCGATTTACGAGGCGCTCATAGATCCCGATGAGCCCTCCAATGAGGATCACGGTGAAGAGACCGAAGTAGGCGGTGTTCAGAGCCGTACGGACGCCACTGGTGAATCCATAGCTGTGGAGCCCGGCGCCGAGCAGGTTCACCCCCCACCAGGAATAGCACACCACGATGGCGCCGAAAATGGTCACCATGTGAAGCCGCATCTGCTTGAAGTAGCCGCCCACCCGGCCGTGGAGGATGATCAGATTCATCAGGACGATCATGAGGGCGCCGTTCTCCTTGGGGTCCCATCCCCAAAAGCGTCCCCAGCTGTAGTTCGCCCAGATGCCACCCAGGATCGTCCCCACCAGGGAAAAGAGAAGGCCGAAGCAGACGATGCCATAGGTCATGCCCGTGATGTCTTTGTAATAGGCCCGGGGCAATCTCTTCCTCCGGGGATCGATGAGACGGCTGAGAATGTAGAGGATGGAGACCGCCGCGGCGGCTAGGCCGGCGGCATATCCCATGGTGACAGTCGTCACGTGGGTGGAGAGCCAGAAATTGGTGTCGAGAACGGCGACCAAGGGGGAGATGGTGTCCTGTCCATCAGCCAGCTCGAACCGCATGGCGAGAAAGAGACCCGCCGCTCCGAGGAAAGGCACCAGTGCCAGGGCGAGGCCGTTGCGCTTCATCAACTCGATGACTAACAAGAGGATGGCCGCCACCGCTGTGACAAAGAGTATGGTCTCATAGAGGTTCGTCACCGGCGGCCGGTCCCGCAGAAGACAGCGCCAGGTGATTCCCGCGCAGAGTGCTAGGGTCGGGATCCAGAGCCAGCCATAGGCCATCCAGCGAACGCCCTTGCCAAACTTGCTCTGCGGACTCAGCCAGCTCAGCGCCAGGATGAGAAACCCGAACACGTAGAGCCACGGCCCGAGGAGAAGCATCTTCCACTTGTAAAACCTCACCTCGGAAACGACCCCGTCGTAAGCCCCCAAGGCCTCCGCCCCGCTCACGACCTCTTTGGCATAGGCTTCCAACGCCGCCATGCGTTTCTCGGGGACCAAGGAGTCCACCACCAAGGCTTCCATCAGCTTCAAGCGCTCCAAGGTCTCGGTCCGCTTCGTCGGCGTCGTCTCGGGATTCAAGAGGGTATCGATGACCTGGGCCGGATAAATCCACTTCTCTTCACCCGCCCCGGGCGGGAGGAGCGCCAGCATCTGCGATGACTGCATGTAAATCCCAAGCAACTCGCTCGACTGTTGAATCGGCAGCGTGCCCCGGCCGTGCGCTTGCACTTGAGCGAGATTCTCAAAGAGAAAACTCAGAGGCGCCTTGGTGCCCTCGGCCACTTCTTCCGCCAGGATGTTCGTCGGATCCAGTGGCAGCTGGTGTTGGGCAAACTTGAAGAGTAGGCTCAGGCCCTCGAAATCGCGGAGGTTGACTTCGAGATCGACGATCTGCTGTTGCACCACGGAGCGCGAACTGTCCTTGATCTTCAAATACTTGTCCGTCAATTCCCGCAGCCGCTCCCGCCCGGGCTGGAGCTCATTGTAAGAGTAGTGATCGCGTTTGACCACCTGGCCCGACTCCTTGAGATGCGGCGCCAACTCCAGAGCCGTGATGACCTCGGCATTGTTGATTTGAAAGGTGGGATAATCCTGCGCCAGTTCCGGCCGCATGAAGACATCGAGGAGCCATTCGACCGCGCTGATCTTGATGCCCTCCTCCTTGTCGAGCATGTGCCGGGATCGCCCATGGATGGAAATGAGCTTGAAGCGCGCGTAAGTGTCGATGGGCTTGACCCGCCCGCCATCCTGAACCGGGAGCACGGCAAAGGCACTCACATAGTCCTCAGGCCAGTAGTCGGCTTCGGCGCGAAGTTCAACCGGTGCAGCGAGGAGCATCGCCCAGAGGCAGGACGCAAAGAACAGACGACGACGGTGGAGGTGACGTTTCATCATGCTGGAGAGGGAGTGGACGATTTCACGTGACGGCGCCCGGGCGCCAGATGTCGGAGGAGTTTCAGGAGAAAATGAAGCGCCATCCCCAACGCCGCGATGGAGACCGTGACCAGCGGCCAGTGCTCCACTGGGATGAGGAGGATTTTGCTAGTAGGATTGCGCCACACGGCAAAGACGGAGTAAGGTGTTCCCGGCACGGGCATCCCGTTTTCCTGCGGTCCCCAGCCCGATTGGAAGAGAATGTAGCCCCGATGACGCAGCGGCTCATTCATTTCGATGACTAATTTCTCCTCCACACCCTCTTCAATCTTGGTCACGTCACTCTTGTAAACCCGAGGTGTGCCCGTGTTCGGATGAAACTCGTGGGTGAAGGTATCGAGATGCACCGTGAAGGGAATCTTCCAGCGCTCGCGATCCAACTTGATCACCCAGGCCTTGTCGTCCACCCGCACCGTCCACGGATTGTTCTCCAGGCCCCAGAGGATCCCCTGATCGATCTTCTCTCCAGCTTGGTCGAGGACGTCGACGTAGAGTCCGGCGACATTGGCTTCACTCTCCGTTTCTCGAGGGAGTTCCCGGAGAAAGACGCCATTGACGACTGGAAGCTCACCCGGCCGGTGGAAGGCCTCGGGCATCACCGTGGCGTGCAGATGATGATCGTGAAGGCGCAGATCGAAGGGCAGTCCCTCGGGGTCCACCAGCCGGTCACCCTTCTCCAATCCCTCCAAAACCGCTGGCGGCACGATGTAGGCGTCCTTCTCAAAGTCAGCCTCATCGCCCTTCACCTCGTGGATCCGGATGACCCAGTCGTGGTAGCTGACGAATTCATCGCTCTCCTCGCCTTCGTAGAGCTGCATGTAACCGTCCTTGGCGTAACGATGCTGCAGCAGCCCCCCGGCCAGGAGAAAGAGCATGGAGAAGTGCCCGATCATGACGCCGATGGTGCGGGCGTTCTTGCGCAGCATGATGAGGCCTCCGCAGATCAAATTGATGGTGAAGAAAGTCAAGACGAGCATGACGCCCGGCAGCGGCAGCGTCACCTCGCCAAAGACCGGCCAGTCAAAGGTGTGCAGCAGCCACCACGATTTGAAATACTCTTCCTGGACGAGGAAGAGCCCTTTTTCCGGCTGCTCTTCCGTGCCGATCCACGTGATCAAGAGAAGGAAGACGAGCAAGATGAGCGCGAGCCCGATGGACGAGAAAAAGCGAAAGAGCTTCTTCGCCAAAACGACGGGGAGGCTCGGGCCCGAATCGCCGGTGTTCGCAGATGTGGTGGCAGCTTGGGTCATGGGAGACTGGATAGGGGTGCGTCGTGAGGGGGAAAATCAAGTGAACTAGTGCGGAGATGCGGCACCAGCGCCGCCCACCGGCCCGAGACGAAGACTCTCGGCAAAGGTCCGGAGCATGATCTTTTCGCCGGCGACCAGGTCCGAGGGGCCCCGCAGGGTCGCCACGATCGTCATCGGTTCGTGCCCCTCGGAGTTGAGCTGACTGACAATGCCCACAAAAGTCTTGCCGCCCTCCTCGATCTCGAGCCATTTCCCCATGGCCCCGAGCAAGGCTTGATCCGGCAGGGACGCGATCGCGGCTTCATCGGCCAAGGGCTCGCGGCCGTGTTTCTCGAGCCAGCCGTTGAGCACCTTCGCCAGGCTTCCCTGGGCCGGATCGAGGATGATGCCCATGTCCGCCGTGGCCTCCTTGTTCTCCCCGATGGTAAATCCCAGGGGACGTCGCACCACGGCATCATGATCAGGGACGAAATAATCCCAATCACAGGGACGGAGAAACTCGAACGGGCCCACTTTGAGCTGCATGTAGGGGTCCCGGTTCATGTCCGGCACGATGGTCAAGGTCTCACAGAAGGCGAGGAACTCGCTTTCCTCACGCTCCAATAGCGCCCTGGGTCCGGTCATCTTCACCGAGTAAGCCTCACATCCCCGGGTGAACAACATGCCCAGCATCCGATACCCCTCGCGCCCCCCCTGTTCGCCCATGCCCTTGAAGCTGCCGTCCAGCTTGACGAAGACACCCTCACCACCGGCAAAGGGTTTGCGAGGCAATTGTTTGAGGTCGCCGCTCACCATCGGCGCCAGCCCCATCTGCTGCACCCGCCAGCGATTGACGTTGTCCAAGCCGCCATCGACGAAGCCGACGATCTCGGAGAGGTAACACTCGCCCACCCCGTCCGGCCCGAAGGCGAAGTTCAGGGTCCGAAACTGCGTCGATCGCAGTTCTGCCCAGGAACTCCCCGGGAAATACCGAAACCGCTTGGACCGGTCCGCATGGGGAAGAAAACGCTCGTCCGAGGTGGCATCGACCTTGTAGGGGGTGCGCGGGGCGGAAATGGGCTGCAATTCGGGAACGACCGGCCCCCGGTCTTCACGACAGGAGGAAACCAGCATCAGCAGTCCCAGGGCGGCCACAATCCGATTCATCAAAGGCATGTTCACAGTCAAAAGTTACGCAGGTAGTTACGAGAGAGTCTCCCCACTGACAACCCCGACATGACGGGATGTCTCAAACCGTCTCCAGGCCCGACTTCCCTAAATGGGCGGCCACCAAGAGAGCCCCGATACCCAGAGCGATGATCACCAGGATCATCGTCCGGTCCCGCTCGGGCCGTTCCTGCAGATGCGAAGCCAGGACCAGCGCCACCGTCGCCATGAGACTGGCAAAGAGGGCCATGGCCACGTGACCGCCCGATCCTGGCGGCGCGCAGGCGCCCGTCACCTGCGCGCCGAACAGACCGAGGATCGCCATCCCGAGAAGAATGGGCAGGGCGCCCTGGAGATACTCGAAGCGCCGGTTTCGGCCCAGGATCTCCATTCCCAGGGCGGCAATGAGGATGGCCATGGCTCCGTAGCCGAACGGCCCATGCCAACTCGCCGGGAGCCCCAGCCACACCGGTCTCGAGGCCACGGTGCTGCTCCACAGCGCCACTGCCGCGGCCACCATGAGCAGGACCATCCCGATGACGGCCAAGACGAAGCTCTCGGAGCCGACCCACCGCGTCCGCCCCGGTCCCAAATCGAAGTCGAAGCCCTCATCCTTGACGATCTTGATGGTCGGAGCCGTCCCCAAATCGTCCCCGTCCGGCGGGTGTCGATGCGCCGCCGAAACGATGAATTTGTGGCTGCACCGCGGACATTGCCCCTTGCTCCCCAAGACCCCCTCCTCAATCGAGATCTGCAGGGCGCAGTTGGGGCAAAAAATCTGCACAGGAGATGGCACCGTCTCGCTCAGTGACCGCTAGGAGTCGGCAGCGGCACCGCCCGGAGCCAGTCGACGATCAGTTCGATATCCCGATCAGACAGTTTGGCCGGTTTCTCCCCCATGGGACCGTAACTCGGCATGCGATCGTTCCGATCCCCGTAAAATCGCTTGTGGGACGGGTCCTTGATGAAATCGATCGTCCATTCCCGCGAGCCGTAACCCGTGAGGTCCGGCCGGCGACCTTCACCCTGAAAATGATGACAATCGGTGCAGGCCAGACCGTCCTCGCCTAACAACTCGGGGAGCTGGGCCACGATATCCGCCGCCTCCGCATCCGCCTCGGCCTGGGCCGGAAGTTTGGCCTCGGCCGAGAGCCCAATGATCAGCTCCTCTAACAGGCGCTTCTCCACGTCGCCAAACTCCGAGACATCATCGAGCACGAAGTTCACCATCTTGCTCACCCTCTCACCTTCATCAGGATTGACGAACTTGGTGTTCCCCCAGTACTTCGCCGTCGCGATGTGCTCCGGCGAGAGAAACTCGGTCAACCACTCACGACTGGCAAAACCCTTGAGATCGGCAGCCGTCGGATCCTCCACCAATTCACCCATGCCATTCTCACCCCCATAGGTATGGCAGGAGGCACAGTTCGCCTTGAACAAGCGCGGCCCCTGGGTGTGGGGGTCATTGCGCAACAACGCTAGGGCGCCCTCGGGAGGAATGCCGTCGTTCTCCGCCACCAAGGTCTTCACCCGGGCCGCGTCTCTCTCGGCCTGTTCCACCGCCGCCAGGAAATGGGGCGCATGCTCCGGATCATAGCGATCGTGATAGAACGCCACGCTCGTGAGAAAAATGAAGCCGATGATGCAGAGAATGAGGAAAACGACGGAACAGAAATCGCCCAGACGGCATTTGAACACCGGCACCCGCCACTTCAAGGCGCCGACGAAGGGGAGGGCCATGAAGGCGGCAAACAAGGCCCCAGGGACGATGACCGAGCCCCAGATGGGCGCCGCAATCCCCAGGATTTCCTGGTCGCCGGGAAAGTATTTCAAGAGCTGGAAAAGGAACATGAAATACCAGTCGGGACGGGCTGCGGAGAACTGCTCCGCCGGATTGGCCGGGGCGCTCAGGTGAGCGCCGTGCTGCCAGAAGACGAAGACCAGCACCGTGGCCAGGACGGCCAGACAGGCCACCGCATCCTTCAAGACCTGGTCCGGCCAGAAGTAGGCATCGGGCCCTTTCTTCGGCATCTTCACCGTGATCCCGTGGCGCCGGAAGAGATAGACGTGCGCCGCGATCAGGGCGATGAGCAAAAATGGCAGGACTCCTGCATGGAGGGCGAAGAAACGGGTCAAGGTGTGATGCCCGTAATCCACCCCGCCGACCACCACGCGCTGGAGGTAGTCACCGATGAACGGCACCCCGCCGGTAAGATTGGTCGCCACCTTGGTCGCCCAGTAACCCTTCTGGTCCCAGGGCAAGAGGTAACCCGTCAAGGACATCGCCAGAGTGATGCCTAACAAACCCATGCCGAACCAGAAATTGAGCTCCCGCGGCGCTCGATAGGCGCCGTCGATTACCACTTGCAAGAGATGCAGCAGGAGAAGCACCGTCATCACCTGGGCCGTCCAGTGATGGATCCCGCGCAGGAGCCAGCCCCCCGGCACTTCCTCCTGAATGTAGTAAACACTTTCCCAAGCCGTCTGCGAGCTGGGGCTGTAAAACATCCACAGGATGATGCCGGTGATGAACTGCATCACGATGGCAAACGTGAGAGTGCTGCCCCAGACATAGCGCCAGCGCGCCCCTCCGGGCACGCTTTCGAAAAGAGCTTCCTTGACGAGACTGCGGTATCCCGTGCGCTGATCCAACCAACCGAGAAGTGCTTTCATAATTTGCTAGACTAGGCGACGGGAAGCTTCTGTTTGATGTTGGCCTTGAAGTTCAGGTACTCCACCCAGAGATCACCCTCGCGGATCTCCACCCGGAGCGAATCGAGACCACGCGGACTCGGGCTATCCGGATTCAGGACCTCTCCCGTAGAGGCAAAGGTACTGCTGTGACAAGGGCAGGAAAAATTGCCCTCCTCCGCGAGATATTCCACCGCACAACCCAGATGCGGGCAGGAAGCATTGAAAACCTGGAAATCTTCCACCGCCTCTCCTTCGCCCACCCGCTGGACGAACACGCTGCCGATCTCGGTCAGCGGATGCCGGGTCCAGCCGTCTTTCCGCTCCGCCACCACCTTGAACAGCTGCGGAGCCCCCTTCGGCTGCAGCGCCTCCACCGCCGTCAGCCGTACCAAGAGCCCGCCCGCGCTCTCCTCAAACACGGGACTCACCAGGACGGTCACCCCAGCCCCCACCGGGACCAGGGTCGCCGCGCCACCGAGGGCCACACAGGCTGCTTTTTGCAGGAATTCTCTCCGGTCTGGCTCAGACTCGGACGTTTCAGGGACATTCTCGGGCGGTGGCGTGGTATCCATAGAATCGTAGTAGGTCCTCTAAGAGAGACAGGATCTGGGGTCAAGAATTCAGGCGACAAGCATCCAAACCCCGCCCAATCCGGAAATGCCCGCGAGGTCCCCCAATCGCGGGAAGCTTAGGGGGAAAGCCGATCCCAGCTTGGGAGGCAATATCGTGGGATCGGCGTCTCGCCGGTCGACCGCAGCAACCACACGAAATCAAAAGGCTGGCGGGACGCCGGTATCACGTTGGGGTATAGCAACGTGGGACCGTCGACCGCACCCCGGCATACCCTCAGAAGCGAAGGCATCCCTACAGGATTTTGACTTCACACAATACGTAACTTTACCCTCTCATGTCATCTGCTCCGATGTCGCGCGCACCATGCAAGACTCTCAGAATCTCAGGAGAGCCGTCTGCAATGCGATAGAGAATGAGATAATTTCCAAGGACCAGCATCCGAATCCCGTCCCCGAGCACTGGCCGCGCAACGCCCAAGTTTGGCTGTGAAGAGAGAAGCTCAAACTTTCGAAGGAACCGGTCGTAGAAGGAAAGCGCCGCCTTAGGATTGTCGGCAGCGATGTATTCGATGATCTCTTGCAGGTCCTGTTTTGCCCGAGCCCGCAGCCCAAAGTTAGACGCCATGCTTCACGCGAAGCTCCTCTCGAAGCTCTTTCATGGCGGTTGCCCCATCCAGGACTTCCGAGTTCATCGCTTCCTCAATCTTCGAGCGGATATCAGCAGCAGAGCCAACCTTTAGATGCTCCGGCGCCCCTCCTCTCCCTAGGCCTTTGGCAAAGATGCGCGAGAGGATGAAATCCTTAATCGATTGACCATCAAGGGCAGCCGCCGCTTTGATGTAGCGGTGCTGCTCTTCATCTACTTCTAGGGAGATCTTCATCGGGGCCTTTTTAGAGAAGTTTACCAGTTTCTGGAAAAAGGCGCAAATGAGCATTTACGGTTGGGCCAAAACCTGAGTCATTTTCTGTATGAAGCCGTAGGTAGAGACAGAGACCCAACGTGGGACCGGCGATCACAAAACTTCAAAAGACCGGTGGGACGCCGGTCCCACGTTGGGAGGCCGGCCAAAGCTCTATGGATCGCCAATGTTATAGAGATTCGGTGATCCGTTTGACGCTCCCCCGGATGTTGTCCAAATTCGTAATCTGTTCCTTCCAGTCATCTCGCAATAGTTTCGGCTGGGCTTGCTCGATCGCCAGGAGAGCACCATCGGAGAACGGGAATCCAGAGGCGCCGAAAATGATGGCCAATTCCGTCCGGAGGTGACCGAGAACGAAATCTTCCGCCGCCTGCCGCGGGACGCCCATCTCGATGCCCGCTTCCATGGCCTGCCGGCACGCCGTCAGCAAACTTGCCACCGTGGTCTCGACGATCCCAGGTTCGAGGATCGCCATTTGCTCCACCGTGATCCGGTGCCTGCGCAATATGGGCTTGAACATCTCCGCAGCCAGGTCTTCGCCACGCTGGTAATCTTCATCGCTACCCTGATAGAGCGCGCAAACCACGCTTTGTTTCGCGGCCACGCCGCCGAACCAATCCGTCTGAGCTTCCCGGGTATCTTCCACCTGAAAAAGAGGCGGATGACACGGATGGCAGACAAAATAAGCGAGATCCTCACGCGTCGGAATGACATCCGCGTAGGCCGCGGCCGGATCGAGGGAGACCACCATCGCTCCGGACTTGAGCACTGGCACGATCGCGGGGCACAATTTGCCAATGAGACGGTCGGGCAAGGCCAGGACCACGACGTCGGTTAGGGGCAGGACCTCATCCTGAGGGGCGGCACTCCATCCTCGTTGGGCCAGGTTCCGCAAACCCGTCTCCCCGATTTCCACACAGGCAACCTCGTAGGCAGAATTGTCTTTGAGATTGTCCAGGATGCGGCAGCCCATTTTCCCCCCGGCTCCCATGATGGTAACGTGAGTCGTCATTCTGTGGCGATGTTCATTGAATCATTCTTGCGAAAATCGTTAGCATCCACTTAGTTAGTCATTCATCTCTTCAACAACCTGACAATACCTCCATAGAAGTGATCGCCTTGAGAGGTCACCAGGGTGATGGCCAGGCATTCCACGCCCAGAATGGCGATGGCGCCGCCCTCAGCTCGGCCATGCTCGGGTTCTCGGCTAACTTGGGCATCGGCGAACAGTGTTCGCGATGATCGCGTTTCACCGCAAGCCACAAATTGCATATTTGTCAATATATTGCACATACTGCCATATGAGAATCGGACTATCCACCTACGCATTGAACTGGGCCTGGGGGATTCCCGGCTACCCGGTCGAAAAGCCATTGCGGTTTCCCGAGTTTCTCGACCTGGCAAAGCAATGGGGATACGAGGGTGTGCAGATCGCCGACAATGCTCCCTTGATCGAACTATCTTCCGCAGCCCGAAAGGATCTCTGGAAGCAAGCCGAGGACCTGGGACTCTTCGTCGAGATCGGCGGGCGCGGCTTGATGGACGACAACCTGGCGAGGCATCTCGAGATCGCGCAGGAAGCCGATTCCCCCATCCTCCGCTTCGTCATCGACAGCCCCGGTTTTGAACCGAGCTTTGACAAATTGCCAGAGATCCTCGGCCAGGCCGCCGCCAAGTGCGGCGAGCGAGAGATCATTCTGGCAATCGAAAACCACGATCGCTTTCAAGCCCAACAATTCGCCGCCTGGTTTGACGCCGTGGACAGCCCGTGGCTCGGCCTTTGTCTCGACAGCGTCAATTCCTACGGTTGCGGCGAGGGCTTCCGGGAGACGATCGATACCTTGCTACCCTACACCGTGAACTTTCACCTCAAAGATTTTCGCGTGCGACGCCAGCCTTACATGCTCGGCCTCTTGATCGAGGGCACAGCGGTGGGAGAGGGATTTCTTCCGGTAAAATCGGTCATGGACCGCCTGACTGAAATCGGCAAATGCCGCAGCGCCATCGTGGAACACTGGACCGCTCCCGAGGACGATGTGGAATCCACCATCGCCGAGGAAAAGGAATGGTGCCGGCGCGGCATCCGCTATCTGAATGAGTTTGTCCGGTAAGGGCGTCCTCTTGCCCCAGGTCCCGCCCGCGGATGTCAATCTTTGCCCGCAGGTCTCACCGCCGCCTTCAGCGAGGCATCGAAGGATTCCATCTTCGCTGTGAGTTCGGCCACCTTGTCGGGATGCTTCTCCGCCAGGTTGACCGATTCCGTAATATCGTCGCCCAAGTGATAGAGTGCGACACTTGCCTCTTCGCGCCTCGTCTTGCCCACGCGGCGGAGTTTCCAGGGGCCGCTGCGCACGGCTTCCAGTCGCTGCCCCTTGTAAAAGTAATAGAACTCGTGCGGCGTTTGCGCCTCCGGCAGGCCGGCCATGATGGGCCAGATGTCCCGTCCATCGATGACCCGGTCGCTCGGCGGTTCCCCACCGGCCAATTTGGCCAGGGTAGGCAAGAGATCGATCGTCGCCGCCACCGTGTCCGTCACGGTCCCCGCTGGGATCCGCCCGGGCCATCGCATGAGGCACGGAACGCGCATCCCGCCCTCCAAGGTGGAGAACTTGTAGCCGCGCAAGGGATAGGCACTCCCGCCCCGCCCCTTGTTCAATTTCCACGGGCCATTGTCCGTCGTGAAAATCACCAGTGTCCGCTCGTCGATCCCGTGATCTTTCAGCGCCTGAAGGATCTGGCCCACGCTCCAGTCGATCTCCTCAATCGTATCTCCGTAGAGTCCGCGCCGGCTCGTCCCGCGGAAGGCTTCCGAGGCGAAAAGCGGGATGTGCGGCATCGTGTGCGGAAGATAGAGGAAGAAGGGTTTCTCCACATTCTCTTCGATAAACTGAAGAGCCTCTTCCGTGTAGCGCTTTGTCAGTGTCGTCTGGTCCGCCGGGTACTCGATCACGGCCTCGTCCCGCATCAAAGGCACCCAGTTCTTCGGCGGGTTCTCCGTTCCCACCAAGCGCTCCCGCGTCATGCCGGCACGAAAGACGATCTCGTCATCCAGCGTTGCCGCCGGATCGATCGTCATGTCATTGCTATAGGGAATGCCGTAATAGGAATCGAAACCCTGACGCGTGGGCAAGAGGGACGGCTTGTGCCCCAGGTGCCATTTCCCGATGCATGCGGTGGCATAGCCGCGCTCTTTCAGCACGTCGGCGATCGTGATCTCATCCGGATTCAAGCCCGTATCGTGCCGCGGAAACAACACGCCGGGAACGCTCACCCGCGTAGGATAACATCCCGTCAAGAGAGCCGCACGCGAAGGCGAGCAGACCGAGTTGGCCGAGTAGAAACTGGTGAACTTTCTTCCCTCCGCCGCCATCCGGTCCAGATGTGGCGTGCTGATCAGAGGCGAACCGAAGCACCCCAAGTCCTCATACCCCTGATCATCCGTAAAGATGAGGACCACATTGGGAGGCTGCTCCTCCTCCACTCCGTGAACCAGGGTCAGGGTGATCACGAGTAATACAAAAAATCGCAGTGGCACCATCATCCCCCTCGCCTAAAGAAACGCGCTCGAACTGTCAACGCCCAAGCGACGCCTCAGAATCCGAACCAGAACGGATCCAGGCGCCCGCATTGGCGAGGATCTTCTCGTCCCCGCTGCGCTAGCAAATGGCGACCATCTCCGCATTGGGGTGGACTTCATCTATGGTCACTGCCGGGAGAAGATCTCCATCAGTGCACTAGCGGAATCCTGCGAGATTTCTCTTCGTCAGTTCGAGCGCAAGTTCAAAGGCTATTTCAACCTGACCCCGCAGCAGTACATCATGAAGATGCGCATCCACGATGCCTGAGAGATGTTGAGGAACCGCTCGCTCTCGATGGGGACATCGCCTTAGAACTCGGATTCTACGACCAGAGTTCCTTCACCGTGAAATTCAAAAAGGCGATGGGATTGACCCCAATGCAATACCGGAAGCAGTTCAACTGAAGGCGCCTCGGTGACCAATTGAGGGGTCAACGAACGGCACGGAAGTCACAAAAAGGGGAAGAGGGAAGAGGGTCAACGGGATGAGGACCGAGTCCGCGCTTGCCACCACGGCCAACGGCACCCACTTTCCTCC
>JANQJH010000238.1 GCA_028281705.1 Verrucomicrobiales bacterium
CGAACGACGTCTCGAACTTCTTGCGGGGCCGGTGTGCAACCTAGCCGTCGCAGAGATGCACTCGGACGCTCCTGGGAGCCTTGCATCGAAATCCGTTCAGCTCGCTTGACTTGACGTCCGGGTATCAGTCGTTATCGACGATCTTCAAGCGCGTATAGAGACCTTGAGAGTCGGAAGGCAGTTCCAACGTCTTGTCCCGGCCCGTTCCGATGAACGCTTGACCTTCATTCTCCCAGGTCTGGAGATCCGTGGACGTTTCCATTTGGTAAACGATACCGTCCTGAGTGGCAAACAAGACCTCGATGTGACCGTGGTCATCTTGAACGACGTCGATGTGCAGTTCGATCGGCTCCACTTCGAAAATGAAGGTCGTCGGTTCGCTTTGCACCAGCCCACCCTCGGCTAGGGTGCCGGAAGCCTGCAAGGTCAACTCGTAGAGGCCGGGCTCGGTGAAGGCCCAGTTCACATGAGCATGACTACCCACTGCTACTTCATAGCGATCCGACTCGGTTAAACCGTCCTGACTGTTGAAATGCACGTCCGCAGCTCCGAATCCGTCAACGCCATACAGGAACAAGTCGCCGGGGCCCACCAGACTGACGATCGAGAGTTCGACTCGTTCATCTTGAAAGACCCCCGCTTCGATTTCCTCACCCGCGAGGCCCAGGAAAAGGAGCTTGGGATTCTCACGCTGTGGCAGAATCCAGACGGCATTGTCCGGCGTGCCCAGGAAACTGAAGTTGGGATCATCGGGAACGGTCGACTTGGCGAGAGCGGCCACATGGAGCCGCGCGTCACCCGATTCGTATTCGATGTCGGCCGCATGATCATGAAGGTGGAGATCGAAGGCGCCATCCTCAAAGGCCACGCCCAGATCGACTTCGCCTTGCGTCAATCGGACAAAGTCGTCGTCGCCCGGATCGGGAGCCGGCTGCGGGCGTTCCGCCTCCGGAACGACAAAGGTCACGAACATCGTCTCTCCAGCGATTTCGCCACCCGCCTGTAGACTACCGGTGACGCGGAAGCCGATGCGGTAAGTGCCTGACGCATTGAAGGCCCAGTTGAGGTGTTGATGACTGCCCGAGGCGGCGGAAATACGATCTTGTTCCGCTTGGATCCCGTTGGCGCTATCCATCATCACGGTGATGTTTCCAAAGCCGTCCGAACGGTAAGCGAAGAAGTCACCCAAGGCGTCCACACTCACGAGTTCGAGCGAGACGAGATCATCCACGAAGATCCCTTCTGGCACCTCCTCGGCGCTCAATCCCAGGAACGGGAGATGCTCGTCAAAACTTTGCGGCAAGACCCACACGGAATAGTCAGGATCGCCCAGAAAGCTGAAGTCCAGGGTATCCGGAATGGCTTGCTCGGCATCTTCATTCAGCAGGATGGCAACTTCACCTGGAGGGCGTTCGACGTCGGCTTCTTCGTCGTGAATGTGCAACTCCAGTTCGCCATCCTCGTAGGCGAGACCGACGTCGGCATGCCCTTCAGCGATGGCGGCCGCAGGATGCGCGATGAATCCGCGCCGCTTGCCGCTCGCATCGGCATATTCTCCCACGATGTCGCCCTCGTCATTGAGCCCAAAGATTTCCACGCTCGTGGCACCCGGTGGATTGAAGACGGTGATCTCTCCGTCGGCATCGCGGAAGAAGCCCGCATTGCGTTCGAAGTTGCTGTCGTTGACCGTCCCGGCCATCTCGCCGTTGTTGTTGATGTCACCCGGCAAAGTGTGGGCCCAGCCGTCCACGACATAGGGCTCGCTGAAGGCGCCATCTTCCCAGGTGATCCCTTGCAAACTAAAGTCTTCGGTCCATTTCCAACCCGCCTGCACGCCAGCGTCGTTCAGACCGCGCGTCACCGTGCCCGTGGGCGAACCTTCGAAGGCAAAATCTTGCATGCTGCCATCGGCCGCGCGCTGAAAGCTGCGGATGAAAAACGGATCGTTTTCGAACCAGTAGCCATTCACCTGGCCACTGTCATTGATGCGCCAGGCGTAAGTGAAGGTCTGTCCTTCTGGTTCGATGGAGGTTACGGAGCCATCGGCTTCGCGAATGAAACCATACTGGATCTCAGGATCGGCGGCGTCACGGTAGAATCCTACCACTTGGCCCTGGCTGTTCATGCCTCCCGGGAACGTGTTCGTCGTTCCCGTGATGTTGAAGGTGGTCAGCTCTTCGCCACGTTGGATAAAGCCTTGGCTCAGGCCCGCGGCGTCAAGGTAACGGCCGACCAGGGTGCCGTCGTTCTGGATATCGCTAATGGTCGTGGCCGTCGCATCGGGTACCTCAAAGGTATCAAAGGTGAAAGCCAGGCTGGCCTCTCCGTGATGGCCCACCTCAAAGGCGAGTGTGGCGGGCTCGCTTTCGATCGGCGTGCCGTCGGCCAGTGCCGCATGAATAACAAAGGTGATCTCGTAGTCGCCCTCGACGTCGAAGGTCCAATCCACATGGAAATGACTCCCTGCCAGGACCGTGAGCCGGTCATCAGAAGTGATGCCATCGGCCGAATTGATCATCACGTTAGGCACACCGAAGGCGTCGGTGTCATAGACGAAGAAATTTCCCGGACCGTCGACGGACACGAGTTCGACGTAGGCCGTGTCATTCATCAGGACGCCATCTTCGACCTCTCCCGCAGCAACTCCGAGGAAGAGAACGTCCGCTTGAGCGACCTGAGGTAGGATCCACAGAGGATCACCGGCATGCCCGAGGAAGGCGAAACTCGCACCCTCTGGAACGCTGGTCTCCGCAATCTCTGGCACGTGCAAGATCACATTCCCCGGTTCCAGTTCGGTGTCCGTGGTTTCATCATGGATGTGCAACTCAAGCTCGCCATCCTCATAAGCCACTTCCACGTCGGCATGACCGGTTTCCAACTCGATCAGATCGTCGCCATGGCCATGATCGTGACCGTGCCCGTCGTCCTCTTCCTCGTGATGGCCAACTTCAAAGAAGAGCATTGCTGGTTCGCTTTCGATGGGCGTGCCATCGGCGAGCGTCGCATGAATGACAAAAGTGATCTCGTAGTCGCCCTCGGCGGTGAAGGTCCAGTCGACATGGAAATGACTCCCTGCGAGGACGGTCAGCCGGTCGTCGCCACTGATGCCATCGGCGGAGTTGATCATCACGTTAGGTTTTCCAAAGGCGTCGGTGTCGTAGACAAAGAACTGTCCGGGGCCGTCCACAGACACCAGTTCGACGTAGGCGGTGTCATTCATCAGGACGCCGTTTTCGACCTCTCCCGCAGCGACTCCGAGGAAGAGAACATTCGATTGGGCGACCTGAGGGAGGATCCACAAAGGATCACCGGCGTTCCCCAGGAACGCAAAATCTGCATTCTCCGGAACAGCGGACTCAGCGAGTTCGGGAACGGGTAAGATCACACTGCCCGGTTCCAGCTCCGTGTCCGTGCTTTCATCGTGGATATGCAACTCAAGCCCGCCATCCTCGTAGGCCACTTCAACGTCGGCATGAAGTGTTTCCAACTCGATCTTGCCGCTACCATGATCGTGATCGTGGTCTTCTTCAGACCGTACGGGGAGGAGGAACAGGCCAAGCGCGAAGCCTGGTAGGATGAGCCTATGGAGGATACGTTGCATGAGAGACGGACAGGTTAGGGGTCGAGGGTAACCCGAACGCGGTAGTAGTGGCGTTCGGAAGGTGATTCGGGGAGAGGCAAGTGGATGACTTCCCACTGATTTCTTAATGATTCTTCGATGCGCATCCCGTCCTCCGGCATCGGATGCCAGGTCTGCAGGTCACGCGAGGTTTCGTGGAAATACTGGATCTGGGGTGACCAAGAAGCCTTTCGCCGACCGTAACAAAAATGCACCAAGCCCTTCTCATCTGGGAGCAACTGCGGCGTGGTGATGTCCTCCAAATGACCAAGGGAAGAACTTTCACCGACTCGTGGATGGGTATCGAAAGCATACTCATGAAGATTCACAAAGCCATCACCATCGGGATCAGCCTGTGGTCCCGTTAGGGATAGATCCAACAAGGATTGGGTCGAGAAATAGTCCGTGAGCCACTGGGCGTAGCCCCCGACCGCCCAGTGATACGTTGCCGTGTCCGAGACGATGGCCTGCCCCGTTCCCTGATGAATGGCGGAAACTTGAAGATCGATCTCGTAGATCCCCCGCCTGGAGAACCCCCAGGTGAAGTGCGCATGGCTCAGCGTGCCACTGATGAAGAACGCGTCTGATTCATCGATACCGTCTGCAGAGGCCATCCACGCCGTTACCCCGCGCGTTGCCGAGGTGTTCCACGTCGAAAAGTGACCGTCTTTAGAGGTCGTGTAATCGCCCTTGTCCGAAATGCCGGTGAAACGCACGTCCCGCAAATGTAAGGTGACCCAATCGTCCGTGGCGTTGATACGCGGGTCATCTTCAAAGTATCGCGCGAACGGGCCACGCACCACGATCCCCGGCCAAACGCACCTCCAATTCGTCTGAGGGATCCACCACAGAGGTTCGTTTGGTCCTACCCCGAGGAAATCCCATTCAGATCCTTCCGCTCGCATAATGCGAGACCCATTGGGAAATGCATGATCGGCAGCGACCATGACATTGTCACCCGGCGCCAAGCTAGGTATCCCCGGGCCTTGCACCGGATCATCGATCGGGAGCAGTTTCTCCTCGTCGACCGCCAGAAAGACATCCCATTTCCCATCAGCGTAAATATAAGTGAGATCAATATGCCCCTTCTCCAAGGGATCGAGCCCCTTATTCGTCAAGCGCTGGCCTTGTGCATTGAGATTCAGCAGGGTGGTGGACACTACCCCAATCAGCATGGCAACCAATCGCCGCGAAATCACACGTTGAAACCTTGGGTGGCACATCCTTCAGCTAGAGTTGTGTTGGATTTGGCGTGTTGGCGTAGACGCTGAGCGGATCAAAGGCCTTCTCCTGCTCGATGAAACGCAGTTCGGGTCCCCCACCCGCCGCGCCAGGAATGATCTCACGATAAAAGCAGCTTCGATAGCCCACGTGGCAGGAAGCTTCATTGCCTCCCAACGAAGGGGCCTGAAGAAGCACATCGATGACGACACAGTCTTGATCGTCGTCAATGAGAATGCGCTGCACATGCTGATGCATTCCCGACGTCTCTCCCTTCTTCCAAAGTTTTTGCCGCGACCGCGACCAGTAATGCGCAAGCTTCGTATCAATCGTTAGACGAAGCGCTTCGGCATTCATAAACGCAGCCATGAGCATCTCGCCTGTTTCGGCGTGACGCGTGAAACACGGAAGCGTACCGTCGGCGGCAAACTTGGGAGCCAGTGCATACCCTTCTTCGACTTGCTCCACCGATTGACGCTCGGCAAAGTCCCATTGAGCAGCTTGAGTTGCGCTAGCCATCGATCAAATGAGTTCGTTTTGTGTCTTGCACGCGGAGCAGCAACAGAGGTTGCCCAGGTGGGTCGCGATGAGCGAGAGACCACCGAGCGTGGTTAGGATGCTCGCCAAAGGAATGTGGAGTTTCCAACCGCCATCGGTACCGGCTTGAAGCGTCGGGCAGCAGAGATCCTCGCAATGAGTCGTGTTGGCTTTCGCACCCACAGTCTCACATTCAGTCGCGCACCGCTCCTCGCTCTCACATTCAGTCGCGCACCGCTCCTCGCTCTCACATTCAGTCGCGCACTGCTCCTCGCTCACAACGATGGTCGCGCCTTCAACCTCGGCATCCTCCTCGGTTAGCTTGGCCATGGCGACGTTGGATTCTGAACTCGGGCTGCCACCGCTACTGGACGCGGGGTTCTCGCCTAGGTAGGGCACGGCGGCTCCAACGAGGACGAACGCCATTCCCAACATACCGGCACCGACGACCCAGCGGCGCCGGTGCTTCCGGAATCCCCGAGTGAGTGTGAAGGCGGCCACCGGGACCACGAACAGCGCCATCCCCCAATGCGATGCGGGATGAGACCACGCACGTCCGAAGGCGGGCAGCATCAAGAGTAGAATTGGCGTGAGCACACAGTGAATGGCGCAGAGCACCGAGGCAAAGACGCCCACCCGATCGGCGTCAAACCATGGTTTCTGAACGAGAGGCCTGGAAACGGCAGCGGTGATCATAAAAAGATTACTGCAAATAAGTTGCAATACTACCGCAATTTATTTGCAATAGATTCCCTTTGAGTCAACTCAATAATGCAAATAAGTTGCAGTATCACTCCAACGCTCCACTTTATCCCAATGGACCCATCCTCACTCCGAACCTGGATTCTACCGGTCTGCGGCGCCCTCGCCGTCGCCATGCTGCAGGCCTGCGACAAGCCCGCATCCGACTCTGTTTCCAAAGGGCTCAACGTCATCGTCAGCGTGCCGCCGCAGGCAGACTTCGTCCAGCGCGTCGGGGGCGCTCATGTTCAGGTCGATGTGTTGGTCGGACCGGGCCAGGATCCGCATAGCTTTTCGCCGACACCGGCACAGATGGCCGTATTGAGTGAAGCCGATCTTTACATCACGGTGGGGATGCCTTTCGAAGAGGAGCTCCGCGAGCGCATTGAAACCGCCAACAGTGGTCTGCAAGTGGTATCCATGTCGGAGGGGTTCGAGAAGATTCCTTCAATCTGTGATCATGCTGACCACTCCTCGGAGAAAGATGGGCACGCGGATTCCGATGCGGCAGGTGATGCCCACGACCACGACCACCATCATCACGAGCACGGAGAGGACGATCCCCACGTCTGGCTGTCTCCACCTCTCGTGAAGGTGCAGGCGGCCAACATCGCCGCTGCCTTGAAAGCCGCTCTGCCGGAACACGGGGCCGATTTCGACCAGAATCTCGAGGTTTTTCAATCCGAACTCGATGCGCTTCACAAAGACCTCGAAAAGCTGCTCGAGCCCAAGGTGGGTGAGGACTTCTTCGTCTTCCACCCCGCCTTCGGCTACTTCGGCAACACCTATGCCCTCTACCAGGTTGCGGTGGAGGTGAACGGGAACGAGCCGACCCCTAACGAACTGGCCGCATTCATCGATCAAGCCAAGAAACAGGGAATGAAGACGCTCTTCGTGCAGCCGCAGTTTGACGACCGTAGTGCCAAGACCATTGCCGAACAGCTGGGCGCACGGGTTGAGTCTCTCGATCCGCTGGATCGGGACGTGCTTGCCAACATTCGGCGAATCGCCGAGGCTATCGCCGGCACGTCCTGAGCTTACTTCGGGGCCGTCCTGAGAATCACTATGGCTGCAGCCCTCGAGTTCAACAACGTCGACTTTTCCTATGATGGATCCACGCCGATTATCGAGGATGCTAGCTTCGGACTCGACAAGCATGAGTCCATCTGTGTGGTGGGTCCTAACGGCGGCGGCAAGTCCACCCTCATCAAGTTAGTACTGGGGCTGCTAAAGCCCCAAGCCGGAACCATAAGCGTATTGGGCCGGCCCCCGGACGAATCACGCGCCGCGATCGGCTACATGCCTCAGTCGCTACACTTCGACCCGCGATTCCCCATCACCGTGCTCGATGTCGTTCTCATGGGCCGATTTGGCAGCGGATTGCACCTCGGCCCCTTCAGGCGCCGCGACAAGGAGGCAGCCGAGGCGGCCTTGGAGCGTGTCGATCTGGACGGCTTTACCCGTCGACGCTTCTCCGAACTCTCTGGAGGACAGCGGCAGCGAGTGTTGATCGCGCGAGCCTTGGTTGACGAACCGCGCCTGCTGCTGCTTGATGAACCGACGGCAAACGTCGACCAGACGTTCGAGAAGCAGTTCCACGAAACCTTGCGCGAACTTGCGACCGAAATGCCAATCGTGCTAGTGTCACACGACCTGGGGTTCGTCTCCAGCTGGGTTGAGCACGTGTTGTGCGTCAACCGCCACGTGCATATGCATCCGACCACGTCCATCAGCGGCAAGACACTGCGCGAGATCTTCGGCCAGGGAATCGTCGCTGTCCGCCACGATCAGGACTGCCCGCCTGGAGAGCACGTTCATCATCGAGGTGGAGACTGTGATCACCATAGCAAGCATGGGTAGTGGTCTACTGGAAGCCCTTGGCAATCCGCTCTTCAGCTTTCTTCGCACCGCGCTGATTGCCGGACTGCTATCTAGTATCATATTCGGTATCGTCGGCACCTACGTCGTCACCAAACGCATCACCTACATTGCAGGCGCCATTGCCCACTGTGCACTCGGCGGTATCGGCTTCGCACTCTATGCCAGGCATGAGCTCGGCTGGACGGCCTTCGACCCGATGTTAGGCGCCTTCCTGTCTGCCATCGGCTCGGCTCTACTCATCGGCGCCGTGGTGTTGTCGCGCAGCGAACGAGAAGACACGATTATTGGAGCCGTCTGGGTGACCGGTATGGCACTGGGCATCCTCTTCGTGAAAAAGGTCCGTCGCGCCGGCGTGAGCATCGAGAGCTGGCTCTTCGGAAACATCAATTTCGTCAGCGATCGAGACCTCTGGATGGTGAGTCTTCTAGGCGCCGGTGTGCTCCTGCTCACCGTGCTATTCCACAAGCAGTTCGTGGCCATTTGCTTCGACGAGGAATTCGCTCGGGCCCGCGGTTTGTCAGTTCCTGTATTCTACCTACTGCTGCTGTGCATGACTGCAGTGAGCGTCGTCCTTCTGGTGCATGTGATCGGGATCATCATGGTGATCGCTCTACTGACACTGCCTCCAGCGATCAGTTCCCGACTTGCGCGCGGCCTGCCCACGATGATGCTCTGTTCCACCGGACTGTGCGCGCTGTTCATTGTCGCAGGAATGGAGATCAGTCTTCGGCTCAATACGGTTGTTGGTCCGACCATCATCCTTGTGTCTGCGGCCGCCTATTTCGCCGCCTTCATGATGATCGGCAGGTTCAACCGCTGATGCCGCTGAGGGCGTTGGTCGACCCTACTCCTATCCCTCCTCCAACTCCGTCAAGTCCTCCACCTCCGCCATCGCCGCGAGAGCTTGAGTGTAGCGGCGGAGATCAATCTGGCGTTCTTTGAGGGTATCACGGAATTCCTGGCAGGCGTCGGGAACTTCGAAATCGCCGGCCAGTGAGCGCTTGTGCCATTCGGCGGTGAAGGGGCGGATGATTTGGTTGAGCACGGGGATGGCCAGCTTGGCGAACTCGTCGCAGTTGGGGCCGTGCTGGCGGAGGATCTCACGGGTGAGCGGGAACAAGGCATACACGCTGTCCAGCGCCGTCTTCTCGTCACCGTCCTTATCGGGGAGCGGTTGGGTGGTGATGCGGGTGAGCAACTCGACGTAAAGGTCCCAAGCGGCCGCGCGGTCGGCGTCGCTGGGAGAGAACTCGGCCTGAAGGAACCCGAGTTTGATCTGAAGATTGGACAAACCCCACTGCTCAAGAAAATCCCTCCGTTTCATGATGCAATCGTGTAGGTCACGTTGGTCGGTTGCTTCGGAATCAGGAAGTCATCCCCCTTCCGTGTTCTCTAAATCCAACTTGAGATCAGAACGGCAGTCAAGCGTTGAGCCTCGCGACACCACGATTTTGGTGATGGCCTCTGGTAAAACGATCACGCAATTTCTCCTCCCGCATCCGAACCGATCCACCATCGGTTCCCATTCATATCCTCGGCGCCACCGCGGCGGCAACCGTCTCCCATATCCTTCGGAGGCATCACAGGTGTCGCGCCGGCGTCCAATAGGCGTTGATAGGAAGCATCGCAGTCGGCAACGTCCACGTAGATCATGCCGGGATACGTCTTCCCGTCGGGCGGCTCGCCGATCATCACGATCGAATTGCCCACTAGCACCTCACAATGACCGAAACGGCTGCCGGGTATCTCCATCGCCTCTTCGACAACGCGGGCGTCGAAGGCAGCCTTCAAAAACTCCACTTGAGCATGCCCATCTGACACTGCCAGATAGGGCGATACCGTAGAGCGCCTCACTGAATTCTGATCGTTCATGGCGCCGAGTCTAGCAAGACAAGTTGGAGGCGTATTGGAAAAAACTGACCTACGATTCCAAGTTCACATGTGTGGGGTAATCGCAACGTCGTTCCAAGTATGCCGTGGGTGTCAGTCCGGCAAACTCGTGGAAATCCCGAATCAGATGAGCTTGGTCGTAGTAACCACATTCGTACACGAGATCTGCCCAGTCGACCAATCGCTCCTTCTTTCCCAGCCGATGGATCGCCTTGTGAAACCGGCGGACGCGAGCAAAGCGTTTCGGCGCCATGCCCACCTCATCTCGGAAGACCTGGATAAACTGTCGCTGGGAAAGCCCAACCTGCCGGGCCATCTCAGCCAGTGGCCGCAAGGAAGGGCCGTCCTGCCTCATGATTTCGCCAAGGGCGAAGCCGACTTCCGGACGACGACCGGACACCGTTCGAGTCTGGCTTTCCAGCGCATGATTCAGCTTGAGGAACGCCCTGGAAGGTCGATCTGAGAACGCGGCTTCCACGACCTGTTCCTGCCACACATTGGACTCGCGGCTGACTTCCGTGAGAGGAGCTTCCCCATTGTGCACCTCGCTCGCCGGCAAGCCAAAGAATCGGGCCACCCCGCCCGGCTTGAAGAAAACGCCGATCAATGATCGTTCCTCTCCGCCCATCTCGATCTCCACAGGCTTGGAGCGAGGCCCGCAGAGAACAGCTTGCCCCGGATTGGAGAGATCGCATATCAGCTGCCCAGCACCCGTGGGCAGCACCCGCTCTCGGGTCGGCGACGAAGAGCCACTCCAATACCAATAACACTCCACGAAATGGGCGAGCGCAGGACTGGGTAACTGGAATTCGATGGCCATGGGTTTGATCCGCCTGGATCAACTCGAGTTCAGAAGATAGAGTTCTTCGATCGGTGATGCCAGAGGAAAGAAACCCGAGGATCCCTGGACGCCCGTTCCACCGGCTCTACGACGGGCGCGGAAGTAGGCGCCCTGTCCGGAGGATGTACTCGCGATACGCATCCCCGAATGACTGGCACATCAACGCCTCCTCGCGAGGAACTCGAAGGAAGTACATGACGGCGAACACCGGCACGATCGACCACCCGGCAAGCCAGTTAGGCAACAGCATTCCTTGTGAAACAGACCACAACCAAATGGCGGCGTACATGGGATGACGAATTCTCCGGTAGACGCCATGCGTGACGAGCTCGTGCCCCTCACGTAATTCCAGGCTAACAGACCAATTCTTTCCCAGATCAGCGTGGGAGCGCCAGAATGCCCATAGCGAAACCACCATGAGAGCCGCTCCCAGAAAGGGAACAACGAGCGGGGGCTCGTAGTCTGCGAAGGCAAGGATGGGCGTGAGGAGATACAGCAGCGGGAGCACGACGGTGGGCGCAAACATCGTCGCGAGAAGGAGTCGCTCCAAACGATCGAATCGGCTCACCACATTCGTCCCGTCCTGACGTCGCCTGGCGAAAACATACCGGATGCAAGAGAAGAGGATGAATCCAAAGAGAAAGACAAGGTTCCACGGCTGGGTCGCATTCATGGGGTGGCTCGACGGGTAGAAGTTGAGGTTGCGACTAATTGGGAGCATTCCCAGTGCGGCGTATTGGACAAAACTGACCTCATGCCCGGCTTCGCCAAAAAAATTTGAGTGCCAATGAGAAACACGTGAGGCGACATCAACGTGCTCAAGACCGGCAATCCGGCAGGAATCATGTCGGATCTCTTGGCCTCGGGAGAGCGCTATCGAGAGACGCCCGACTCAGTCAGCCCGGCGCGCAGGAAGCGTTCCTATTCCTCTAGCCTGGTGTTCGCTGTGGCCGACGGGAAGTTCCTCTTCGGACTCCCTTCGACTAGCTGACGACACGCTGGCCGCGCATGAGATCGTCGTGTCTCGTGCCGCCACAGGCCCCCGGCCAATGCGACCACCAGGTGCGAAACTGTTCCCACTGGGACTTGAGGAAACCGAATTGGCTGTCGGTCAAGCGGTCCGTGGGATTGAGGTGGTGCTCGTAGGCGGTGTGCCCCTCCAGTACCATCAGCGCCTTGTAGTAGAGAACGAGGTCGGGGCCCTCGTCGTAGCGCGATAGCACGCGAAGCGCGTCGTCGAGTTCAGCGGCAAGGCGCCAAGCTTTGGCATCGCCCGCAGCCGCCTTCTGGCACAGATCCACCAACCGTAGAATCTCACGCGGGAGAGCCGTGCCGACACCGGTGATCGCTCCCGTGGCGCCGCAACGCACGAATCCATGAAAGACCTGGGTATCGACCCCGACCATCAGAACGAGATTGGGATCGCCGCTGGTGATGTGCTCCGCGGCGTAGGTCAATGCTTCGGCGCCCCCGAACTCCTTGAAGCCAACGAGATTGCCGTGCTCGTGACGCAGATCGAAAAAGAGGTCGGCCCTGGTCTCAAAACCGTAGTGGGGGCTATTGTAAATCACCGCTGGCAGGTCGGCGCCCGCTTGGAGAACGGCGGAAAAGTGGTGGCGTTGTGCCACCGGTGAGAGGCCACGCGAGAGGAGACGCGGGATGAGCATGAGACCAGCAGCGCCGCATTCCCTCGCGTGAGCAGCGTGCTCCACGGCCTGGCGCGTGCTCGGCGCACCCGTGCCGACCACCACGGGGACGCCGACGTCGGCCAAGCGTCGCACTCCCTCCCGTCGCTGTTCATCAGCTAGGAGCGGCCAGTCGCCCATCGAGCCGCAATAGACAACGGCGCGCATGCCGGCGCCGATGAGGTTCTTGCCAGTGGCGACAAGCGCGTCGTAGTTCGGCGTGCCGTCGGGCGCACAGGGCGTCATGAGTGCGGGGATCGTCCCCTGGAAGACTTCGATCTGCATGGTTTCCAAGAACTTACCACCGAGGTCTTGTCAGAATTCTGAGCGGCGAGTGCTCATTCGGCATAGGCAAGCCGGGAATCGCAATGCTATGGTGACGGGGTGACGCAGGACGAGATCCGCAGCGCCTTCTTTCATGACCTCGGCCGGTCTTGGCTTGCCGATGAGGTGTTCGACGCTGTCCCCGATTGCGTCTTCTTTGTCAAGGACCGCCGGGGACGCTATGCAGCGGTAAACCAAACGCTCGTCGAACGCTGTGAGCGGCAGGACAAAGATGAGCTCATCGGCCGCACCGCCGCCGAACTCTTCCCCGAGCCGCTGGGAGAAAGTTTCACCGAGCAGGACTTCGACGTCCTTCGCAACGGCCACCCCATCCGCGGAAAGCTCGAGTTACATCTCTACCCGAACGGCAACCAGGGCTGGTGCCTCACGTGGAAGGAACCGGTCTGCAACAGTGCCGGCGAGATCGTTGGCGTCGCAGGGATCTCACGCGACCTGCCGATCCGATCGGACTATTCCAGCGAACTCCAGGCCGTGTCCACCGTGCTCCGCCACATCGATGAACACTTGGAGGAATCTCTGGTGGTGAGCGACCTGGCGAAACTGGCCGGACTTTCGGCCTATCAGCTGGATCAGCGAATCCGGACGCTCCTGGGGGTGAGCATCCGCCAACACATCACCCGCCGTCGCATCGAGCGCGCCTGCCACCTCCTCGAGCGCGGTGACGAATCGCTCAGCTCCATCGCGTTTGACTGCGGCTACAGCGACCAGAGCGCCTTCACCCGACAGTTCCGGCAGTCGGTCGGAATCCCTCCCGGAGCTTATCGGGAGAGGAAAACGAAGAAGGCGAAATCCTGAGGCGATCCCCAGCGGCAAGAGCCGATCAAGTCCGGCGCCAAGGCCACCGCCACGCAACACACTATCACCAATCGGCGGGCCAAAACCCCGCTGAACTTTTCCAAACTTGTTCGGAATAGGCCGCGCACTCGGGTGTCCCTATGGCAGAACAACGACTCTCGTCCACACATGAGACACCCACGACTCCACCAGCAATCCATTCGAGATCGCGGAGCCTTGTTAGCCTTCGCAGCCATGGCCCTACTAGGCGGTCCAGCCTTGGCAGGGATCGAAGACCTCCAGATCACTGAAGTCACCCCCAGCAACGGGAGTGTGGAAGTGACCAACCTCGGTGACGACCCCGTGACATTGACCGCCGAACTCCCCTTCTGTCACCGGTTCAACTACCAATCGGCCATCCCCGGCGACACCACCTTTGCCGCCGGTGAATCCAAAGTGATGACCCTTTCCTTCGCCAACCCGAACGACACGGATCTTTGGCTCTATCGCAACCGCAGCTTCGCCGATTCCAACGCCATTCTCACCGGTCTCAAATGGGGACCGTCGAGCGATGTCGGCCGTACCGGCGTCGCAACCGCGGCAGGCATCTGGGAGGCTGCCGATGCCTTTGTCCCAACGCCTCCGGAGGGACAGTCCTTGCATCTCGTGGGAGAGGATCCCTCACAAGTTTCCAGCTGGCAGGCGGGAGATCCGGATTTGGGCAACTTCACCATGCCCTCGCAAACGCCCGATCCAGTTCCTAACTACATCAATGTGAAAGTCACTTTCACCAACGAGGCGCCGGAGGGAGGGACTTTCCTCACCCCGCCGTGGATCGCCTTTCACGATGGCAACTTTGATTCTTACGATGGCGGCTCCCCCTCCTCACCGGAGCTGGAACGTATCGCGGAAGACGGGAACGCGGCGCCGCTGAGCAACGCCTTTCTCGCTTCGGGCGCCGGCACCGTGGACGGAGTCCTCGACGGACTCGGCCCGATTTCTCCCGGCCTTAGTGTTAGCAAGACTTTCCGCATTGACGCCAATAACCCTCAGAGCCGCTACCTGAGCTATGCCAGCATGGTCATTCCGAGCAATGATGCCTACGTGGCCAACGGCGATCCCCTAGCCCATGCCGTTCTCGATGCCGAGGGAAACTTCACGCCTTTGACAGTCGAGATTCTCGGCAGCGAAGTGAATGACGCCGGTACTGAAGTGAATGACGAAACCCCTGCCAATACGGCCTTTTTTGGTCAGGAGACCCCTGACACAGGTGTTGCAGAAAACGGCGTCAACCACCCGCACCCCGGTTTTGATCCCGCGGGTTCCGGAGGCATCCTCGACGATCCACAATTTGCCAACGGCGATTTCACAGCACCGGATTATCGCATCGGTTCGATCACGATTGAGCTGTTGGCTCCGCAGTTGGTCGAAGTGGACGTCGCCATTACGAACACCGCCCCCGAAAATGGCACGTTCCTCACGCCGCCTTGGATCGCCTTCCACGACGGAAGCTTCGATACCTATGACGGAGGTTCGCCCTCCTCACCCGAACTCGAGCGCATTGCCGAGGACGGCAACCCCGAGTTGCTCTCGACCGCCTTCATTCAATCAGGCGCCGGAACAGACGCCGTCCTCAACGAACTCGGTCCCATCGCCCCTGGAGCCACAGTCACTCGCAGATTCACCATCGACGTCAATTCACCCGCAAGTCGATACTTCAGCTACGTCTCGATGGTCATTCCGAGCAATGACGCCTACGTCGCCAACGGCGACCCCCAGGCCCACCAATTGGTCGATGAGACAGGCGAAGTAACACCCATCGCCTTCGACATCCTCGGCGCTGAAATCAATGACGCTGGAACCGAGGTCAATGACGAATTGCCGGAGAACACGGCCTTCTTCGGCCAATCGGCGCCGGATACCGGTGTCGATGAGAATGGGGTGAACGCCGATCACCCCGGATTCAACGCCCGAGGAACGAATGGGATTCTCGATGATCCCATGTTCGCCGCCGGCGATTTCACCATGGAGAGCTACCAAGTGGCCCGCGTTCGTGTCACTCCGGTGGCCGCTCCGAAGAGCGTTCAAGTGACGTTCACCCTGACGAACAGTTCTCCGGCCGACGGCGTTTTCTTCACCCCCGTCTGGCTTGGCGTGCACGATGGCACTTTCGACCTCTTCAATAGCGGCGAACCCGTCTCCGAGGGACTGGAACGATTGGCCGAGGATGGCAACACCTCCTTCCTAACAACGGAGTTCCTCGCGTCGCCCGGCGCCGGTTTCGACACCACCGTGGCCACCACCGACGGCGTGCCGCCCTTTGCTCCCGGTGAGTCTGCCAGCATCACCCTTACCTTGGACGGGAACAACCCGAAGCATCGCTACCTCTCCTTCGCTTCCATGGTCATCCCGAGCAATGATGCCTTCATCGGGAATAGCGATCCCCTGGCCTATCCACTCTTCGATGACAACGGTGACTTCATCGGCACGACGGTGATGCGCCTCGGCTCGCAGGTCTACGATGCCGGCACCGAGGTGAACGATGAGTTGCCCGCCAATACCGCTTTCTTCGGACAAGCAGCGCCTAACACGGGCGTCGACGAAAACGGAGTGACCACGCCGCATCCAGGCTTCAACCCGGTCGGAGCCGGCGGCATTCTGGATGATCCCATGTTCGCCAATGCCGATTTCACCCAGCCCGGGTATTCCATCTTCAGTTTCAATGCCATCGAAACCCTGGCCGTGACCGCACTTGAGCTTGATGGCAATACGCTATCACTGTCCTGGGGCGGCGGGCTCCCACCCTATCAGGTGCAGTGGGGAACCGACCTGCAGAGTTGGGACAATGTCGGTGCGCCGACCAATGAGACGACCGCCGAGGTTGAGGTCTCCCCGGAAACGAACATGGCCTTCTTCCGCGTGGTCTCTGAACCGGTAAGCGCCCCCGAAAGAGCAACGTTCGAGGTCACCTTCGACGCGGCGTGGAGCGCGGCAACGCATCCGACGGATTTTCCTTCGGGAAACCCGCATTTCTCAGGCCTGATCGGCGCCACTCACAATGACACCATCTCGGTGTGGGCGCCCGGAGGCATGGCGACGCCCGGCGTTCGCAACATGGCGGAGACCGGAGGGAAGTCGCCGCTGAACAGCGAAATCCAGGCCATGATCGATGCCGGCTCCGCCGAAACCTTGATCTCCGCAGGCGGGATCAGCCGTTCACCCGGCAGTGCCAGCGTCCAGTTCGAAGCGTCGCAGGATTTCCCCCTGCTTAGCCTAACAAGCATGATCGCACCCAGCCCCGACTGGTTCGTCGGCGTGCACGACCTCGCCTTGTTTAACGGAGGTCAATGGATTAATGAGCTTGTCATCTCGCTCGATCCCTACGATGCCGGCACCGATAGCGGACCCACCTACGTCTCTCCCAACACACCAACCTCCCCGCAAGCACCCATTTCACGCGTCACGGAACCCCTCGACGTGGATGGTGTCGTCGCCCCCATCGGCACCTTCACCATCCGTCGCGTGAATCCGTAGCCGAGAATCCCCTCCATTCTCGTTGTTGCGAAGAGGCAGCCGGACTGAACGCAGTCCGGCTGTCTTGTTTCCATGGTACTCCAAGAGGCATCCACGGTAGAAAAACGGCCCAGAAAATTACGCAACTATTCAGTTGCTCTTTCTCCCACCAAGCCCTATGAGATTAGGCAACAATCTAGTTGCCTATGGAAGACAGTATCGAAAAAACCATTGAATTGAAAGCGACCGTGGCGCGAGTTTGGCGGGCGCTGACGGACCACCACGAGTTTGGCGAATGGTTCCGCGTGCGAATCGACCAACCCTTCGAGGCCGGCCAGGTGTCCACGGGGCAGATCACTTATCCGGGATACGAGCACTTGAAATGGGAAGCCAGGATCGAGACGATCGAACCCGAGAAACTGTTCTCCTTTACCTGGTGCCCTTTGGCCGAAGGTGACGACGTCGATTACTCGAAGGAGCCTCGGACATTGGTCGAATTCAGGATCGAGCCGATCCCCGACGGAACCAGGCTCCACATCAAGGAATCCGGTTTCAGCGCCCTTCCGGAGGATCGTCCGCGTCTCGACGCCCTCCGGAGAAACGAAGAGGGATGGGAAGGGCAGTGCAAGCACATCGCGGCCCATGTCGAAGAAGGTTGAAGAGAGGACGGCACCCGTATTCGCCGCCATGGGCGATGCCACCCGCCTTCGGCTGGTATCCCGCCTTTGCGACGGGTCGCCCCGCTCGATCAGCCAGCTCACTGAAGGCCTGGATCTCACACGCCAGGGGGTCACCAAGCACCTTCACGTCCTCGAAGAAGCGGGTATTGTCCAATCAGATCGGGTAGGCCGTGAAAGCCGGTTCACCTACATCCCCGATTCGATCGAACCGTTGCGCTCCTATCTCGATACCGTTTCCGCCCAGTGGGACGATGCCTTGTCCCGACTGAAATCCTTCGTCGAAGACTAACTGAAGGTTATCCAAAAAGGTAAACCTACTCGTCCTCGCTTGTCCGCGGAGGCGATTAAAGCCATCGCCCGCTGGATCGAACACAGGAGTAGTGCACCATGACTAGCCATTCAAAGATAAAACCCCAAAACGAATCGATTGAAATATCCCCGTGATCACCGGTTAGTAGAGGGCCATGGCTCATCTCCCTTTGATCCGGCCGCCGGCTGCCACCGGCAAGCTGAAGACCCTCTATGACACCGCTCTCAAGCGAGCGGGATACATTGCCGAGATCATTCAGGTGATGAGCCACGACCCCGATTCCGCCAGGGCCTCGGTGCAGTTTTATGTGGCCCTCATGCATGGCGACAACGGACTCAGTCGCGTTCGCAAGGAAATGTTGGCCGCCGTCGTGAGTCACGCCAATGACTGTTATTACTGAACCCTTTCCCACGTGGAGGATTTCCGTGCGGAATCCGGAAACGATACCCAGGCAGGCCACCTCCTGATCGATTACCGCCAAGCGGCTTTCCCCGCCGAAGACCGGGCGCTTTGCGACTACGCCGTCAAGCTCACGCTTCATCCCCGCGACGTCTGTGAGGGTGATATCACGCAGTTGCAGAACCTCGGTTTTTCCAGTCAATCGATCACGGTCGCCGCTCAAGTCATCAGCTACTTCAATTACATCAACCGGATGGCCGATGGGCTCGGGGTCGACGCCGAACCCTGGATGGGCAAGCTCGACCCGGGGGAATGGAGACGGACGAAGGCGGACTTGAGTCAGGACGGTTCTTCCGTTCCAATGACACAAGGCAAGTCCACATGAGACACTTTTTGAAATACATCCCGCTAGCCATTGGCTGACTCTTGAGTGTCGGTTGCAAAAGAGACGCTCACGCGCTCCCCGACGAGGACAGTTCTCTCACCAAACGCCCGAGAGTGCCAATCGCTCGTTCGAGATCGGCCGACCACGGATGTCCGCAATTGAGCCGGATAAAATTCTGAAATCCCTGTGAGGCGGAAAACATCGGTCCGGGAGCGATGCTGATCTTCTCCGCCATGGCGCGCTCGTGGAGCTCGAGCGCGGAGACCGTGCGCGGAAGCTCGATCCAGAGGAGAAATCCCCCAGCCGGTCGAGTGAGCTTGATCTCCGGCGGGAAGGCCTCGATCACGGCTTCACTCATTCTCTCGATCTGCTCGGCAAAGTGGCGGCGCAAGGAACGCAAGTGATGATCGTAGCCACCGTTGGCCATGAATTCGGCGATGGCCAATTGGGGCAGTGAACCTGTAGCCAAGGTGCTGGTGAGTTTGAGCGCTTTCACTTTCTCAAGGTAGCGGCCCGGCACGACCCAGCCGACACGATACCCGGGTGCCAGGGTCTTGGAAAACGAGCCGCATAGGAGAACCCGCCCCTCGTCGTCGTAGGATTTGGCCACCCTGGGGCGATCGCCTCGATGGTAGAGCCCGCCGTTGATATCGTCTTCGATCAGAGGCACGTCCCAGCGGGCGAGGATTTCCACCAGCCTGCGCTTGTCTTCGTCCGGCATGAGGGATCCCAACGGATTACTAAAATTGGTCACTGACAGACAGGCGGCGATCCGACGCCGTTTGAGGGCCTGTTCGAGAGCATCCAGGCTCATGCCCTTCTGCGGATGCATGGGGATCTCGAGCGCTTTCAATCCGAGTTCTTCGATTTGCTGGAGGACGCCGAAATAGGTCGGCGCTTCAACGATGACGACATCCCCCGGACTCGTCACCGCACGGAGACAGAGGGCCAGCGCCTCCGTGCCTCCACAGGTGGTCAAGATCTCTTCGGGAGTGAGGTCGAGATGCCGGTCGAGAGCTCGCTTGGCGATTTCCCGCCGCAGCCGGATGGAGCCCGGCGGCATGTCATAGTGGACCCCACTGGCGCCGGCATTGCGGGCCACCGAAGCCATGATTCGGCCTAACTTGGTCACAGGAAGGATGGCGGCCCCGGGATAACCCGCCCCGAGCGGGACGACGTCCGTCCTTCTCGCAGCCGCAAAGATCCTGGCTTGCAGGCTCCCCACATCCACCTCCCGAGCGGCGGGCTGGGGTCGCGAAATCAGCGGTTCCGCCACCTGATCGCGGAGCTTGGGACGAACGAAAAAGCCGGACTTAGGCCGCGCCTCGATGAGGCCGCGATCCTCGAGATGCAAATAGGCTCGCACCACCGTTGTTAGACTCACCCCATGCTGCTTGCACGCCCGGCGCACTGACGGAACGCGATCTCCGGGACGCAGCGTACCGGATCGAATCAGCTTTTCGACTTTTTCCGCGACCTGCTCATAAAGCGGAAGAGGATTCTTCATGGGAGCACCCGGCATCTAGACATGC
>JANQJH010000278.1 GCA_028281705.1 Verrucomicrobiales bacterium
TGACGAGGGCCTCGCTCTGTGCGGACGGTTTTGACCAGCGACCAATATTCGTAAGTCTCACCGTGAGCCTGTCGACGATTCCGCTTGAGGAACATGCCATAAGCTCCGGGCAGACGGCCCGGTGGCAATGGGCTGTTCGCCACTACATCGCGAATCCGAAATCAGAACCCTGATAGAATCAGGGATTGCGGGGCTCAGAAGGCCCAAAATTGTCGATTTTTCCCGTTAACTGACGAACTTGGGTTAGTTCTGCCATGGACGGACAGGAGTATCCGCATCACTTGGACCACCTGAGAAGTTATCTTGTCAGTGCGGGATGTTTGGCCAGGAGCTGGAGTGCTTGTTCTGTCAGTGCCTTGCCGGGGGCCATGCGATGCCAGGTGGAGGCGCCGGAGGGATGGGGGAGCGGGATGAGATCGAAGTGGTGGTGGTTCTGCCAGGCGAAATCTCGGTGACATTGGCCGATCACTTGGGTGAGCTTGTCGACCTCGATAAACTGGGAGATGGCGAGCTTGCCGATGGGGACCACGAGTTGGGGCCGGAGCAGGTCCATTTCGGCTTCCAACCAGGGGCGACAGGCCTCGATTTCCAGGAGACTGGGAACGCGGTCACCACCCTTGGGATTTCGACCGGGAAAACAGCGGCAAACGGCGGCGATGTAGACGCGTTGGCGGATGGCCTCCTCGTCGAGTCCGGTGGCCTCGTGCAGCCAGCGGAAGAGCGTCTTCCCGGCGGTCCAGGCGAAGGGTTTTCCCAGGGCCGGTTCGCGGGCACCCGGGGCTTGGCCGACAAAGACCACCCGGCTCTTGACGGGGCCCGGAATGATCGGGGAAGAGGCCATGTGGGGGCAGCGCCGGCATTGGGAGAGGGCGTGCAAGTGAGCCTGCAGTGCCTTTGTCATGGGCGGCGGCGGCAACGCCGGCTGACGAGTCGGGGAAGGCGCACGAGGGAGCCGACAAAGAGCCGGACATACATGGCAAAGAGCAGGAGATTATCCCTGATGTAGCGAAAATGAGATACGCCGCCCTCTTCCTCTTTGAGGTAGCGTACCGGTGTGGGCAGATTGACGGCGGTGGTTCCGGCCCAGGAGAGCCGGACGGCGACTTCGGGTTCGAAATCGAATCGCCGGGCCCACTTGGTCGATTCCATGGCTTCCTTGAGTGGGCGTGTGGGATAGAGCCGCATGCCGAAGAGGGAATCACCGATACCGCCGCCAAGAGTGACGATGGCGGTCCAAAAGTTGGCCGCTTTGCGCCACCAGACGCGTTCGATCGGCGCCTCGCGACCGAACTGTGGTTTGCCCAGGATCATGGCGTCGGGATGTTGGCGGGACATCTCGAGGAACTGCGCCACGCGGTCAGGCGGATGTTGACCGTCGCTATCGAAGGAGAGGAGATGGGTGAATCCTTCGTCGAGAGCGCGCCGAGCCGCTTCCAACATGACGGATCCCTTTCCGCGGTTGCGGGGAAAATGAAAGAGGCGTACGGATTCCAGGGACTCTGCTAGTTCTGCGAGTCGCTCGGGGGTGCCATCGTCGCTCCCATCGATCATGATCCAAATGGGGAGACCGTGAGGGGCGAGGTCACGGACGACATCGAGGACGACAGAGCCCGGATTGAAAGACGGGATGACGATGAGGTAGGTAGCGGAGGCCATCACCGCGAATGACGATGGTCAGACATCGCGATGATCGCGCAGCTTTTTCAGGAGGCGATTGTTGAACTCCACGGCGGTGTCGTGTCCGAAGACCTTCAACTTCACGTCCATGGCGGCGACCTCGATGAGCTTGGCCAGATCCCGCCCCGGGGCCACGGCAAGTTCCACGTGGGGAAGGTCGAGACCGAGGACGCGGTAGGTCTTTGGGGTGAGGCCGACGCGTTCCAGCTCGTTGATATCTTCGGCCGGCCGGAGCGTGATGATGACATTGAGAGCCTTCTCCAAGCGGACGGCCCCCACGCCGTAGAGTGCCATGACATTGATCAAACCGATCCCGCGGACCTCCATGTGGCTGCGACCCATTTCCGGAGCGGTCCCAACGATGTCGCCTCCTTCGATCCGCTGAAAGCGGACGGTGTCGTCAGCCACGAGGTTGGCGCCGCGTTCGATCAGACCGAGGACGGTCTCGCTCTTTCCGCAGCCACTGGCGCCGCGGACGAGGACGCCGATTCCGTGGATATCGACCATGCTGCCGTGCTCCATCGTTGTGGGAGCGAAGGCCCACTGGAGCCGGATGGTGGCGGCGTTGAGAAAATGCATGGACGCCATCTGTGTTTGGAAGACGGAGAGGCGGGCGCGGTGCGCCTCATCCATGAACTCCTGCGGCAGTGTATGCCCGCGGGCGAGAATCAGACAGGGAATCGCCTGGCGGCAAAGCTCCCGGAATCGGCTGAGCCCGTCTTCCTTGTCCAGACAGGTGAGATAGGAATGCTCGGCATTGCCGATCACCTGGATGCGTTGCTCGGCGAAGTAGGTGAAGAATCCCGCGAGAGCCAGGCCCGGGCGATTCAATTCGGGTTCGATGATCTGCCGATTGTAGCCCGCTTCCGATCCGACCAAGGTCAGCTTGAGAGACTGGCCATAGCTCTCAAAGAAGTCGCGCACGCTCATGACCGAGAGGCGCTTGACGGGCGCCTTGCTCGTGTTCTGGTTCTTATCCAGGACGGCGGCCGCGTCTTCGCTGACCTTGGGGATGGGAAAATCTTCCAATGAAGCGTCGGGGTTAAGGTTCGATCATGCCGTAGTCGCCGTCGGTGCGGCGGAAGAGGATCGAGAGTTTCTCGGTCTTGGCGTGTCGAAAGACGATGAAGGAGCGTTCGCTGAGCTCCATTTCCATGATGGCCTCGTCCTGGTAGAGGGGACGGACGCGGTAGTTTTCTTTGTGAACGATGACTGGTTCGACCTCAGGCGCTTCGGGTGCGGCGTCCAGTTCGGGAATGTCGGGACGGTAGACCTGTTCGTTGAGATACTTGATGGATTCGTTGGCCCGCGGTCGATGATTCTTCAGAAGGCGCGTTTTGTATTTTCGCATCCGGCGCGCGATCTTGCTGATGGTTTCGTCAATGGACTTGTACATGTCCTCCGTCTCGGAGCTGGCCTCGATGGTGATGTGGTTGGCGCAGAAGAGAATGATCTCGGCCAGCTGACGGGTCTTGTTCTGCACATCCAGAATCACTTTGGCTTCGATGATTCGCGGGTAGTCGAGGTGCAATCCTTCGACTTTCTTGTGAGCGAAATCACGCATGGCTTCGGTAACTTCAACGTGACGTCCGGTCACGGTGATTGGGAGGTTCACATTGGCTGTTTGCATTTGCTTATTGGCTTCTTTCTTTCTTGGGTTCAGATTCCCCTTCAATTAAGAGGGGTGGTTACATACTAAATCGGTCTCCGAGGTAGAGTTCGCGGGTGATGGGATCATTGATGAGGAAGTCGCTGCTGCCTTCGCTTTCCACCTTGCCCTCGTAGATGAGGTAGGCCCGATCGACGATGTCGAGCGTTTCCCGGACGTTGTGATCGGTGATGAGGATGGCGAGTCCGGAATCGCGCAATTTGAGGACGATCTCCTGCACGTCGCTCACCGCCTTGGGGTCGACGCCGCTGAAGGGCTCGTCGAGCATGAGGAGCGAGGGGTTGGTGACGAGGGATCGGGCGATTGTCAGGCGCCGTTTTTCGCCCCCGCTGAGGGTGAGGGCCCGGCTCTTGGCCAATCTGGTGATGCCAAACTGTTCGAGCAACTCGTGGCAACGCTCCCGGCGCTGTTTCCGGTTGAGCGGCTGGGTTTCCAGCACCCCCATGATGTTCTCCTCCACGGTGAGCTTGCGGAAGATGGACTCTTCCTGCGGCAGATAACCCATGCCCAGCCGCGCCCGTTGGTACATGGGACGGCTGGTGACGTCGGTCCCATCGAATAGGACACGGCCGCCGTTGGGCGGCACCAGTCCGACGATCATGTAGAAGGTGGTTGTCTTGCCCGCTCCGTTTGGGCCTAACAGACCGACTATTTCGCCCGGCTTGACGTGAATATCAACCCCCCGAACGACTGCCCGTCCATCATACACTTTGACCAGGCCCTCGGTGGACAAGAGCGAGGACACGTCCGCGGCCTGGGGGAGGGGCTCAGGTGTTTGACGGGGCTCGGTGAGCGGTGGTGGGGCGCTTTCGGTGGGCATCGCAGTAGGTTAGGGCTCGGCTTCCTCTTCAGGTTTTCTGATCGAGGTCGTGATATGCCCAAAAATTTCATAATCGAGGTTCTTGTTCTCATCCACGACCAGTTTGATGTAGGCGTCCTTGTCTTGGGCTTTCAAGAGACGCCCCGACATGCTGACCTCGGGCCAGAGTCTGAGATACATGACATCCCCCTTGTAAACCGCGTACTGACAGCGCGCTTCGACGGGGCCTTTTTCGCTGGAGCCCTCGATGACCACCATGCGGCCGGTGGCTATGGCCAGTTTGGCCTCCTTCTGGGCTTCGTCGAGATGGACTTCGAGTTTGTCGCAGCGCATGGTCAGATCACTCGAGATGCCGGCCAGGACGTCTCCCTGGAAAACGAGAATCCCGTCCTCGGCACTTCCAGCAAACTTCTCAGAGTTTTCGATGGTGATCATGTCATTCTCCTCGGGGGGAGAGATCTTGATGGCCTTTTCCGGTGGCGCCCCTAACACGTCCGTGGAACTCGCCTTCTCTTCGCGCGGTTCCTCATTAACCACGTCGGCCACTTGATCGAGGGCATCCTGAGTAATGACGCCCTGGGCCTGCAATTGCAGTTCCTTCAAGTGCTCTTTGGCTTCGCGGATGATCGTTTCCTTGTCGGGGAGTTCGTCCAGCTCGAGATCTTGAAGGATGCGTCGTTCGTCCAGGACGTCGCTCAGTTTGGCCTCTTCCAGGAGTTCCATCGCCTGTTTGAGGAGATCGACGTCTTCTTCTTCCGTCGCGTCTTGGGCAAAGACGAGCAGAGGTGAGAGGAGTGAGGCTAGAAGGATGGATCGGTGGTGAGGTTTCATTTTCATGGTTTCTCCGACGGTTTCTTTTCCTCGTCTATTTGAGAGGAATCGGCTTTTTTGAAACGGAACATGGTCCGGTTTTCACTGAGGAGACTCCAGATGCGTGAGTTCATGTCGTAGACAAATCCGCGTCCGGTGGCCTCGGGTTCGCTTTCCCCAGGACGTTCTACCTTCACCAGATGGTCTCCCGCCAGAAGCTGCTGCGCGACGTGAAAACGCGCGTGGGGCGTGGTGATTTGGCGCGCCACTTCTCCGTTTTCATAGAGACGAATACGCACGTCCTCGAGAGCGAAGCGTTTTTCACTCACTCTCCGGAGCCGGCGGACTTCGATGAGGGAGACGAGCTGGGCCTTCTCGTCGTATTGGGGCAAGCGAAAGTCGTGGATGGGGGTGTTCAGCGGCACGAGCGACATCAGGCGCATCTGCGAGGCCGCTTTCTTTGCCTTGCCCGTTGTCCCGATTTCGGGCTCGGGCTCGGTCTTGGAATCCTGGGCGATTCCAGTGGTAGCGAGCGCGAGCCACCAGAGAGCGCCGATCCCCATCCTGATCCTGAAAAGAGAGAACCTATCCATGAGCAGCGCGATGAATGTTGAGGAGTCGCTCGAGAACGTCCTGGAGTTCTGCCAAGGGAACTTGATTGGGGCCGTCTGAAAGCGCTTCGGTGGGATTTGGATGCGTTTCGATGAAGATCCCATCGCAGCCGACGGCAACGGCGGCTCGGGCCAGCACCGGCGCGAGGATGCCGTCACCGCCACTGGTATCCCCTTGGCCTCCGGGACGTTGGACCGAATGGGTGGCGTCAAAGATGACTCGATAGCCGAGTTCGCGGATCCAGTAGAGGGAGCGCATGTCGGCCACGAGATTGTTGTAGCCGAAGGAGACTCCGCGCTCGGTGAAGTAGAACTGGCGGGCGCCGAATGCGTTGAGTTTGTCGGCGATGTTTTTCACGTCTCCGGGGGCGAGAAATTGGCCTTTCTTCACGTTGACGATCCGTCCAGTAGCCGCGGCTGCCTCAATGAGGTCGGTCTGGCGGCAGAGGAAGGCCGGTATTTGGATGATATCGACGGCGTCGCCGAGAAGCCGGGCCTCCTCCGCGGTGTGGACATCGGTGGTCACGGGCAGTTTTAGTTCCTCGCGGATAGCCTTGAAAAGTTCCCGGCCGGCTTCGACTCCCGGGCCTCGAAAGGAACTGGTGGAGGAGCGATTGGCCTTGTCGTAGGACGCCTTGAAGACGGCACCGGCCTCGACGGTGTCGGCGATTTTCCGGATGGCCCGTGCCATGTCCCAGGTGAAATCTTCCGATTCCATCACGCAAGGGCCGAGAATGAAGAAGGGCTGTGCTTGCGGTGATTGCTCGAGAAAACTCCCAATAATGGTGGCCATGATTGATTCAACTGAAGAAGCGGTTGATAGCCGCTTTGAGCCACTTGTCGACTCGGACCGCTAGAAAACCAATCTTCTTCAAGATTCTAGTAATTGATGGTGGGGGTGACAAGTGCCTTCGAGAAGAAGATTCTCTGTTCAGCGGGCTGGAGCCGGCCATGGTAAGGGCATGAAAACCGCCATTTGGGGCCTCTTTTTGGGCTGTTGGTTGGTCACCTGGAGCGCGGTGGCGGCCGAGACGGCGACGGCGGGGACCGAGTGGCGTCCGGGGTCCGAGAACCGGTGGCTGGGCTTGGGGGAGGAGGTGCCTCTCCAGGTCTTTATTCCCCAGGATTACTCGGAGGAGCGGTCCTGGCCCCTGATTTACGTCTTCCACGGGACTGGAGGGCGGGCCAGCACGTCGCTGATGCAGCGCTACACCAAGCGGCGTGGCTTTGTCCTCGTCGGCGCCCCCTACGCCGTGCCGGGCGAGGGTTCCCTCTCACGTCAGGGCGTCTTGGCAGAGATCCGGCGGATTTCCAAGGTCCGGAAGCTGCTGTTGGGTGCCTCCCTCCGCCTGGATGAGCGGACCTACGTGGGGGGCTTTAGCAAGGGAGGTTGGATGGCGGATCTCCTGCTCACGGAGGGCTTCGACACCTTGGCGGGGGCGCTCATCTTGGGAGCGGGCCGGATCCCCGACGATGTCGGCCGGGCGCTGGAGCGCGGGCCCCGGTCCAGAGGAGGACTGAGGGCGTCTCCAACGCCTCGTCCCAGCGTCTATATCGGGATTGGCCAATCGGATACGAATCATGTCTACAGCCGGCGAGCGGCGCATCACTACCGCGAGCGCGGGCACGACGTGGTCTTCGAAGAGTATCTGGCGAAGAGTCATCAGCCCGGGGATGCGGAATCCGTCTATCTCTCCCAATGGCTCGAACTGCAGCGTCGCCGTGGGGCGTCGTCTTCGGCGGCGCTGGGAGTGGAGGCGAAGGCATGGTGGGAGGGGGCGATCCGTCGTGGCGAATCGGTGTCCCCGCCGATCGAGCGTCTCCTCTTTCTCGAACATGTCCTTGGGGCTCCCTATGCAGCGCTCATCGGAGAGGGAGAGCGCGGGCGTTTGGGGAAGACGCTGGAGCGTGTTCGAAATCACCGGGCGATGAAGTCCGAGATGGAGGCGAGGCGAGCCTATCGGAGCGCTCAATCTCAGGAGGAGGCCTTCAAGCGGTCTGATGATCTTGTCAACGTGGCCGGTGCTTTTCGGCGCGTCTTCGATCGCTATCCCAAGTCCTTTTACGGGCAGCGGGCGGCTCTCGATCTACAGCGTCTCTCACAGAATTACCGGACGTTGCGGGGGGCGAAGGGATCGGCGAACGATGTCTTCCCGGAGCTGCCGTCTAATTTGGTGGCGTTGCGAGAGCGTTTTGAGGGGTTTTCACGAAAGTTGATGAGAGAGTTAGAGGTCAACGAAAGGCGCGAAAATCACGAAAAGGAATGATAGAATGGTCAGAAAATAGGTGGGGCTTTTTCGTGGCGGTTCGCTTTCGTGACTATCATTGAACTCATTCGAGAACAAGTTCCTTTTCCTCGGACACATTCTTGGGTCCGTCGGGATTTTTTACTTGGACGGAAACCGTTCCTGCCGGCGGTCTTGGAATGAGTTCGGCGCTCAAAGCAGCGTTTGAATGATAGTCTGTTTTCAGTGGTTTGCCGTTGACGATGATGGCGGCGCCTTCATCGAAGTCACTGCCTTGAACCTTGATCGCATTAACACCGGCGGGGACGGGAGAGGGGTCGATGGATTGGAGCACCGGATGCATTCCCTCCAGCTTGTGTGCGCGGTTTTCGTCGCCTTTGGGAGTGAAGAGGGCTTCGAACACTTCCTGGAGTTTGTCCGTGGCCGTCTTGGAAAACCAGCCGCCCAGGAGACCGATGGCGACGACGCCGTAGGGGTTCAGTCCGGCGGCGCCCGAAATCAATCCGGCGCGGAAGGCGAAGTAGATGGTCAGACCAAGGATCCCGCCGATCCACGGCCGCAAGAGGTACCAGGCGGCCCAGCTCTGTTTGAAGGTGCCATTGCCCATGTAGGAGACCAACGATTGAGCGGCGTGGAGAAAACTCCCCGTCATCCCGGCGAGCATGGCTAACAGGATCAGCTTCTGGTCGTTGGATTGTAATCCGAACAACGCGGAAAGACTGCCGCTATCTGGAAACTTGAGGGTGGTGCCATTGGGGAGGGTGTTGGTATCGGTATCCGGGAAATCGAAGATGATGGCCAGCCCGGAGCCGAAGCCGACAATGAGCAGGTAGACGATCAAGTATTTGGGTAACTGAGTTGCCCCGAATCCTTTGTTGGGTGCGTTCATGAGAGTGAGAGAGTAGGATTGACTTCCTTTTTGAGGCTGGGTGGATGCTCTCCTTGGAATATCGCAAACCTTTGAGGAGGGTGACGTGCCCGGCGCGGATTATCTCTCAATTCCCTCGCAGAGCCCAGACATTAATCGGAATCAGTTTCGGGACTGACTTTCGAGAGAATCCGGCTGAGGTAGGGAAAGAGCTGCTTTTTTCTGCTGACGACCCCGTCGAGTTTGTAGAGTTGCCGCCCAATGCGAGGGTATTCGATCACGTCATCGATGGGCCGTGATGCCGTGGTCAGCATCACACTGTTGTTCTTGTTGATATCCGTGACCATGAGACAGGAAAAGTGGAGCCCATGACGTTTGCGCACGTCTTCGAGCATGGCCAGGAGCTCATCCTCTCTCTTCCAGAACTCGTCGAGACCGAGTTCTTCGATCTGGGAGATACTGAGTCGCCAGGGGCCCTCCGTGAACTCCTTGCGGTCGGATTCAATGGCGTCTCGTGAAGGATAGTTTTTCAAAAGGGAACCGGTGGCGAAGAACTCGTTGGAGAAGGATCTGAGATCGAGCTGCGCGATCTCTGCCAGCCAGTGGAGAATTTCTTCATCGACCACGGTCTTGGTTGGCGATGTGAGGTGCAAGGTATCGGAGATGATCCCGGCACAGAGACAAGTGGCCACCGCCGGCGGTGGTTCCAGTTGTTGCTGCCGATAAAAGGTGCCGACGATGGTTGACGTCGAGCCCACGGGTTCATTGATAAAACGGATGGGATCTCTCGAGACGAGGTCGCCGCTCAGGCGATGGTGATCAACCACTGACAGAATGGTTGATTCGTCGGCGCCGGGGACGGCCTGGGAAAACTCGTTGTGATCCACGAGAATCAACTTCGGGCGCTTGGGATCGATGAGGTCGGATTTGGAGAGGGCGCCGATGAGTTTGCCGGAGGTCTTGCCCACCACGGGGAAGAGGACTTGGGAGGACTCTCTCACTGATTTGACGATCTCCGAAACCAGGGTGTCTTCCGTGAAGGCGAGGAAGTCTGCGTCCAGAATGCCGGCCACCTGGCGGGAACAGCGGATCAACTGCGTGGTGCTGGCCGTGTCCTGGGCGCAGCAAATGATGCTCACCCCCGCCTCCCGGGCCTTGCCTAACAACTCGAGATCGGGTTCGAAGCCTCCGGTAATGATGAGACAATGCGCTCTTGCGGCGACAGCCAGTTCCTGGACGGGAGGGCGGTCGCCCGTGATGACGATGAGGCGATCGGGAGAGAACTGCCGCATGCGGTGGCCCACGGTCTCCACGCTGGAGGCCCCCACGAGGAGCGAGTGATCTCTCTCCTCGTGCAGTGTTGTGCCTCGATTCGCATAACGTCCTTCGAGGATGTCCACGATGTTTTGCACGCTGGTCTTGACGGTGCGGGCGCCGGCGCGCATCTCGCCCACGGGGAGGAGGAGTTCGAGAATATCCAGCAAGGTGGGCATTCCCATGATACGCCCTTCGTGGTCCACCACGGGAATCGACCGGTAACCATGGGTGCGCATCTTTTGGTAGACTTCGAGGAAGGTCTCCTCCGGGTGAGCCACGACGAGATCTTTCTGTTGACAGAGCGATGCCGCCCGTGGCCGGAGATCACCGAGGAGCCGGGGCTCATCCAGGCCGGCCTGGCGCAGCACCCACGCCGTGCGCGGATTGACGGCGCCGCAACAGGCGGGAATGGCGTTAGACACGCCGGTCTGTCTCAGGTAGTCGGCATAACCGATGGCTGAACAGATGGCGTCGGTGTCCGGGTTGCGGTGCCCGATGACGTAGATGGGATCCTCTGGTTCTGACATTCGTTCGATTAGGGAGACAGGTCTGGCTCGTCTGGCTTCTTGTCCTCGCGAGTGGGGGAGTTTTCGCTCTTGGAAGTGAAAGGTCGAGTCCTGACGTTGTCGTCGAAAGGGCGCCGTTGGACCCAGAGCGTGGCTCCGATGAGGAGGGCGAAGGCGGCGCCGAGAATCCAATAGACCCGGAAACGATCGCGGGGCTGGGGACGGTGATCACTGGCCGTGGGGGGTGCCTGTCCGATGAAGGGTGGAGTGAGATCCGGGAGGGAGACCTCTTCCTCGACCGGTTCTTCAGCGGGCGGCGGCGGCGGTGGCGGTGGCGGTGTGGTGGCGCCTTTGACGAGGGTGTGGGCTGTCCAGGCAATGATTGCCGCTCGGGAGAGGCGGTCGCCCGACGGAAGCTGGAATTGTCTGGCATCGGGACGGTCGTCTCCAAGGACGACGGTGTTGCCCGCAATCTCTGGCCTTTGCTCGACGGCGCCGTCCAGGGCCGAGGAGAGGAGAAGGTCGCCTTTCACGGTCATGAGCGACTCCCCGGTTGCGAACGGGACAAGCACGCGGCCCCCCGGATCGACGGGAATGGGGGTGTGACGATGTTGTGATCGTCGCGACCCTGCAGTACTTAGTGTAGT
>JANQJH010000305.1 GCA_028281705.1 Verrucomicrobiales bacterium
GGCGCAGAAGGCCTTCTATCAGTACCATCGGTGCTTCAGCGAACCCTGGGATGGTCCCGCAGCCGTCGCCTTTTCTGATGGGCTGACCGTGGCGGCCACCCTGGATCGGAATGGCCTGCGCCCCATGCGTTTCAAGCAGACCAGCGACGGAATCTTCACCGTGGGCTCCGAGGTGGGCGTGATTCATCTCGACGATGCCAAGGTCATCCGCAAGGGCCGGCTGGCCCCGGGCGAGATGGTCTCGGTGGACACGGTTAGTAGGAAAGTGCGTTTCAATGAGGAGATCAAAGAGGCCTTGGCCACGCGCAAGCCCTATGGCGACTGGTTGAAGCAGCGGATCAATCTGGACGAGCGCGTGTCGCCGGATCCTCAGCCGGACGCGGCCAATGGCATCGATCCGCTCTCGCGATGGCAACAGCAGACGATGCATGCCTACAATGACGAGGAGCTTTCCATTTCCATCACTCCCATGATCAAGGGGGGGCAGGAGGCAGTCTACAGCATGGGCGACGACACGCCCTTGAGCGTCCTCTCCTATCAGCCGCGACTGCTCTACACCTACTTCAAGCAACTCTTCGCCCAGGTGACCAACCCACCGATCGATCCCATCCGGGAACGCCTGGTGATGAGCCTGAACGCGGATCTCGGAAGTGAGGGCAATCTGCTCTCCGAAACGGCGGACCACGCTCGCGTGATCCACCTGGAGAGTCCCTTCCTCTTCCCGCATCAGTTAGAGGCCTTGAAGACGCTGGACGATCACTTCAAGATGGAAGTCCTCGACATCACCTGGCCGGTGAGCGAGGGGGCCGACTGGATGGAGTCGGCGGTGAATATCTTATGTCGGCAGGCGGAGAAGGCCTGTGACGAAGGTGTCCGCCTCCTTGTGCTTTCAGACAAAGCGGCGGATCACACGCGTGTTCCCATGCCGGCTCTGCTTGCCACCGGGGCGGTGCATCAGCATCTCATTCGCAAGGAGAAGCGCATGCGCGTCAGTCTCATCCTCGAGAGCGCGGAGCCCAGGGACACCCACCAGATGGCCTGTCTCTTTGGTTATGGGATCACGGCCATTTGTCCCTACCTCGCCTTCCAGACCGTGGGCGAGATCTATGAGAAGGATCAGACAGCGCGGAAGCGCCAGTTGGAATCCGTCGAGGACGTCGTGCAAGGGCTGAAGAACTATCGTGCCGCCCTGGAGAAAGGGGTCCTCAAGATCATGTCCAAGATGGGCATCTCCGTGCTCAATAGTTATCAGGGTGCGCAGATCTTCGAGGCCTTGGGGATCAACAAGAAACTCATCTCCACCTGTTTCGATGGCACGCCGTCCCAGTTAGGTGGGATTGGCTTCAATGACGTGGCCCAGGAATCGATCATGCGGCACGAGGCGGCCTACGGCCAAGCAGTGCCGGAAGATCTCTCAAAGTTGAAGTTAGGGGATCCCGGCTTCATCCGCTGGCGCCGGTCGGGAGAGATCCATGCCATGGCCAACCCGTTGATCAAGAATTTCCATACGTTTGTTAGGGATAATGATCCTGACAAATACAAGAAGTACGTCGACGATATTCTGGTGAACCGTCCGGTGGCGCTGCATGACATGTGGGAATTCGTGCCTCGGGGCAGTGCCATTTCTCTGGATGAGGTGGAGCCGATCGAGGATATCCGCGTGCGTTTCACCACCGCGGCCATGTCCCTGGGGGCCCTGAGTCCCGAGGCGCACGAAACCCTGTCCATCGCCATGAACCGGATCGGGGGCAAGTCCGACTCCGGTGAGGGCGGTGAGTCGGCCGAGCGGTTCAATTCGGAGCGCAACAGCCGGATCAAGCAGGTCGCCTCGGGCCGTTTCGGTGTGCACGCGGAGTATCTCGCCAGTGCGGACGAGATCGAGATTAAGATGGCCCAGGGCGCCAAGCCCGGGGAAGGGGGGCAGTTGCCCGGTCACAAGGTGAGCGGAATCATCGCCAAGTTGCGTCACACGCAACCAGGCGTGACCCTGATCAGTCCGCCGCCGCATCACGATATCTACTCCATCGAGGACCTCGCGCAGTTGATCCACGATCTCAAGGAAGTGAATCCCCGGGCTCGGGTTTGTGTGAAATTGGTCGCCGAAACCGGTGTCGGGACCATTGCCGCCGGTGTGGCCAAGGCCAATGCCGATATCATTCTCGTTTCGGGACACGATGGCGGCACCGGGGCGTCACCGTTGAGCTCGATCAAGCATGCGGGTCTGCCCTGGGAACTCGGCATCGCGGAGACCCAGCAGGTCCTGATGCTCAACGGCCTGCGGGATCGCGTCACCCTGCGGACCGATGGCGGGATGCGGAATGGCCGGGACATCGTCATGGCTGCCCTCCTCGGTGCGGAGGAGTACAACTTTGGTACCATTGCCCTCATCGCCATGGGTTGTGTCTACGTGAGGCAGTGTCACCTCAACACCTGCCCCGTGGGGATCGCCACCCAGCAACCGCACTTGCGGGACAAGTTCAAGGGTGATCCCGAGCATGTGATCAACTTCTTCAACGCCGTGGCCCAAGAGACCCGGGAGATCATGGCTTCCCTCGGGGTCGCCCGGTTGAACGATCTCGTGGGACATCCCGAGCTGCTCAAGGTTCGGGAGATCGAGGGGCATCCCAAGGCGAATAAGCTGGATTTCTCGCGTCTCCTGAGGAACGTCGCGGCGGAGAACAAGCAGAATTACCCGCGTTACTGCAAGAACCTGCGCAATGACGGCAATCACGCCCGTCCGCTGGATGACAAGATCTTGCAGGATGCGCGTCTCTCGATCCGCGACAAGACGCCTGTGGAGTTGTCCTACAAAGTCAAAAACACCAATCGCAATGTGGGCACCAAGCTCGCTGGAGAGATTGCCTATCATCATGGCAATCACGGTCTCCCTGACGATACCATAAAGGTGAACCTGAAAGGGAGTGCCGGACAGAGTTTCGCCACCTTCCTCTGCGGCGGCGTGCGTCTCACCCTCACAGGCGAAGCCAATGATTACGTGGGCAAGGGCATGTGCGGGGGCGAGATCATCATCAGGGCCCCCAAAGAGCGCGGGTTTGTCCCGGCGGAGAACTCTATCATCGGAAACACCGTGATGTATGGCGCCACGGGCGGGCATCTCTTCGCCAACGGCCGCGCGGGCGAACGTCTCTGCGTGCGCAATTCGGGCGGCATTGCCGTCGTCGAGGGCTGTGGAGACCACGGCTGCGAGTACATGACAAACGGCATGGCCGTCATTCTCGGCCCGGTGGGCAAGAACTTTGGCGCCGGGATGTCGGGCGGTGTGGCCTACGTCTACGACGAAGAGGGCGTCTTCGAACAGCTCTTCAATCCGGAGATGGTCGAGGCCAGTCCGGTCGAAGATCCCGAGGACGAGAAAACCTTGCAGGGCTACATCTACCAGCACATCGAGAAGACGGACTCCGAGCGAGCCCAGTCCATCCTCGATAACTGGAGCACGGCGAAGACCAAGTTTGTCAAAGTTTCACCCACGCCAACCGCGCCTCCTCCAAGCAAGGAGTCGCCGGTCAAGGAAGCCGCCGCCGCGAAGTAAGCTTGTTCCTCTGTCGACCCGGCGGGTAACGCCACGGTGGTCATCGCCTTTCATAAGCCTTACGGCGTGCTCTCACAGTTCACGCCGGACGGCTCTGCCAATCGTCCCTTGGCTGAGTATGGCTTCCCCAGTGGAGTCTACCCGGTCGGGCGTTTGGATGCGGATTCGGAGGGTTTGCTGATCCTTTCCGATGAGAAAATGCTGGTCGATCGGCTCCTGAATCCGCGTCGGCGCCATCCGCGGTGCTATTGGGCTCAGGTGGAGGGCGTGCCCCACGAGGCGGCGTTTGCGCAGTTAGGCCAAGGTGTCGAGATTCGTGGCCGGCGAACTCTCCCGTGCCGGGCGTGGATGCTGGAGCCGCAGCCTGACATGGCGCCGCGCGAGCCGCCGATTCGTGTGCGCAAATCCGTGCCCGATTCCTGGATCGCCTTGGAACTCATCGAGGGCAAGAACCGTCAGGTACGACGCATGGCGGCCGCTGTGGGCTTTCCTGTTCTGAGACTGTTGCGGGTCGGCATCGGCGCCTTCACTCTGGGCGAGCTCCCCAGGGGGAAATGGAAGGAACTCTCTGCCGCGGAACGCAAGCTCTTGCTGCGCTCCCAAACGGGGTGAACTCCGTGATGCGGACACCCGTAGAGGAAATTCAGTCCCCGGGTTCGCTTGGTTGATAGAGGGACTGAAGTCCCTTCCACTTTCCTGGAAAACACACTCGAGAATGCGTCGTTACAGGAAAGAATGTGGGAGGGACTTCAGTCCCTCGGTCATTTTGGAAGTCCATTGATCACGGGTCCGCCTCGAGGTAGCCGACCAAGGAATCTCTCATGGCACTCAAGCTCGGAGAATCGAACACGTCAAAGTGACCGCCGGGCACTTCGATGATCTCCAATTTGGTGATGTGCTCGCCCCATCCGTAGTCACTGGGAAGGACAACGGCGTCACCCGTGACACTCGAGCGTATCAAGATCGCGCTATCAATGACGCCGGAAGGCACGTAGCCGTTGAGCGAGCGGTGGTAGCGTTCGTTGATGATCAAGGGCAGTTCTTCCAAACTCTGAATCTGGCGGCTTTTTTGTCTTCGTTCCGCGCGAAGGAGACGCAGGTGATGTTTGGATTTGCTCTGGAGGCCGCCGAAGAAACGCTTGGCCACGCTGCTCCAGCGGCTGGTGAAGCGCTCGTTCGCATGTTGATCCAGGATTGTCTCGACTCTTCCTCTCAGGCTTTGGCGCCCCGATTCCACTGCTTTGGGATTCGCCGTGTCAAAGAGCACGAGTTTCACATCTTCGTCCTCTTCAGCCAGCATCTTGGCGATTTCATAGGCGACGAGACCCCCAAAGGAATAGCCGCCGATCCGGTAGGGACCCTCCGGCTGGGCCGCGCGTATCATTCTGAGATAATCCCTTGGAATGGCGGAAAATTCCGGTGTCTCGGAATCTTCGCCTGTTAGAGTAGGCGATTCGATGGCGTAAATCGGGCAATCCAGTTCGCGCAGATAGTCTACGAGCGGGTGGTAGAAGATCACACCTCCGTCTCCCCCATGGATGAGAAAGAGAGGCGTCTCCTCCCCATCACTCTTCAGCTTGGCGATGTGCTCATCAAATTTGGGCCCGAGCGCCTCGATTTCCCGAGGCTTGCAATCGTTGTCGATGAGAGTGGCGAGCGATGCGATCGTGCGATGATCAAAGAGAATGGCCAGCGGTTTGGTGAATCCAAATTCCTTGTGCAGTCGGGTGAATAGGCGCAAGCCCAGCAGCGAGTGTCCCCCGAGATCGAAGAAGCTGTGGTGAATTCCGAATGCCTCCGTTCCCAAGAGGTCGGACCAGATCTCAAACAACCGAGTTTCGGTCGGGGTGACTGGGGCAACGGTGGAAACGGTTCCATGACTCGCGGGTGCATTCCGATCTTCGATGGCCGACAGCTTGATCTTGCCGTTTGGATCCAAGGGAAAACGATCGACGTAGGCGAATTTCGACGGCCGAAGGTAGTCGGGTAGCGTCCCTCGAAGCGATTGGCAAAGAGCCTCTCTCTGAGTGGCATCACCGATGCAACAGGCAACGAGACTCTTGGCCTCAGCCCCTTCGCCTTCGGTGGCGATGCGGCACTGGGCGATACTGGGGTGTTTTTCGATGGCGGCCTCAATCTCATGCGGTTCGATCCGATACCCGCGAATCTTGATCTGATGATCGATGCGCCCGAGAAACTCCAGGGCGCCAGAGGGAAGCAGCCGGCATCGATCTCCAGTGCGGTAGAGCTTGGCACCATTCCCATTGACAAACGGGTCGTGGACGAAGTGCCGGGCACTCCGTTCGGGCTGATTGAGATAACCGAGTGCGACGCCCTGGCCTGCGGCATAGAGTTCGCCCTCCGTGCCTGGGGGGACGGGCTCGAGGCGGTCGTTCAGCAGATAGACGGTCGTCCCGCGGATCGGCTTCCCGATAGGAATCGAGGGACGCCGGAGATCCTCCTCCGTGATGCGATGGCAGGTTGTGAAGGTGGTGTTCTCGGTCGGTCCATAACCATTGATCAAACAGGTATGGGGCAACAAGCGCATCGCCTTGGCGATGTGGGCCCGACTCACGACATCGCCACCGGTCAGCAGGGTCCGTAGTCCCTTGAGAGATTCGGGCGCCTCATCGATCATGAGTTGAAACAGCCCTGAGGTCAGCCAGAGAACGGTGACGCCGTGGAGACGAATGTTAGCTGCCAGGTCGGCGACCGTTAGAGGGCCGGCCTGTGGAATGGCCAAGCAGCCGCCGTTGAGCAAGGGCGCCCAGATTTCCAGAGTCGAGGCATCGAAGGAGAGCGGCGCCGAGAGGAGAAAGACATCGTCCTGGTGCATCTCCATGTAGTTTGGTTCATCGACCAATCGAGTGACACCGCGATGGGGGATCATGACGCCTTTCGGAGTTCCGCTAGACCCGGAAGTGAACATCACATAGGCTAGGGACTCGGCGTCGCAGGCCAGTGGAGGATTCGGTAAAGGATCTTCTGACTTCAGTTCGGCGAAGAGTTCGGCCAGCCGGGCTTCGTCAATCTCGAGCTTCGGAGCCACGGTCTGACGCAGGAGCGCGCGGCGTTCTGCCGGATAGTTAGGGTCGATGGGAACATAGGCAGCCCCACATTTCAGGATACCGAGAACGGCCACAATGAACTCCACCGAGCGATCGACGCTGAGCAGAACGCGATCTCCGGGACGGACATCCATGGCGGCCATTTCATGGGCCAGCGCATTGGCCAGCCCATTGATTTGCCGATAACTCAACTGTTCTTCTCCACAGCGAATTCCCGTTCGATCAGGCGTGGATTCCACTTGTTGCTCGAAGGTGTCGACGATGCTTCTCGAAGGGCGCTTCGGTGATTCCGCGACAATGGATGGCTGAGCATCGGGCCGGTAGAGGGCAAGGTGGTGGAGTTTCTCGTTGGCCGACGCGCGGACGGCGGCATCGAGCCAATCGATCATCAGATCGAGCCATCGATCGATGCGCTCTCTAGCAAATTTGCCTTCCCGGTAGTGGGCTGTGAGGGCGATGCGCTCGCCCCAATCGGCGACGAAGAGACTGAGATCGAAATTGGAATGGTACTTCGGATTGATCTGGACGCGGACGTTGAGATCGTCGAGTTCGTGGTCGGGCGGGAAACTTTCCAGGGTGAACGTCGTCGTGATGGGAGGTAACTGCTGACGGTCGGGATGCTGGCGGACGATGCGCGATAACGTAGACTGCTGCTGATCAATGGAATCGAGGATCAGGCGGCGGATTTCGGTCAGGTATTCTTCAAGGGTGATTTCCGGCTTCAGGCGGCAGCGGAGCGGGAGAAAATGCACGCCGTGGCCGCAGAGCCCGGAGAAGCCACTGCTTGCTTGGGCGGCCAGCGGCGTGCCAATGCAGAAATCGTCCTGTTGGGAGATCCTCGCGAGCACATCGCGATAGGCGGCGAAGAGGAGGACTGATGGTGTGATCTTACCATTCTGGCAAAAACTGTGGATGCGTTCGCAGAGTTCGGCGGGTAAACAGCGGCGGATGGTATCGCTCGAACGCGACTCGACGATCGATTCATCGTCCAGCGGCAGTCTCAAGGCAGGCGGAGGCGGAGTCAGCTGGCTGATCCAGTAGTCCGTGGCCTGCTCGCACTCACGTCTAACAGAAGGAGAGGCTTGTTGCTCGACGAACCTGCGATAGGGCGTTGCCGGGTCGTCGAGAGCGCCGCCCTGACCAGTTTCCAATTGGTACAATCTGACAAGGTCCTCATAGAGAACCCCGAAGGACCACCCGTCACACACGGTGTGATGACAGGAGAGGATCATCTCATGGCTCTCATCGGCGAGGCGCAGGAGATAGGCACGCGAAGTGGGTCCGTGAATCAGATCGAAGGAACGCGTGAGGAGTTCTTTGCGAAGCCGCTTCGCTTCGTCGGGATGTTCGCGCAGATCGTATTCGGTTAGGACCAGAGGCTGCTCGTCCACAGTCGAGACACGCTGAGCAGCAGCGTCGGCCCGGAAGGTCGTACGCAGACACTCGTGCCGTTGATTGAGCTTTGATAGGGCTGCTTGCAGGGCCCCCCGATCGAGCTGCCCATCGAAGATGAGGGAGATGGACTCATTGAAGGCAAGCGACCCCTCCGGACTCATCATCGAGGCGAGAAAGACTTCTTCCTGCTCACTCGTCAATGGAAACCCGTCTTCGTCGTCACTCTCTCCTTCGGGGAGAAAGCCTCCTTCCTGGAGCGCGTGAAGGCTCTGACAGAAGGCCGAATAAATCGCTTCGATATCCTCCGGCGTGTGGGCCAGGGAGAGGAAGCTGGGGCGGCTCTCCCAAATGTGAATCCCTTGCCGGCGCATGTGGTAGAAGAAGAGCGAGGCGTACTTCAGCTCCTTGGCGAAGTTGAAGAAGTAGATCGAGCTAAACCGGGTGACCTTGAGGGGAATGCCGTGCTCGGCGCAGAAGGCGTTCATGCGCTCGACCATGAGCGCGGTTCGCGCGTCGAGTTCCTCCTGGAGACGTCCACCACCGGATCCCAGCTCGGAGAGCACCGCTTTGGCCGCGGCCAAGGCCAGCGGATGACGCACGAAGGTGCCGGCAAAGAAGGTCACGCTCGATTCGGGTCCAGATTCGTCGCCGAACTGCCAGTGACCACCATCCAGGGCGTCCATGTAGTGGCGATTTCCAGCCACGGCGCCGATCGGCATGCCGCCACCTAACACCTTGCCATAAGTCACCAAGTCCGCGTCAATGCCGAACACGCCCTGAGCACCATTGGGGTGGGAACGGAACCCGGTTACCACCTCATCAAAGATCAGCGCGATGTTGCGCTCGCTCGTGAGTTGCCTCAGTTCCACGAGGAATTCGCGCGGCTGGAGATCGGGCCGCCGACTCTGGACGGGTTCGACTAACACCGCGGCGAGATCGTCGGCATGTTGCTCGATGAATGCCAGAGACTCGGGATTGCCGTAGTCGAGGATCAACACGTTTTCCAAGGGTTTTCCGGGAATGCCCAGGGCGATGGGGACGCTGACGAGTTCGCCGTTTCGCACCAGCGGCCGCCCGAGAACTTCGTCGAAAATCCCGTGATACGAGCCCTGGAAAACGGCGATCTTGTCGCGCTGATTGACTGTACGAGCGACGCGGATGGCTGCCATGACGGCCTCCGAGCCCGTGTTGCAGAAGGTGGTTCGATCCTTCCCTGAGACCTCGCAGATCATCGCGGCGACCTCGCCGGCCAGCGGAGAGGAGGGGCCGATCTCAAAACCCTTGGAGAGTTGGTCGGAGATGGCATCGACGACGCACTGGGGACGGTGTCCTAACAGTCCCAGCCCGAATCCATGGGTCACATCGATCCAGCGATTGCCGTCAAGGTCCCACAGGTAGGCCCCTTGCGAGCGCTTCGTCACGATGGGGTAGACCATTTCCTTCCACGCTCGATGAAAACCCGCGGCCGCTCGGGGATCGGCGAGTTGGCTCCGGTGTTGCTGAACGTGGTTCTTCGATGCCAGAGTAAAGCTGGTGTAGGTCTCGATCAGATGGTCGAGGTGTTGCTGTTGGCGTGGGGTAAAATCCTGATCGGGGCTCTCTTCAACCGGGCGGAAAGGGCCGAAGGAGACGGGCGGTTTTGTCTCTCGATGAAGGGCGCCTGCGGAATAACGTTCCCGATCTTCCGAATCGTCCGCAGATGAAGATACTTGGACGGGTCGGATGGCGAAGGCCTCTTCCGGAAGAACCTCGTCCAGATGTCTAACAAGGGCGTCGATGGATTCGAACTCGTCCATCAACTGACGGAACGAGATCCAGGTGCCAAAGTGGCGGCTCAGCGTGACGGCGGCCTGCCCGATGAGCAAGGAATCAAAACCGAGTGCGAGAAAATCGGCCGCGGGATCGACTGTGGCGGGATCAAGACCCACGAGTTCCGCGATCTTCAGCGTGGCTTCCGATTTGAGCCGATCCTCCCTGTTTTTGACGGCTTCCCCGGCATCAGGAGCAGAGACGGTTGGGGAAGGCGTCGGCGTTGAGGACGGCGTGCCGAACTCGCGAGCCTGAAGCGGCAGCTTGGGTGTGAAGGCCTCCGGCCAATGGCGTTGCCTCTGGAAGGGATAGGTCGGTAATGGAATGCGGCGTCTTGCCTCTCCGGAAAAGTACGTTTGCCAGTCAATCCTGCCGCCGGCGGCCCACAATTTGCCGAGTGCGGTCAAAAAGGAGGCATCAGACTCTTGATTGAGGAGCGAGGTGATCGGGGCGCTATTCGTATCCGATGGGACCGACTGTTTGGCAAAGGTGACACAGCTCCGCCCGGGACCCGCTTCGACAAGAACGCGCGAACCCTCTTCCAGCAGTGTGCGGACGCCGTCCGCGAAGCGAACGGTCTGGCGAACATGGCCGGCCCAGTAGCCGGGATCGGCCACCTCCTCAGCGCTGATCCAGTGTCCGCTGACGTTGGAAATATAGGGAATGGACGGTGACCTGCGGGGAACACTGGCCACCACATTGCGAAAGGGAGCAACCACCGCCTCCATCATGGCCGAATGAAAAGCGTGCGAAGTGCGCAACCGTTTGTGCGCGATCTCTCGTTGGCGCAGGTCTGTTTCGAGGCCATCAATGGCGTCCTCCGCACCCGCGACCACCGTCATCTTTCCTGAATTGAGCGCTGCGATCTCGACATCATCGCCAAGTAGCGGAAGTACTTCGTCTTCTGGCAGCCGAATGGAGAGCATGGCCCCGCCCGGCAGGTCATCAACGAGGGCCGCACGTTTCGCGATGAGTGTGAGGGCATCATCGCGATCCATGACGCCAGACGCGCAGGCCGCGGCATACTCGCCCACGCTGTGGCCAATCATGGAGGTCGGGTTAACCCCCTTCGATTGCCAGAGCTTGGTCAGGGCGTAGGAGGTGACAAAGAGGGCCGGTTGGGTGAAGCGCGTTTTTTGCAGGCGCGCTTGCGATTCCTCGGATGCGTCAAACATCACTTGGCGAATGTCCGCCCCGATCAAGGAATGCAAGAAGTCCGCGCAGGCATCGACGGCTTCGCGATAGACGGTCTCCTCACGGTAGAGAGCCTGTCCCATGCCGGAGAACTGCGATCCCTGGCCCGGAAAAAGAAAGGCCACGGGAAGGTCCTGGCACCCGCACTCGATCGGGGTGAGCGATGAGTCGCGAAGTTGGGCCACGGCACCGGCGGCCGACTTCGCTACCAGGGCGAGACGGTAGTGGAAGACCTCTCGGCCGACGGCGAGGGTGTAGGCGAGGTCGGCAAAATCAATCTCTGGGTGCCGTTCAAGGTGATCCGCGAGTTGCTGACGCTTTTGCCAAAGTGCCTCGGAGGTCTTGGCCGAGAGCAGGACGAGTGTATCTCTCTCCGGCAACTGTGTGTTCGAGGGCTTTGTTAGGGGTGGGGCCTCTTCGAGCACGAGGTGGGCGTTGGTGCCGCCAACCCCGAATGAGCTGACACCCGCGCGCCGAGGATTCGCAGCTGGACGCTCCCAGACCTGGTTCGTCTTGGTCAGCGTGAATGGTGTCGTTTCGATGCGCAGCTTGGGATTGGGGCGGTCGAGATGCAGCGTTGCGGGAATGATTCCACGCTCCAACGCCAGACAGGCCTTGATCAGGCCCGCCATGCCGGCGGCCGCATCGAGATGTCCGATATTCGACTTCACCGAACCGAGCGCACAGAATTGGCGTTGATCGGTTCCCTGTCGAAAGGCGCGGCTGAGTGCCTCGACTTCGATCGGGTCGCCCAGCGCCGTGCCCGTCCCATGGGCCTCGATGAATTGGATGCTCTCGGGTTCGATGCCGGCCTCTTGCTGGGCTTTGCGGATGGCCGCGGCTTGCCCGGCGACGCTGGGAGCGGTGAAGCTCACTTTGTCAGCCCCGTCATTGTTGAGGCCCACACCGCGAACGACGGCGCGGATGCAATCACGGTCTGCGAGAGCGAGATCGAGAGGTTTGAGGATGACCGCGGCCATGCCGTTGCCGAACACCGTGCCGGCGGCACTGGCGTCGAAGGGGCGGCAGTGTCCATCGGGGGAAGTGGTGCCGCCCTCTTCGTAGTAATAGCCCCGGCTCTGGGGAAATGTGAGGGAGATGGCCCCCGCGATCGCCATATCACAGCGCCCTTCGCGAAGAGCGTGAACGGCCTCCGCGACAGCAACGAGCGATGTCGAGCAGGCTGTGTGGATGTTCAACGCAGGCCCCGTAAGATTGAGTTTGTAGGCGGTGCGAGTCGCGAGGTAATCCTTCTCATTCCCCATCATCACCATGAGGTCTCCAAGCTGGCCGCAAAGCTTCGTATCGGGACTGACGTATTGCTCGTAGAAAGTGTTATTGCTCATTCCGGCGAACACGCCGATGGATCCGGTGTTGCGCGAGGGAGCGTGGCCCGCATCTTCCAGAGCCGCCCAGGCCGTTTCGAGGAAGAGGCGTTGCTGCGGATCCATTGCC
>JANQJH010000310.1 GCA_028281705.1 Verrucomicrobiales bacterium
AAGAACCTTGAGCATGGCGGCATCGTCTTGCTTCGACGCGTAGGCGACCACACTCTCTAGATCTTCGTCGACCCAGTGTGTGATCACGGAGTGAGCCAATTCATTCCGCGGTGCGCCTGTCATGGAACGCACGACAAAGGCCAACGCCGCTTCGGGATCCTCGCCCGCCCAGATCCGGCCCACCGTTGCCAAGAATTCTTTGCGGATATGGGCGCTTGGCATGCCTCCGATCACGCGAGCGGCCTGCGCAGGATTCCTTGTCGCCCACGCAGTGATCCTCCTCCTCGACGGCATGAAACTCTTGAGACGCCACTCGTTCAGCGAGCGGAGCGCGAGGGCCGGATCATGTCGCAAGATGGCCTCCACGCCTACCATGCGATAGCCGTTGTGGTCATCGACGAGCCGCTCATCACCGGACAGTACTTCCGCCAGGGCATGGAAATCGGCATCGGCCCATTGACGAATCAATTGATGGAGAAGTCGATCAGGCTCAGCGATCCCCTGCCTGGCCAAACGCGCTTCATCTAACAATGTATCCATCATGTGCTCTGGCGCCTGTTTCGCCCAATGCGTCCCCAACATCCTGGCCAACTCCCAATCGTCACCGGCCAAGCGAACGAGGCGAGGCATGTTCTCGGGTGATGCAGATTCGGCCTGCGTCGCCAGCCAAAGCCAGCGCAGGGCGCCACGGCTTCGCTCGAGAGCTTCGGCGCGGGCATCTGCATCACTCCGGCCGCGCTCCAACTCGAGTCCGTTGGGGCCGTCCTCGGTTAAGTCGATCGCAGACGGTGCCTCCGGTGTCTTCGATTTTGTCGACACCGATTGCGAAAACACCGTCTGTTTGAGACCGAAGCCGATCAGGAGACCGAGGCAACCGCCGAGCACCAGACTGATTCCTTTGGTATGGGTTTTTCTCTTGGTCATGGTGAGGCGGTGATCGCGGTGAGACTTTCGAAATCTTCCTTGCTCAGACTTGGATCCTGGAGCCACGCATTCGCTTGCCGGGTATCTTGAGCGTCCATCTGGCGAAATGCCTTCCGCAGGGACGCGGCGCGCAGCTTCGCATCACCGATCGTCTTGGCCCAGGCCCAGGCGGAATCGGGTTCGGCCTCTACGATCACAGACACGAGCGACTGCGTGGCATGATCGCGGCGAGTACCCGCGGGTAATTCAGAAATCCACTGGGAAACTTCGTAGCTGTCAACCCTCGCCCAATGGGACACGGCACCTGCTAGTGCACGTGTCGATTGATTTTGATCCTCCAGGGTTTCGGTCCAGGCGATCGCCTGACTGGGGCTAATCTCCGCCCATTTCCGTGCCAGAGCGATGCTCGCGCCCTGTTGATCGGATTCCGGAAGCTCATCTAGCAAATCGACCCATTTTTCCATGGACGTCACCTCCAGGTTGTAGAGGTTGGCAAAGCTCTGAGCCAAAAGTTGATTCCGCAGTCCATCCGGCGCCTTGTCCAATAACCCTTCCACAGTGGCCAAGCCTTCTCCTCTTCGAAACATGGCCGCGATGGCGTTGTAGGCTTCTCTCGGGTCGAGACGATCAGACGACTCTTCCAGCCAGGTCATCACCAATTCGGGTTCCTGCCCCGCAACGTCAGTTAGAAGGCTCCGGCGCAAGGATTGCACAAGCTCAGATTCCTCTTGATTGGCCAACCAGTTCCAAACGGCTTTCCGTTCCCGATAGCCATCGTTGATCAGCTCGTGCTGCAATCCAGGGAGAAGATCTGCCTGAGCCGGATGATCGCGAATCATGTCCAAGGTGGCCGCCGTATCCTGGCGCAAGCGTTTTCCAATGGCATCACTCAATCCTAGCAACGAATCTCGACCCAACTTGCCACGATTCTCTTCCAGCCAGGCAAGCGTGGCTTGAAAGTCGGTCTTGGCAGCCTCCTGAATCACCTGCTCACCCGTATCGCTGCCATAGCCTTCGTTGCTTCCCGGCGGCGCGGCGGCCAGATGATCCAGGGCCGCGCCCGGGTCGGATTCCGCCCACCCGATGAGCAACTGTCTCATGATCGTCCCCTTCCCCGGCACGGTTTCGTCGAGCCCCTGGGCCCAGCTCAAGGCGTCCAACCCGTCGTTCTTGGCCCAGCCCTGGGCCACGCCCGCCAGGGCCTCCTGGCGCTGTTCCTCAGGCAATGACTGCGCCGTGGCCAAAGCATCGCGATGATTGGCCGCCGCGAGCGTGGCGAAGGCGTCGCGCACCGGAGATTTCCAACCTCGCTTTTCCACCCCCTCGACCAGCCCGGGCACGACATCGGGTTGAACTTCAGCGATCTCCTCCAACAAGGAGTTGATCGATTCCCTCAATCCGGCGGTGTCATCGCGCATGGCAGCCGTGGCAGATACAGAATCGACCTTGAGCCACTCACGAAGACAGATGGTCACTCGACCGTCATCATGGGCGCGCAGGTAGCTCAAGGCTTCGGCTGGATCGCGGGT
>JANQJH010000356.1 GCA_028281705.1 Verrucomicrobiales bacterium
ATGCCTTTTTCGGAGCTAGCTGGGGGATGTGAAGCCGGTGCCGTATTTCCGTCGGGGTGGGGGCGTTTGCCGAAGGGAGAGGATCCGAAGCCGCATGGCTGGAGGGATCCGATTGAGTGGCTCGGAAGCCACCATAGCAGCATGCGGGATCTGCGAATTGACAGCGTCACGCCGAAGTTCCTCCTACCTTCAGATGAACGCCAACGACTGGTGGTTCTTGGAAGCGGATTTTCGGAGGGCACAGTGGTTGGTTTGCGCGACTTGGGCAACGGGCAATCCGTTCAGCCAAGCGCGATCGAGGAACGGACGGAGAATCGGATTGTCATCCTGCATGCTTTCGGAACGAAGCCTTCGCCGTGGCAGGTAATTGTATCCAACTCTGACGGGGGACGCGACCAGGCTAACTTTGGCGTAGGATCGAGTGCTGTTGCCGAAGATGTGAATGGAAGTGATTTGGAACCAGGAAAGAAGGTAGAGTTATCTAGCCTCATCCCGACGCCAACGACGCAATCAGGATTGGTGTTGATTACGCATGGTTGGAATTCCGGAGTCGAGAAGTGGCCGAATGGAATGGTGGGCTTTTTGGAGAATGAACTCAACGAGGATTCAGAGGATTGGATCGTGATGGCCTACGATTGGAGTTCGGATGCAGGAAACTTCTTGGGGGCATTGCCTCCAACCGACATCGGATCAGCGGTGTTACGAAATCGATTTGGTGCAGCTGATGCTGCGAGAAACGGAAAATCCCACGGTGTCGAAATTGCAAAAGAGATCCTCTCTGTCAACAAGGATGCAATCAACAAGTATCAGCGCGTTCATTTGATTGCGCATAGTGCTGGATCTTGGCTTGTCGATAGTATCGCCGATGTGCTGAAGAAGGAGAATTCTGGAATCTATGTGCAGACGACTCTCTTTGATGCCTATGCGAAACCATCGCTGCCTTTTCTTTTTAAGTCTGATCTGGACGGCTCCTTTCTTGGTGATTCGGCTGATTTCGTCGAGCATTACAGAGATACGCGTGGCAAACCGTCTGAGCTTATCTTTGCGGGTGGACTGGCAGGTAGTGTGCTAGAGAACGCGTTTAATGTTGACGTCACAGAGCGCGATATGCGATCTTTAGTCACGATGCTATTGCCGTGGAGGCAGCATTCCTGGCCGTATGAATGGTATCGAATGGATTCATTTGGAACGGGTTTTGGTGCGGATCTAGCCCTTGCTTTGGGGAGAATGCCCTCGCACAATGGCGGCTACGCGCGCGGATCCGATGAGAAACTGGGCCCTGTCGAGGAGCCGAAGTTTCTGGCTGCGGCTTTCAGTGAATATCAGGAGCCGATTCTTGTAGAGTTGGGAGATCTGGGTGAGAGGGCAGCGAATGGAGTGCAATCATTTCTGAACGGGGCCTTCGAGTTTTTGACGAGTTCGCCCGCATGGATGACCATTCCGGTGGTAGTCGAGGGAACGGTGAATCAATTAGGCTTCACTTTGGAGTATGTGTCTCAAGAAGGGTCGGAGGGAGTGTTATCGGTGTATTGGTGCGATGTCTTGATCGGAACAGTCGATGAGCGGTATGCCGGAACTCAAGGAAAGACATTCTACGAGTTCTCGCTTGATAGTGATTACCATGGTGGAACGTATCCCCTAACTGTTCGATTGGATCCTTACACGGAGACTGCGTCGTCCGCGATCGTATCAGAAATTCGCCTCGGAAGAGGAGGGTATAAGAAGCCCGGAGACGTTGAGCTTGTCGTTAAGCAAGCGAACGGAGGTATCATCAACTTCGAGGGAAGTGGTATATACGAATCGGGTTCCATGGTCTCGATTGCAGCGATTGCGGCGGATGGTTACAGATTCACGAGATGGACCGGGGAGGGAGTGGCCGACTCCTTGGTTTCTGAGACGATGGTTACGGTGACAGCTGATAGCGAGATCACTTCGGAGTTTGTTAAGGTCTGGGCACTGGCGGTCTCAAGTAACGATGCCCAAGGCGGAGCGGTGAATGGAGAGGGAGTCTACGACGAAGAGACGCAGGTCACGATTCGAGCGGAAGCCAATGAGGGCTATCGATTTTCTGGATGGGTCGGCGAGGGAGTGGCGGATCCGACTGTTGCTGAGACAACGGTCATGGTGATTGGGGATATGGAGGTGTCCGCACTTTTTGTGAAAGTGTGGAAACTGGCGATCTCGAGTAACGATGCCCAAGGCGGAACGGCGACGGGAGAGGGAATCTACGAAGAAGGGATGGAAGTGACCATTCGTGCGGAAGCTAATGAGGGCTATCGATTTGCTGGATGGGTAGGAGACGGAGTGACAACGCCATCTAAAGAGGAGTCGACTGTTGCAGTGATGAGTGATTTGGAGGTGACGGCTGAATTCGTGAAGGTGTGGACGTTGACTGTTGAGAGCCAAAACGTCGCAGCGGGATCAGTCTCTGGAGGAGGCATCTACGACGACCGCGCGGAAGTGACGATTCGGGCAGCGGCGAGTGATGGCTATCGCTTTGCCGGGTGGCTGGGTGGAGGTGTGGCCGATCCAGGAGCCTCGGAGACAACAGTGACCTTGACCGGTGATTCGGAGATTACGGCCCGGTTTGTGAAGGTGTGGGCCCTGGCGGTGTTGAGCAACAACTCTGAAGGTGGAGTGGTGACGGGCGAGGGAGTCTACGACGACGGGGCGGAAGTGGCCATTCTGGCTACCGCCAATGATGGCTATCGCTTTGCCGGGTGGCTAGGTGAAGGCGTGGCGGATCCAGGAGCTACGGAGACGACGGTAACTTTGACCGGCGATTCAGCGATTTCCGCGCAGTTTGTGAAGGTGTGGGCCTTGGCGGTTTCAAGTAACGATTCCCAAGGAGGAGCTGTGACGGGAGGAGGAGTTTACGACGACGGGAAGGAGGTGACGATAAGTGCGGAGGCGAATTTTGGGTATCAATTCTCCAATTGGATGGGCGATGGAGTGGCGGATCCGACGGCTTCGGAAACGTCAGTGACGGTGCTCTCGAATCTCGAAGTGACGGCTAACTTTGTCATGGTCGACGACGGGAATGTAGATCGTGACGACGATGGCATGCCAGATTCTTGGGAAAGCGCCCACGGATTGAATCCTGACTTTGCTGGCGACGCTCTCGAGGACTTGGATCTGGATGGGCAGAGCAATCTTGCCGAATATGTTTCTGGGACGGATCCCGAGGATGGTTCGTCTGTTCTCAGGATTCGAGAAGTACGGAGGATGGAGCGGGAAATTCTTGTGACTTGGGCGTCGGTGCCTGGACGGACCTATCTTGTTGAGAGTAATCGCAATCTGAAGGAAGAGTGGCAGGAAGTGGGTGAGACTCGGGCAATTGCTGAGCAATCAACCTTTTCCGTTGGGGTGGCGGGAGAAGTGCAGTTCTTGAGAATCCGGGTTCGCTGAATCGATCGATTGGCTATCAGTCGTCTTGTTGGGGTATTGGGGTGATGGTGATTGTCTCGACAGTGGATGAGAGATTGTTACGGGGAGGATCGATCCAGATCTTCCGAATGTTTTGCAATTGAAACGTTCGCCAGAGTTGCAGAAGGCCGTGGCCCCGAAGTTCGACCGTGTGGTCTTGACAGGTAATGTTGATTGTCGTGGCGTCGGCATTCATTCTCGCGCAGGTGATGGTGAAGTAGGGGATCAAGAATTGCCCGCTCTCGGTTTCAAAGGTGATCGTGGGCGATCCCTCCAGGGATTCGAACGAGCCAGTGACTTGGTCGGGTTCGTCAAGCAGTGTCTTCACATTGTAAGGTGGCGTGACCGATGAGGATGATGTCGCGAGTGAAGGGTCCGCTTGACAGTCATCGAAAGCAGGCCTTGGGGCGCCCCGCGAAACGCGGCTTGGATGGCCAGGGCTCGGCGGAGGCGGCCGATCGCTTCGCCACGAGCACGGGATGCAAAATAGGGTGCGATGCGGAGCTTTGAGCCCGCCGGGCGGAGACGGCGCAGCTTGGATTTGGAAGTGATCGGATTCTGCGAATGATCCTCCTCCGCGCGAGAGATTATGGGGGCGTGGGGCGGGAGGTGATTCTGAGCGGATCCCTCGTTCGGGATATCATGGCTTCGCTGGGCATGGGTGACGAGATCGCGGAGACCGGAGAGTTGGCCAGACGAGAGGCGGCTTTTCTGGATAGCCCTGACACTGGCGGAGGAAATGGATTTCAGTTTAGGATCTCGCCAGTCTTGAACGAAGCGCTCCACGGTTTTTCTTGGAGGCTCCATTTGGAAGGCGGCGTGATATTCTTCACGAAAGCGACCCGAGGCAGCGGTCTTGCCTTCCTTGATGAAGGCTTCGACACGGCTCTTGGAGGGAGCCTGGCCGAAGATTTCACGGTAACGATCCTCGAAGGCTAATCGTTGTATCGTCCTCTGAGAGTATCGCTGTTCAATCTCATGCGAGATGCCGGCGACTCGGAAGGTACCGTCCGACCATTCAATCGAGTAGCCGAGATGTTGAAGCCCGGCGGCGAGGTCTTGGCGGAATTGTCGTGTCAGGTTGACGCTGCTTTCCATCATGGGCTTGGGCTGGAGAGCAAACCACGCTTCGCGCTGCTGATCATAGGTGGCGTTCGCGAGTACGACATGAGCATGCAGTTGGGGATCGAGAAGACGACTGGTGTCGTGGTGAAAGACGGCGGCGACGACGTTTCCGGTGGGTCGGCTTCCATTCGAGGAGGCTTTGATTCCTTGGCGTTCGCGCACGGCAGCGTGACGTTCGAGCGCCTCACACGTCGAGGAAACGGCTTTCTTGAATGCTTCCCTTACACGATCATCCTGCCCTACAACCGCCAGGATACTCACGGACTTTGGTGCCGAGATGGTGATGTCGTGAAATGCATTCTTCTTTCCGTCTCGGGCGGTCAGCTTGTCTCCAGTCGAAGGGTTGCGATTGGTGCGGAGAGCCTCGAACTCCGTCTCGCCAATCTGTCCTTTGAGATCGAGCCGATCTGCTCCTTTTCCCCACCATTCGCCCTTAACCTTCTCGCCCTCGGAGTAGTAGTCGTTGGCAGAGAGGTGCTTGCTAAGATATGTGGAGCCGTTGGCAATCTGGGAGATCGTAATCATCCACTTTGGAATGCGCCAAATCTTGGTTCGTGATCCAAGAAATGGGTGAAAGAGCGCTGGTCGCGGAAGGGAGAGTATCCGATAAAGAGCAGTGCGCCCCCAATTAGGGGGCGCTTTTTGAGGCGAGACACAATACCCTAAGCCCTATACGGGCTTAGGAACACGGTTAACAAAGCCTTATCAGCGAGGTCGGCCGTTCATGGTTTGATAGCAGTATGTAAAGTGTTTGATATGCAGTGGAAGGCATGCGATCTTGGCCGATGAATAGTGGTTTCGAGCCACATCGGCGGCCGAACGAGAGCAAACTCGAGGCCTTTCGCCGAGAGATCACCGAAATGCGGTCGGTCAATTGGCCCTACAGGAGAATCTCCCAGTGGCTCCTCGACGAGAAGAAGGTCAAGGTCAGCTACGTGGCCGTGCGAAACTTCTGTGAGACCCGTGGCATCGTGAAGGGAGGCGCCGAGATAGGTGACGTAGACGGTCAGCGGTCCTCATCGGGATTGATTGCGGAACAGGCTGATAGCGGAGGGCGACGACGTCAGTTGGAAAGACGGAAGGCTGCACAACAACGTACTGCCCGCAAGAACGTGGAGAAGAAATTCACGTTCGACGATAGCCGGCCGCTGAGAACGAGGAAGAATCGGCAGACTTTGGGGGAAACTGCGAGGAGAATTGGCGATCAGGATTGAGAAGCGAGAATGCCAACAAAGTACGGGGAGGCCCAGGCAGGTTAGGTGCCAGTGGAGAAGTCAGGGATGAACTGTTAGGAGGGGCGGCCTTAGCGATTTTCTTCGATCCGTTCCGCGAGAGAGACGGCATCGTCGACGATGAGCCGAATCGTTTCTCCTGGCTTGGGTGTCAAGATGAGATCCTCTCCCTTTCCGGTGAAGTTCTCCTCGAACTCGATGTCATCGATCCCTTCGAGATCCAGGTGCGTCGGACCCAATTCGATAAAGTTTTCCACACATGGGAGTGCGTGTGAGATGAGGCGGCGATCCATACAAATTCGGGGAGGATTCATTGATCGAGGAAGAGAGAGTTCGGATCTGGGAGAAGTGCGCTGCGCATTAGTGGATGAGGGGACATCCCCATCTTGAAGTGCCATGAGCGAGTCCGTAGACGAGAGCAATCCCCACATTCGCGTGGTTTTCTTGGAGGGCGGTAAGGGCGGAGTAGGGAAGACAGAGGTCGCCTTGTGCTTGGTGCCCTGGTATCGCCATCAGGGCATCGAGCCCGTTTTGCTCGATTTCGACGTGGAGAATACCAACAAGAGCGGTTTGCAGAACTTTTGTTCCGAGGCCGAGAAAATTGACGTGCACCGTGAAGGGGCGCTGGACGAGTTCTTTGAAGCTTGTGATCTGACCGGTGTGGAAGTCGTCCTGGCTGACTTGGGGGCCGGGGCGGGAAAGGCCACGTTCGACTGGTTTAGAGAAGCGTTTGATGACGCCCAGGATCTGAATCTCGATTTCACGGCGGTGGCCGTGACAACCAACGAGGCCGGGGCCGTGCAGTCGGTGCTCAAGTGGGCCGATGAGATCCAGGATCGGGCGAGGTATCTGGTGGTTCTCAATGAGTATCGTGAGTGGGACTGTGCTTTCGAATACTGGCATGACGAGGCCCAAGTGGTTGCGTTCCGGGCAGCGTTTGACCCGGTAGTGATCACCATGGGAGCCCGGATCGCGGAATTTCAGTCGGAACTGCGCAATCAGTGTGTGACCTTGGAGGATGTGATTGAACGGCGGGTCGACGATCCCTTCTTCAAGAAGACCAAGAATCTGATTCGAGCCAAACGGTATCAGCGCCAGATGTTCCGGGCTTTCGACGACGCTTCGGGGATCCTTCTTCCGTGACCATGGTTAAGGAAAGTGTCTGGGATCGAATCGGAAGGCTGCTGCCGGAGGAACATCGGGAGCGATTCTTCGCCATGGTTTCACGGTTGGATGACATGCCGCAGGATGATGAAATTTTGCTGATCATGGAGGGTATGGGTTTGATGACGCTGCTCTGGCGCGAGGTGCCCGAAGAGATAGACTCCATCCTGAAGCAGGCGAAGCCAGCCGACACCGTGGGATCACGGGAGACGACTGCATTTCTTCTGAGCGAAATAGGGCGTGTCGTGCGCGAGACTCTTGACCAACCGACGCACGAGGATCTCAGGGCGCTGATGGGTGAACTCAGAGATAGCCAGCGAGAGTTTCACGGGAGTGTGAGACGCCTCGAGCAGAGCCAGGGCCAGCGAAGTAAACGTCCAACTTTTTGGAAAGCCTTCGTGGGGCTCTTGGTGATGAACGCCGGTGTCGTCTGCGCAGGATTAACATGGTTACACGGAAACCGGCAAGTCCATTTGGAGAAGATGGAGATGAACGTGACGGCGGCTGAGGCCTTGGTCCAGATGCTGGCCCGGCGACCGATGGGATCAATTTCTAGCTATGAAGGCATGGACCCTGCGCTCAATGAGAACGTCCGGGCCGTGGTCGTCGATGGGCCCGTGATCGACACCTTTACCGATGAATTGGGGCGCGGAGTGATTCGATTGCAGGGAACTCGATGACCACCACCGCCAAGTGGGTGACGGTACTCGTTTCCGCCGGGATCGGCTCTGCGAGCTACACTGTCCTCAAGGCCCCATGGCATACGGTCGGTGCTGTGGTAGGGGGCAGTGCCATCCTTTTGGTGAGCTTGGCTCCCCGTCGAAGGGTGATCCTGAGGTTTGGGGCCCTGACCTGGACTGTGGAGGAACTCTGTCGCCATCTGCTCATCACTGGAGATACGGGTAGTGGTAAAACAACCAGTGGATTCCATCAGATATTGGTTCAGCTCACGCGGAACGTCGCCGATTGGGGTGGGCTCGTCTTGGGGGTGAAAGGCGATGAACACATGTTCATCAAGGAGTTGGCAGACGCGCACGGGCGAACTGAGGATGTCATTCATCTGCAAGTGCGGCCGGTCGGTGCGTCCACCAATTGGGTTCCGCCTCATCGTTACAATCTACTCAGTGACCGAGGGCTACCTTGGATGACGCACGCCAAGATGGTCGTCGACGTTGCCGCCAGCGTCACAGAGGGCAAACAGTCGGCATTCTTCCGGCCGATGGCACAGATCGCACTGGCAAATGCGTTTGAACTGCTCGACGTTCTGGATTTACCGGTGACCATAGCACGGGCGCACTATCTTCTGACCTCAACCCCGGCGATGAAGCGGGCCCTTGAGGCATTGGGAACACAACCGTCGACACCGGGGCGGACGCGCCTCCGTGAATTCTTCGAGAGCACTTTCACGGTGGCCCAGGCCTACGAACAAAGAGAAGGGATAGAGGGGACGTTGAAGACCTACCTGGGGTTCTTCCTCCATCCAGACATCGCCGCTGTCTTCTCCAGCGATGAACCGAATACATTTAGCATGCGTGAGGTTGAAGAAGGCCGAATCATTTCGGTCACCATGCCTCAGCGGTTTGCCACCGAGCGACGCTACATCCATACGTATCTCAAGCAACTCTTCTACTACCACGCCCTCCGGCGCTTCGATTGCCCGGCCCACCGAGGCCAGGAGAACCTGCTCTTGCTGGTGGCCGATGAATTTCAGGACATCGCGACGGCCAGCGAGGACGGTCTCAGTGATCACAAAACGGTAGATCGCGTCCGGGCGGCCAAGCTGGCCATCATCGCCGGTGTGCAGTCAGAGCTCTCGCTGGATCCGGCGATTGGCCGTGAGAAACGGAAAGTCTTCACCCTGAATATGCGGAGTCGTCTCATTTTCAGGGCGGCGGACCTAGAGGGCGCCACGGCCAGCGCAGACTTTCTTGGCAAGAGGACAGTCTGGAAAGTCACCAGGACGAGTCGTCCGCTGGAAACTACTGCGGTGACGCGGAGAGAGCAGGAAGAGCACATCTTTAAGCCATCAAAGCTGATGCGGCTGCGGGATCATGTGGCCGTGGTCGTCCATCCATCTAAACGTTGGTGGAAGAAGCGTATTGTGCCATGCGATGGGAGGGGGACGAAACCGGCGTGGTTTGGAAGATGATTCAGCATTCGAACTGTACGGCCTTGAAATCCAAACCAGAGGAGGCTCGAAGAGTAACCACCCTATGAATACTGATTGATTTTGGCGATAATGACATTCTCAACATCCCAAGAGACCGAAACCCGACCGATTTTGAGAGCATTCAGCTCATCGATGATTTTCTCCTGATTCTCATCAGTGTGTTCAGTGAGAGGAATGCTCACATAGATAGTGACGATACCGAAAGGCGGAACGGAATTGTCGGGAATCGGACAGTATTCATAGTGCCCTTGGGCTTCGTGGCCGCAGATCTTTCTCACTTTTTCAAGGATGTTGAAAAAGAGGGCTTGGGGGGCCTCGCATCTGTCATGGGCTCTGATGATAATCATTTTCATGAGAGTATTAGTGAGGTTTAGGTCTTCAATCTGAGAGAAATGGGTCAGTTAGTGATTCGTGAAAAGATTCTGGTCGTGGATCGGCGGTCAGAAGATCATTGACCACTTGCCCTCGGAGATAACGTTCGACGACATGGCGAAGGGGGCGGGCTCCGAGACGGCGATCGTAACCTTGACAGAGGATCTCCTGGTAATTCTCTTCAGAGATTTCCGCGGAGTGACCCCGTTCCCCGAGATGCTCCAATTCCCGCTTTACCAGCAGGCGGACCAACGTGTCTCGGTGGACATGAGAAAGAGGATCAAAGACCGATACGCTGGTGATTCTCGCGAATGTCTCGGGCCGGAGAACACGCATGGCTTCGGCGGTGATGAGACGTTTCCGGGTGGCACGGGTGGTATTGGCGGCCTTCAGCATGGCGTGGCTTGCGATATTCGAAGTCAAGACCACGTAACATTGAGAAAAATCCAAGGTCGTGCCGTCGGCCAGGGTGACACGGGCTTCATCAAGGATCTGGAGCAGGATGTCGATGACGCGAGGGTGAGCTTTCTCGATTTCATCAAAGAGAAACGTGCCCGTGTTGCCGATCTCTGCGAAACGTTGTCCGATCAACCCTCGGTCCTGTCCATCGTGGCCCAGCAGACGTGTGAGAGATTCCTGAAGTTGGAACTCGCTCATATCGATTCGGGCCAAGTGTCCGGATCCGAAGAGGTAGTGAGTGAATACCAATGCGGTCTCGGTTTTTCCGACACCCGTGGGGCCAAGGAAGAGAAAAGAGCCTTTGGGACGGCGTGGGGAGGTCATTCCAAGCTCACCTTGGTGAAGGACTGCCACGATCTCATCGAGCACGTGATCTTGCCCGATAATATTGGCCCCGATGGAGGCACGCAGATTTTGGAGCTTGGTCCGGAGCGTCGCTTTAATTTTCATCATCGGCAGGTCGACGATTGACCGTGGGCTCCTCCTCGATTCCGGGGACCACGGCGGTGGCAGGCTGGGCGTCGAGGAGCCTGGCCCGTTCGGTCTCCAGCAGCGCCTTCATTTCGGCGTGCCACTGACTGAGCTGAGTTTCCATGGCCTCCAACTGGCGTGTGATGGCCTGTTGGTGAGCCACCTCGGCGGCAATCTCCTCGTTGGAAATTGGGGTTTTCGTCGGGAGATCGGTGGTCGCGGGATCATCGGGTTGGAGTTCCTGCCGACTGGCGAGGAACCAACGATTGCTTTGTTCTACCTGATACACGGGATGAGCCTCGTGCATTCGGCGATGATTGGCGGACAAGGTGCGTCCTAACTGATAGACCGACAGACGTTCTCCACGACGGACGCCGGAATAATGAGAGGGACTGGCCACATCAATCACCCGGGGGCGGAGGTCGTCCGCTCGTGTGGCCTTGAAGACATGTTCGCGGTGGAGGCGAGAACCAGAGTGCGTCGGGTTGTGGTTTGGTTTTGAGAAGGAGCATCCAGTGAGGAATATGGCACAGAGGATCCGTTTCATGGGTTCGTTGGAGGTCGGATGTGTTCGGCGGCGAGCTTCTCGAGGAAGGCATCGCGTTGTTTGAGAAGTTCGGTGATGTGAGGAGCGTTCTCCCGGGATGACGAAGCGGTTTCGTCATCCGTGGTAACAGTCACTTTCTGGGTGTCGCGGACGGTGACATAGAATTTGGTGCTGGCTGGGACGCTAACGTAGTATCCATCTCCCTGGATCTGCTCCTCCAGACGGCGCAGGTAACGCTCGGCCACGGCATCGACACCGTCCCGGAGGGCATTACCGACGTCACGACGGTCTTCCTCTCCAAAGATACCGCGCACGGTGCGTCTACTGGATCGGGAGACCGCTGAGAGCACGGCGGCGGCGAACTGCTTGTACTCCATCAGAGCATCGGTTTTAAGGAGACGTCCTTTGAGTCCCACACTCATGTCTTCGGGGCCATATGCCTCGGTGTCGGGATCCTGGTCCTGGTGCAAGGCGATGCCGTGGAGTTCCAGGCGCCGACCATTCTTCAACACGATCACCCAACGGCCCGACGCTCGAACACGGTCGCGCAGTCGCCCCGGCTGCACCGTCCCATGAATCTCGCAGCCCTTGGGAATGATCACCTGGCCCCGGGCGTGGACATCGTGGGTGACCTTGGCCAGGATGGGCATGGGAGCATCAGAGGACTGAATTCCACTCAGGAGTTGGACACGGATAACCGTACCGAACAATTCGGCATCCAGGGTCTTGGTCACGGGTTGGGGATCGTCACGACGAATCTGGGGCTTTTCCGAAGAGTGAGACTTACGTTGGAACAGGACCAAGGGTGCTCGTGTCATTGGCTTGGTACTCGGTTTGGTGGGAGGCTGAGGAACTGGTGAACTGGACTGGGGGCGGTATGGGGGGACTCGCAGAGTGTCCACGGGGGTCGTGCGAGCCCATTCCCGTGTTTCCTTGAGGTCTTCGTCTTGTTTAGAATCCTTATCCTCAGGGGTGTCTGTCATCTCTCCCTCGATGGGGGACATCACCTTGAGTTTTGGAGCAGAGTGGTTTTCCTCGAGCCGCTCACGGCGTTCACGAACGAAGGAACCCACGACAAAGATGAGCACGACGGCCCCAACCATGAGGCCACGGGAAGATCGGAGAAATGCGAGGAAAGCGCTTGTCATTTCCGGGAGGCGGTGGCCGTGGAGGCGGCCGGTTTCGTGGACGAAATATCCGGCGGGGGCGGTAGTAGAAGATAGAAAGCATTCTGGATGGAGATGGCTTCGCGCTGGCCATGGACGCCGCCCACCAGGACGACATGAACCGTGTCCGATTGTCCCACGGGCACATTTCCGGATGCCTGCGTCAAGGTGGCGGGGTAGTGACTTGAGCCGATGCGGATCTGGAGTCGGCGGGGATCATAGAGGAGCAGCTGATCGCCTGTATTGATGATCTCGCCTTCAAGAACCAGGGCGTCGTGCTTGGCGAAGCGATGAACCTTGTTGATGACCGTTGTGGCATTGGGGTAACGGCGTTCGTCATGGGCTGGCCGAGTTTCTACGGTCTCGTAGAGGTCAGGCAGTCGAGGGCGGAGCACGGATTCCCCGCGGGCCAACTTGAGGAGATTGAAGAGATGGGCTGTGGTAAAGCTGGGGCGCCGTTGGAAAACCTCGGCCAGCGATACCTCACGACCCTGGGGAAGATTGGGTTTCTCCTCGAATCGGACCAGGGCATCCGGGTGCAAGGACCATTGAAGCTCAAAGAGATAAAAGCGTTTGTCCGAGAGGAGGGTGATGAAGGTTCGCGCGCCTGGGCGGAGGCATTGCAAGGTCAGGTAATCTTCGGGTTGGTCGGGACCATATTGAAAAGTGGCCGTTACCTGGTCGGCTTCAGAGGTCACGGCATGGCCGATCACCGCGTCGATCGGCTTGGGAAAGGCCAAGGTCGTGACGGTGTGGGTTCCCACGGCAATGGTAACGGGCTGGTTGGGGTCCAGGGGCACCGTGCGGATGTTTCCTGGGTCAGCGGCCATCACCGTCGTCAGGATCTGGCTGAGCGCTAGTCTTGTGACGGCTTTGATCATGACGAAGAAGCCAGTGTGGTATCGAAATCGAAATCACCTACCACCGTGGGGAAGCGGCCATTGTGTAACATGTGAGGATTTCGGATGAAACGGAACTGGGCTTTCACGTGCAGCACCTCGGTGAGTGGCTGATCGCGGAATACGCCTGTGCGGATGACCTGGCCTTCAACGGCGATACGAATCGATTGATCACGCACACGGAGTATCTCAATAGGGCCGACCTCGACCTTGGAGTGGAGTTCCTTCTCTTGGAACTCCTCCGCCTCCGCTTGAATGCGTTTGCGTGCCTTGGATAGAGCAGTCTTGGTGAACAAAAGCTCCAGGCGTTTCGGATGATCGGGGCCCTTCGGATGGCGATCAAAGAACGCTTCCATGGCCAGGACGGCCTGGGTCGAATGGAAGGTTTTCGATGAGTTCAGATCCTCGGCTTCCGCCAGGTAATAGGTCTTCGCGGGATCCATGACAATTACCTGACGGTTCTGGGAGAACAACTGGGATAGATACCAGGCGCCGGCCAAGGCAACCAACATCGTGATCAACCACATCTTGAACCAGAATCCTCGCAGTCCACGCTGAATGATCATCAAATCCAGCGCCGTGATCCGGCGTTGCGTATCGGGGTCCTTCGAAGGGGCATCCATTGGAGAGTTTTTTATTTCTTGTAGCGAGCGGCGATGTCGGCCGCCTGCTGGTTGACGTCACCGTCCCGTGCCGCGGAAGACGGGCTGGTCGATGAGGTGCTGGCCATGATCGCCAGGGAGCCGATGGCGGCAGGTACCATGAGTCCTCCCGATCCCATGGCGCCGCTGACCATACCGGCGCCGCCAGCGGCGGATGTGGCGCCTGCGATTCCAACTGGACCTGCGCCGGCCATGGCAGAGGTTGCTCCGGCTCCCGCCGCGTAGGAGACGCCTGCAGCTAGACTGTTTTGCAGAGCCTGGGCCGCGGACACGCCGATTTGCGCTCCCGATGTGAAGAGGCCATAGGCCGCAATAGGTGCCAGCACGACACTAGCAATATTATAGAGACTCAGGATGACGATGAAGGCCAGGGTCTGGATACCCGCCAGAAGGCCTTGGTCGTCTCCGAGGACATAGATGTCATCATTTGCGGCCCAGTTCAGCAGGATCTTGTTGCCCAGATCCAGGATGGCCCAGCCCAAGGGGAGCAATGCCAGGGCCGCGATCCCAATGGTAAAACGGATCCCGATGCCGCGAGTGGGCTCGAGTAAGATCAAAGAGAGCATGAGCGGGGCCACCGCAATGCCCATCACTAAGGCGAATTGTTGTACCACCCAGGCAAGCCACATGACACTCCAAGAGAACCATCCCAATAGAAAAGTGGCTCCGTAGATCACGATAGAACGGAGGCCGCCCTCCCGCCAAAGCGTGCCGAGGGTCAGTTCCTCGTCATCCAAACTCCCTGCGATCAGTTCGCCGAATTGCCGATGACTTTCCCGGGGATTGACTCCCACGGTCTCGAGACCACCATAGGCGATGGATTGACCCAGCGCCATCCAATCAGGGAAGAAGGCGATGGTCAGAGCGAGAAGTCCGCTTGCAGTCACCATCTTGAGAGGAGCGGCCAATTGGCCGCTGTAGGTGGCTCGAGTGGCGGTGGTGACGATGGCGGCAAAGGCGATGACCATGGCCATGGCACTCGTAAACGCGTAGACTGGCGCCATCTGATCCTGAACGCTGAGAAATACCGCTGAATAATCCATCGTTATTCTCCGCTCAGTGCGCTTGAGATGTCTGTGGTGAAGGGTAACTGGAATCTGTCCAGGGTGCGACGCATGCCTTCCCGGCTGGCCTGGATTTCGTCTTCGCGCCGAGCTTTCGATTCCAACTGCCGCTGATTTTCGTTCTCCAGGAACCGGAGAAGCGCCTCCTGAGAGGCCGACTGCAATTCCTGTTCAAGGGCGTTCAGTTCCAGCTGAAAGCCTAACAAAACGCCGTGAATCTTGGAGACCTCGCTGGCCGACTCTGCCTCTTGGAGATTCCGGGTCGAGGCGAGAATCGCCTCCCGAAGTTCGGTGCGCCGCTCACGAGCTGCCCGGTGTGTTTCCCAATAGCGGGCAAAGGCGTCCTCGGCTGCGTGCTCTGGGCGGTAAAGTTGTGCATCACGAAGCCCGCGGGGCTGTCCCTGCACCATGACATGGGTGGAGATGGGATCATAGAGTGAGGCCTTGGCGCTCTCAGACTCGGCGTGCCGAACGCCATCTTCCAGGGAACGCAGTAGAGTGGAGGTGCCTGGCAAATCCACGAATGATGCGGGATCACCCATTCTTTTGAGGTAAACGTCCATCTGGTGAATCTGCCTGGCGAGTTGACGGATCCCCTCGACTTGACGGGCGATTTGCTCCGCGCGCTGGACATAGCTCACGGTGTGCTCTCGCTCGCTGATGGCGATGTGCGTGGGATCCACCACGGGAATGTCCGCCCGAAGAGTGGCTAACAAGAAGAAGTGAATGAGAAGCGGAGAGACGATTTTCATTTGGCTACTCTTCATTGGGCTACTCGACGACATCGATGATTTGAGAGTGGGCCTCGATGATCACCCCGTCTTCGCGGACATGCTCCGGGATGGGCACTTCATAGTAACGCCGTTCCAACATGGGTGCTCCTTCCGTAGGGGCAGAGGGCTCGTCTTTTTCAGCCCAGTACGCTTCCTTGAGGGCATGTGCTTGGCCCCTGAGGAACCCGTCGATGTAGGAGTCTTCTTCTCGGTTCTCGGAACGCTGCTGCCAGTAATCGCCCACACCCGCTCCAGCGACGGCACCGACGGCAGTGAAAAGCGGACTGCCGTCACTTAATTCATGACCAGCAAGGGCACCCCCGCCCGCCAAGGCGGCAGTGCGCCCCGTTCGTTCTAAGGAAGAGCAGTTGGTCATGGCCAGCGCCAATATGATCAAGGGCAGATATCCAATCTCCCGGGAGAGGGTTTTCCGGGTATTCGTGGGTGAGGATGAGTGATGCATGTCGGCTGTTGAAAAGGAGAGTCTTCAGAGATGAACTGCGTAGTCTGACCTGTATGGATCCGAAGAAATTCCGCCTGGAGCTGACTGAAAATCACTCAGGGTTCGGGAGTCTCTTGTGTTTGAGTCAGAGGATCGAGCGATTGGTGATCCTCAAGTTGCCGATCCTCAAATTCGCTGCCCGTCGTGGTCGACACGGCGTAGGCTTCAGGGTTCATAAGATTGCGTCCAATCGCGATTCGGGGTAGTGATCCGCTGATCCGGACCCAGGCGAAGTAGGCGCCGCTCTCCCTCGTGGGTTCGGGGAAGGCCAGAATTTGCTCGATGGTGCTATCGGGAAGTGGGATGGATTCGGTCAGTGCTTTGAGCTCTCCCTGGTCAGCCTGTTTGAGGAGCAGAGCCATCTTACAGTTCGCCATGATGGCATTGCAGACGGCCTCGTCGATGGTGCGCACTTGCTGGATCACGGCGACCACCCAGCAAGAGTACTTCCTCATTCTCTCGAAGAGCTCCCTGGCTATGTCGGCACCGCCTTTGATATCCAGGAATCCACCAAGTTCCTCAATGATCAGCCGCTTGCGTTCTCCTCGTGGTCGTGTGGTGATGGCTTGGCGAAAGTAGTTGGTCATTAGATGAGCCGCCACGTTTCGCATGTTGCGTGCTGATTCAGGGATCGATCCCAGCTCAATGAGCACAATGGGATTCGTGAGATCCACGTTGGAGGGACCATCCACGAGGTTTCCGTAGGGACCGCCTCGGCACCAAGGTTCCAATAGCCGCGAGAGCATCAGTTTCTCTTCGGCCTCAGGTTCCGAGGCTTGTCCTTCACAGTGGAGCAACTCGACGAGTTGACGATGGGTTGGGTAATCATCGCGTGCCATGAAGGCGAGGGCGTGCCGCCGAATCTCATCGCTGAGGGATGGATCGGCCACACAGGCGTCGACGTCCTCTTCTGGCACGGCACCCAATGCTGCCTGAAAGGGACCGGGATGGCGGTGAGACCATTCTCGAAATTTGAGGAAAGCGTCAAGGTGATCTCCAGGGACCGAACTGACCCCGGAAGTGAGCCACTGACGCTGGGCTAACCAGTGGAGGGTCACCTGTTTGAGGCGGTTTCCATCTTTTCGGAGCCATTCGTCCACGGCGTCCTCAAAGAGACCGCCGATGGCGGAGGCCAGCAGAGCCGCACGGCGTTGATTTCGGTCGTCGTCAGCCTGGTGGCCAGCGAGCACATGGGCCATGGCCACGGTGTCGGCCATGTGCAAAGGAGTCAAAGGGAGGCCTTGAGTATCGAAGTAGTTGAAGCACTCGTTTCCGTTCGGGCGGATGGTAATCACCGTGGCATCCATGGCCTGAGCCCACGCAACGTGAGATTGACCGTTGTCGATAATGTAGGTGCGCGCGTAGAAGGGGGCGGTTTCCGTGAGCAAACGCCCAAGGAGCATGGATTTGCCGGAGCCCGTCGAGCCAGAGATCAGGGTGTGGAGCGGATTGTTGTTGGAGAAGGTGGCGATCCCGAGGAGATTGCGGTGGACACCGTCGAAGATGGCTTCGGCCTGATCGAGGTCTGCTGTTGGCGTGCCGGAGAGGGGAAGAAGATCAGCGAGATGATGATCTTCCAGTTCGAGATGGCCGTCGTTGTAAGGAGTGACGTTGCCCGGCATGGCCGCGAGAAGGTAATTACGGGTGCCTGGAGCGGACGCGACCTCGTATGGAGTCGCCCCATGCATTTGGAAGATGGCGTTCCGCACCATCTCGGTGTGCGTTCGGAGCTCCTCCGGCGTCGTCCCCCGAACTACGATGATGAACTGGGTCTTACAGGGAACAATCTCGTCCGCCATCAGACGATGGATCTTGGCGTGTTCACGGTCGATCGCGGCGCGAAGTCTGGGACGACGATTATGGGCGAGGTTGTTCTCGAGCTTTCTTGCCTTGGCCTCCTTGGCGTCGATGACGCTCTTGACGTCGAGAATCTGAGAATTGGTCACGACCGATAGGTCACCGGCATCGAGATTGGTCAACTGCAGGATCATTCCCATGAATGTGGCCTTTGGGAGTCCCTTCATGAGCATGACCGACCAGTAGGCCCCGTTGAGATAGATGCCGTGATTGGGTTGGAGGAGGGGAACGCCTTCGCCCAACAAGCAGTTTTCCCCGACACTCAGGAGATCATCAAAGGCTGCACCCTTAGCCATGTCGAAAGCCTGAGTGGGATTGAGAAAGCGGGTGCAAGCCAGGAAGAGCTCGCCGTTCTCCAAGGGACTGGTGTGACCTCCAAAGCGAGCGGCGAAGTTGGCCCAGGCACGTCGGAACTGGGAGAACACGGGATTGGCGGCTCTGATGACTCGGTCAAAGTCACGGTTCTTTCCTCGGTGGAAATCGAGGGCAAGGAAGACTTCCACGGTGGCGTGACGGAGTTGATTTCGATCATGACGCTCGTGGTGATCGACGAAGAGAAGGTTGCGTTGTCGTTCCACCCAGGGATCACGGGTGTGTGCTTCTGTGACCTTCCGGTAGGCCAAAAGTGGGTCGAGGTAGGCCCGATGATCGATCTGCCACCGGATCTGGAGAGTGCTTGTGGGTGGATGGGCTCGCAGGACGGCCCGAAGAGCATCTTCAAAAGTCCGCAGGGAGGCGGTGTCCACATTGTCCAGGCCTGGTAGCGTGAAGGCGAGTCCCGCAGCCACTCGTGTCTTGTTGCCGGACAGCGAGACCATCATGTCGTCTGTTACGAAGACATCTTCAAGAGAAGCCGACAGGATCGGTCGGCGTTTAGAGAACCCACTGGTTTCGTGAAAAAGCCGGGGTGGGGTACCGAAGGGCCTTTTGCCAGCCGCCAAAGTGGCCACACGGAACGCAACGTGTTCCAGGGTCTCCCGGTCATGCCGGGCGGGTTTATTCCGCTTGAGAATGAGAAGATAGGCAAGACAAACGGCAGGCAAAAGTGCGGCCACGATTCCGGCAGCGATCGCGTCGAAGCCCAGGTGACTGTAAAGCCACCAGAACATCAAGATGCCCAAGCCGGAGGCGGTTGCCATGGCGAGAGCTTGGCCACCCTCAAGGCGAAGAGCCATGGGCTCGGCTCGCTGGCCTGACTGGACGGGATGAATCCTTAGGCTCATGGGATTAGACAAGAAGACATGGGGCCAAGGGACTAAAGGGGGCTGATCTCAATACCCGACGCGCCACCCGTGGCGATTTCGAACAGCGCCTCCAGGATAGCCCACCCCAACAGGCCGATGGCGGAAGCCACCAGGGCGTTCTTGATGCCTTCGGGACGGCCGTACATATAACTAACACACCCAAAAAGAAAACCCCCAAAGAAGAGAACAAGACTGATGAGCTGGAGGAGGGAGACGACCTTACCGAGGGGCTCCGTGA
>JANQJH010000357.1 GCA_028281705.1 Verrucomicrobiales bacterium
CTTCGATGCCTCCCAGGGGATGGGGATCCCGCCGATGCCCAATCAGTTGACGCCCAGCGAAATCATCGCGTCGCCGAACATGGCCAACGAAATGGCTCGTGCCCAGGAGATCGCCGGCGAGCAATTCCGCCTGGGAGTTCTTCTCTCCGGGCTCGTCATGTTTCAGGTCATCTTGCTGGCACTCATGGGGTCTAACAACGGCGCGCGGGAAATCGTGGCGGAACGGCTCATCTATGAGAAAGAAAAACTCGCCGGGCTCAGTCCTTTCAGCTATCTCCTGAGCAAGATCGCGTTTCTTGGCCTCATCGTCCTGGCCCAGAGCGCCTGGATGGCGGGCTTCGTCAGTCATTTCACCTCCATGCCTGGAAGCCTGATGCAACAGCTCGTCCTCCTCTTCTGCGTCAACGCCTCCATGACAACGGTCTGCCTCGCCATCTCATCACTCTCCAGATCCACCGAACAGGCCTCGCTCCTCAGCATCTACCTCGTCGGATTCCAGCTCCCGCTCTCCAACGCCGTCCTCGCCCTGCCCGCTGCCGTGGCCACTCTCACACAACCCTTCATCGCCGCCTACTGGGGCTGGGCGGGTCAGTTAGACCATCTCGTGAAGACCACCGCCTACGACGTGGGCATCGCCAAGGCCATCCCTACCTCTCTCATGTCCTTCGAAATCTGCGTCGCCGTCCTCGCAGCCCACGTCGCCGTCGGCCTCTTCGCCGCCTACATCGGGGTCCATCGTCATCACTGGGACTGAGGGCGCCGTGAACGGCCCTCCACCCGGGTTGACCCTCTGACCAAAGTTCGGCAGACTCGCCCCCATACGTCTGCCATGATCAAAACTCTCCTACCCCTCAGCCTCGTCACCGCGCTCGTCTTCGTCTCTCTCATCTGGAGACCCGGGTTCGAGTCCCGCTCGGTTGAGTTCACTCTCTCCGGCACCGATCAACATCGCCATCGATTCACCAATCCCTACTGGCCCACGATGGAGAGTCCCAAACTCGTCACCCCTCAGTGGATCGGCGAGGAAGGCGTGGAGGCCGCCGCCGTCCTCTCCATCGACGACATGCGCGAAATCGAGCCCTACCGGTCTTTTCTCGAGCCCATCCTCCAACGCCTGGAGAGGATCGATGGGCGGGCACCCCTCAGCATTTTCACCAATCAGATCGATCCCAACGAGCCTCAGTTACAGGAGTGGATCGATCGAGGACTGAGCATCGAGGTCCACACCATCACACATCCCTGTCCCCTTCTCCAGGGCGGTGATTTCAACAAGGCCCGGGATACCGTGCATCAGTGCATCGATCTCCTCGATGGCGTGCCTAACATGCAGCCCACGGCTTATCGCATGCCCTGCTGTGACTCCATGAATTCAGTGAGCCCGCGCTTCTATGACGACATCATGGCACCGCTTTCGGGTTCGGGAAACTTCCTCAGCGCTGATTCCTCCGTCTTTCAGGTCTTCACCCAGGAGGACCCCGAACTTCCTCGCGAACTCTTCGCCAATGGCCATGAGAATCGCTTTGAGCGCTACCTCCCCCTGGGCAAGGACTTCGTCAACACAATCGAAAACTATCCCTATCCCTACCTGATCGGGAGAAAACACTGGCAGTTTCCCTGCACCGTGCCCTCGGATTGGGAAGCGCAGTATCTTCAAGGCGTCAACAACCCCCGCACCGTCGAGGATCTCAAGGCGGCCATCGACGCCACTGTGGCCAAGCAAGGGCTTTTCGTCTTCGTCTTTCACCCGCACGGTTGGATCGAGAACCAGCAAGTCGTTTCATTGGTGGAGCACGCCCAAGAAAAGCACGGTTCCAAACTGAAATTTCTCAATATGAGAGAAGTCCAGGAACGCATTGACAAATATCTGCTAGACGGACAATCCATTAGGCAGCCCGGCACCGGCGATGGCTCGGGCTCTCGGGTCGTGGATCTCAACCAGGACGGCTACATGGATGTGCTGCACACCACGGATGGTGGTGGAAACGCGGCCAGGATCTGGGATCAGGACAAGCGTCAGTGGCAATCCCACGAGGCGGTGATCGTCCACGAACCCTCGGGCACCCTGCTCGATCAAGACGGCGACGGCCTCTCCGACGAACCGGTAGATACAGACGCCTTGCGTTTCTGGGATCTGGATCGCGACGGCGACCTCGATGCCGTCTACTCTGACGCTCAACGATTCGCCGTTTATCGACGCGACGGCGAAAGCTCCTGGACAAAAGTGAGGGACGGCGCTCATGGCGAGAACCAAACCAACGCACCGCCTCCTTTTCTTCGTGCCGACGGCTCAAATCACGGCGTGTGGATGGGACACGCCACCTTCATCATCCAGAACGAGGATACCAGTGATGAGCCCAACGTCATCCGGCGGATTCCCTACGCCGACGTCTTGGCGGCTTCCGAATCTTCCTCGAAGGAACCTAACCAGGGGGACGGCCTGCTTGCCGCCAATCCCCTCGATCCGGCCGAAGCCCTGCGGAGTCTTCAAACCAAGGCCGATCTCGAGATCCAATTGGCCGCGCACGAACCCCTCGTCATGGATCCGATCGACATCGCCTGGGGTGCTGATGGCAAACTCTGGGTCGTGGAAATGGCGGACTACCCGCTGGGAATCGATGATGTGGGCACGCCCGGCGGTCGCGTGCGTTTTCTTGAAGACCGAGACCAGGACGGGCGCTATGAAGAGTCGACCATCTTCCTCAGCGACCTTCCCTACCCCACCGGGGTCATGCCTTGGCGAGAGGGCGCCCTGGTTCTC
>JANQJH010000389.1 GCA_028281705.1 Verrucomicrobiales bacterium
GACTTCTTCGTCGGCTCCGTCATCCCCGGTTTGAGAAGGCGAACGAGAGGCGAGTAATCGCCAAACCCCGGCATGATCACGAGGCAGGGGCCGAAGATCCCCAGCCCCAACAAGGTCGTGGCCACGAGGACTAGCCATGGGATGAAGACAGCCGGACAGTCCATCTTCATAGCCTAACTACTGGGGGTTGAGGATGTGCTCGACCTGCTCCATCAGCGGCAGATCCGCATTGACTACGGCAAGACGCAGGTGGGTGATGGAATTCTCCTCACTCGCCTCATAGGAGAATTCATTGTCGCCCTCTCTCAAATCACTCAGCGCAAAGGAGAGCTTGGCAATGACGTCTTGAGAGACGGGATCATCGTCATACACCCGAAGCTCGAAAGCCTCCCCCTCCGCCGCCCGGATCGCCGCGGCCTTGATCACGGAATCGATCGCGATCCGGCCCTCGCGGATCGACTTCAAGGTATCAACTCCCAGGGGTGACCAATTGCCAATCAATTGATCTCTCTGCGTGGCGCTCCGAAAAATCCGATTCTCTCGCCAATAGACCTCGTAGTAGAGGTCCGGTGCCTCATCTGCCACCGCGTCCCAATTCTTGCCGGAGGATTTCTGGGCGGCAACTTCTAACGAACGGATAAAGACATAATAGTTCTTGCCCACGGGCAATCCCGATGATTCGCCTTCGACCGGCCGGCCGCCCTCGCCTCCGATCCGGAGCGCCAGGAAAATGCCCCCCACGATCAAGATGATCGCCACAGGGATCAAGTAGATGAGTCGGAAGCCGGGCGAGCGCATCAGGCAACAGATGGTTTGCCCGAAGAAGGTATTGGGGCGGAGTAGAACATCAAGCAGAGATGGCTGGGAAAACCGGCCACGACGAGATACAATCGCAAAATGGCATTGTAATGGATTTTCCATCGACCCCATGCGAGTTCATGGGGCAACCTGATCGACGTCATGACACTGACACTCAACAAGAAGAAGAATCCAGCCAAGCCCAGACCTCTGAAGTTCTGGCAGCGCGCCCTTCGCTTTCTCGGGGTTACGTTAGGCCTCACCTATTTGGGTTATCTATCAGGATACGGCACAAGCCAGGGTCTGGGCACCACCCTCCTGACCATGCCCAAAGCGCTTCTCGGCACCTTGGTGGTCACGCTGATCACGGGATGGGTGCCCATCGGCTTCTACTACGAGGGCCATCGATTCCGCTGGATCTACATCGTCGCCTTCTACTTGGCCGCCCTCATCGCCGCCTACTTCATCGGCTACTCCGTGGGCGCCTCGGCCTAACTGCAGGCGAGGCTGGCATCAATTTTCTTTGGGTTCCGGGGAATACCAGAGAGCCTGGTCTGTCTGGACTAGACTACGAAGAAACGCTCACAGCAATAGACTTGATCCCATGCGATGAACACGATTCCCTCCCATCGAACGATGTCCACCGCAGCCTCCCCCTCCGCCTCAGCCACCACCAAGTGGAAACTACTACTCCTCGCGGCTGTGGTGCTCGGCCTCCTCGCGGCTGGACAGAAGTCCGCCGCGCTCCTCGAGCGCCTTCTCGAGAGTGTGAACGCCCTCGGTGCCTGGGGACCGCTCCTCTTCATCGCCATCTATGCCCTGGCCACGGTGGTCCTCATTCCCGGCTCCCTCTTGACTCTCTTCGCCGGGGCCTCCTTCGGCCTCGCGTGGGGTTCCCTCTGGACATCGATCGCAGCCACCCTGGGTGCCACTCTCGCTTTCCTCACGGGCCGTTATCTCGCCCGGTCCTGGGCTTCGAAAAAGATCGCAGGCAACGAAAAATTCGCCGCCATTGACCACGCCGTGACCAAGGACGGCTGGAAAATCGTCGGCCTCACCCGCTTGTCTCCCGTCTTCCCCTTCACGCTGCTCAACTACGCCTTCGCCCTGACCAAGGTCTCACTCAAAGAATACGTCCTCGCCTCCTGGATCGGCATGATCCCCGGGACGATTCTCTACGTCTACATTGGATCCGCCGGCAAAGCGGTGGTCGAGTCCGAGGGCAAATCGACTGGGCAATGGCTCCTCTTCGGCATCGGTCTGGCGGCTACTCTCGTCGTCACCATCATGATCACCCGCAACGCCAAGCGCGCTCTCCAAGAGAAACTCTAACTGGTGAATTTCCATCCCGCACCGCACCCATGAGGTCGTTCCTTCCACTCTCCCTCCTAGCCCTAACGTTACTCGCGCTCTCCCCTACGAATTCTTCTGCTGCGCCGTGGGAGTCGTCCTACGACAAGCTCCTGCAGAAATATGTCGTCAAAACGGGAGTGCGCTACGCCGCCTGGCAGGCCAACAAGACCGATCGCCGCGTGCTCGACGCCATTGTCAGCAAGATCGCCGAGGCCGATCTCACGGGTCTCAGCCGCGACGAAAAACTCGCTTTCTACCTCAACGCTTACAACGCCTGGATCCTGAAGACCATGCTCGATCACTACCCCGTGAAGAGCATCAAGGACACGATGTACTTTGTCTTTCGGCGCGACATCATCACCGTCGCCGGTAAGAAGACGAATTTCCACGCCCTGGAAAACCAGGTGATCCGCAAGCAATTCAAGGAGTCCCGCATTCACTTCGCGCTCAACTGTGCCAGCGCCAGTTGCCCGCCGCTGCACCACCGGGCTTTCACGGCAAAGTCGCTCGATGAAACCCTAACAAAACTGACCAAAGAGTTCATCACCAACAACAGCCTCGGCCTCCGGTGGCAAAAAGGCGCGGGGAAAGTTCACGTCTCCAAGATCTTCGATTGGTACAAGGATGATTTCAAGCGGGAGGCCGGAAGCATCATGGCTTATCTGGTGAAGTACCGGGGAACGCCCTTTCCCGCGAACACCAAGCTGAAGTTTCAAGATTACGACTGGTCGATCAATGAGGCCAAGTGACCGCCACCATGCCCATGAGAGACTTCCCCGAGCTTCAACCCAACGACACCCACAATCAAACCCTCGGCCGGCACGTCGCCCCCCAAGACTGGGTCAACCCCACCCCTGACGGACGCTATCATTTGGTCGTCATCGGCGCCGGTACCGCCGGCCTGGTCACGGCAGCCGGCGCCGCCGGACTCGGGGCCAAGGTGGCCCTCATCGAAAGCCGCATGATGGGCGGCGACTGCCTCAACGTGGGCTGCGTCCCCTCCAAGGGCATCCTCAGCGCGGCGCGAGCCGCCGCCGCCGTTCAGGGCGCGGAGACCTTTGGCGTCCGCGTTCCCCGAGGCGTGGAGGTCGATTTCGGCGCCGCCATGGAACGCATGCGCCGCCTGCGAGCCGGGATCAGCCCACACGATTCCGCCACCCGCTTCTCCGAACTGGGCATCGATGTCTATTTTGGCCAGGGCAAGTTCGTCAGCGGGGGAATTGACGTCAACGGTCAGCGCCTCGACTACCGGCACGCCGTCATCGCGACCGGCGCCCGTGCTTCCGCACCTCCGATCAACGGTTTGGAGAAGGTCGATTACCTAACCAATGAAACGCTGTTCTCCCTCACCGAGCTCCCCAAACGCCTCGGTATCATCGGCGCCGGCCCCATCGGTTGTGAGATGGCGCAGGCCTTCGCACGCTTCGGTTCGGAAGTCTACCTCGTCGAATCCGCACCCGGAATCCTCCCACGCGAGGACCGCGATGCCGCCGAGATCGTGGAACAAGCCCTTAAAGACGACGGTGTGCACCTCCTCTGTTGCGGCAAGAATCTCACACTTTCACCTGTTGATCGCGGAGGTGTGAGGCTGCAGGTGGACTCGCACGGCCGCTATGACGTCACCGTGGATCAACTTCTGGTGGCCGTGGGACGGGCGCCCAATATCGAGAAACTCGATCTGAAAGAGGTCGGGGTCGACCACACGCCCAAAGGCGTCGTCGTCAATGACCGCTTGCAAACGACCAATCCCAGGATCTACGCGGCGGGTGACGTCTGCTCACCCTACCAGTTCACCCATGCGGCCGATTTCATGGCGCGGATTGTCATCGGGAACACCTTGTTCAAAGGGCGCTCCAAAGTAAGCAAGCTCGTCATTCCCTGGTCCACCTACACCCAGCCGGAGATCGCTCACGTGGGCCTATCAGAACACGAAGCCCAGGAGAAGGGCATCGCCATCGACACCTTCAAACAGCCGCTGGATGGAGTCGATCGCGCCATCCTCGACGGCAAGACCGCGGGCTTCGTCAAGATCCACGTGGCCCAAGGCAAGGATCGGATTCTCGGCGCCACCATCGTGGCCGACAAGGCGGGCGACCTGATCTCCGAGATCACCATGGCGATGACACACGGCCTCGGCTTGAAACAGATCGGCAGCACGATTCATCCCTATCCCACCCAAGCGGACGCCATTCGCAAGGTAGGCGATCTTTACAATCGCACCCGCCTGACGCCCACCGTGCAGGGACTCATGCAGCGCTGGCTGCGCTGGACACGTTAGAACGAGAATTGGTAGCGTTCCCCCACCATGGCGCCGAAGAATCCCGCTCCCCGCGAAGAGATCGAGCACTTCATGACCGGTCTTATCCGGCGCAACCCGGGTGAACCGGAGTTCCACCAAGCCGTGCGCGAGGTCGTCGAAAGCCTGATGCCGCTCGTTCTGGAAACGCCCAAGTACCGGGATGCCCATGTTCTCGAACGCCTGTCGGAACCGGATCGAATCGTCATTTTCCGCGTGTGCTGGGAGGACGACGAACACAACGTCCGTGTCAATCGCGCCTGGCGAGTCCAATTCAACAACGCCATCGGGCCCTACAAAGGCGGGCTCCGCTTTCACCCCACGGTGAACCAGAGCATCCTCAAGTTCCTCGGCTTCGAGCAGATCTTCAAGAACAGCCTCACCGGCTTGCCCATGGGCGCCGGGAAAGGAGGCTCCAATTTCAATCCGCGAGGCAAGAGCGATCGCGAGGTGATGCGCTTCTGCCAATCCCTCATGACCGAGCTGCACCGCCATATCGGCGAGGACACCGACGTACCCGCCGGCGACGTTGGGGTCGGCGCCCGCGAAGTGAGCAACCTCTTCGGCCAATACGTTCGGCTGGAGAACCGCTACGCTGGAATCCTCACGGGCAAGGGCCTCGCCTTCGGTGGCAGCCTTATCCGGACGGAGGCGACGGGCTACGGTTGTGTCTATTTCTGTGAAAACATGCTCAACCATGTGGACGACAGCCTCGAGGGGAAAAAGGTCTCCATCTCAGGCTCGGGCAATGTGGCCATCTACGCGGCGCAGAAGGCCATCGGCTTGGGGGCCAAGGTCCTCACCCTGTCTGATTCCTCCGGATTCATTCACGATCCCGAGGGGATCGACCGCGAAAAACTTGCTTACATCAAGGAGCTCAAGGAGGTCCGGCGAGGGCGGATCCACGAAGCGGCCGAGCAGTTTCGCGACATGACTTTTCACGAGGGAAAACGTCCCTGGGCCGTGCCCGTCGATGTCGCGTTTCCCTGCGCGACACAAAACGAACTCAATGGCGAAGATGCCCGGTGCCTCGTGAGCAACGGCGTGATCGCCGTCTGTGAAGGGGCCAACATGCCGACCGATCCCGAAGGCGCGGAGACCTTTCAGAACGCACGCATCCTTTTCGGCCCCGGAAAAGCGGCCAACGCCGGGGGGGTCGCTGTCTCGGGGCTAGAGCAGAGCCAAAACGCCCTCCGGCTCTCGTGGAGCCGGGACGAGGTGGACTCCCGTCTCCAGACCATCATGCATGGGATCCACCGGAAATGTGTCGAGCACGGAACGCAGCCGGACGGTCACGTCCACTATGCCCAGGGAGCCAACTTGGCCGGCTTCATCAAGGTGGCCGACGCCATGGTGGCCTACGGCATCGTTTGAACCCGGCGAAGGAGCCGCCGCGGAGCCGCCCGATCCCAGAAACCCGGAGATTCCCAGCGATCGCGTCCACCATCTGGGTGTACGCCAAATTCCCTCACAGTTCCGGACTTAATAAGCATGCTATTTCTTGTGCAAACCCGAAATATCTGCTAATCCTTCCAACCATGGCAAACTCTCTCCCTGTTGCCGCTGCAGCGGCGTGGCTCACCATCCAGAGCGCCAGCGCGATCAATATCGTCATCGATTACACCTACGACACGAATGGTTTCTTCACCGGCAATGCGCCGGCGCAAGCGGCTCTGCAGGCGGCGGCGGACCGCTACAGTGACATCATCACCTCCACCTTGGATGGCTTCGGACCGGGAGGGAATGCTTACGACAACGGGGCCCGCATCGGTTTTTCCCACCCGGGCACGGGCAGTATTTACCAGATCAGCACGTCGGCTAATTCTGGGGTCGATCCTTTGATTGGAAGTGGCGCTGCGGATGAGTACAACCCCAATCTAGCATTGCCGGCCGATACCTGGATTCTCTACGCCGGAGGACGACCTCTCAGTTCCGCCGGCCAAGGAGGCACGGCGACCGGTACCAACTTTACCTCCACGACGAACTCCGCCAGTTCCCATCTCCACCGCAACTGGAGGACCGGCGGTGGCTTTTCCGTAAGCAGCCTTCCGACCTGGGGCGGCGCCATCACCTTCGACAATGACGGTTCGACCACCTGGCATTTCGACCACACGGTCGCGCCGGGGGCCAATACGGATTTCTATTCGGTGGCTGTCCACGAGATCGGTCACGCCTTGGGATTGACCATCGGCTGGACGGAGTTCTCGGATCTTGTCACTGGAATTCAGTTCCAGGGGACGGAGACCCTGGCGGCCTACAACGCCGACAACGGCGCCTCCGCCACCTGGCTCAACATCGTTGGCGGTGGCGACTGGCACTTCGAAGACGGCACCTACGACTCCTTTCCCTTCGACGGCAAAGGGGGGACGGTCGTGAGTCTGCCTGTGGGCGTCAACGGTGGGGTCCTGCAAGATTTGATCATGGAACCGATAAAGAACGGCAACGATCGCTTCGACCTCACCAACGCCGAAGTCGGAACGATCCAAGACGTCGGCTGGCAGGTGGTTCCCGAGCCATCCACTTCCGTGCTGCTTCTCCTCGCCGGCGCCTTTGGCCTGGGACGACGACGACGCTCCTAACAAAGTGTAGTCTCCAAAGTGATGCGGACACTCCTGTCCGCCCCTTTTGTGTGATGTGGACTCCTGTCCGCCCCTCTGTGATGTGGACACTCCTGCCCACCTCCTTCAGGTCTTCTTCGCCGGCACCTTGAGCCACCCAAACCGCACGACCTCGGTCACGATCAATTGATTGTCCGACTTCGGCTTCTCGGGGTAGCGCACCCGCACCATCACGGGAGACTCGCCACGCTCCTCGAGCAGGCCGATCAAAGCTGAACCATTGACTGTCTGGCGTCCCACGTAGGCAAAGAGGACGCCTTGCCCCTTCGGATCTCTCAGCTCAATACAGCTGTGGGAATTCTTGTCAGAGAAATCGTAGTTGTAGTACGTCCCCAACGCCGCATGCACCCGTAGCTCGACCTCATCTGTCGGCTTCGCCGCTTTGAGTTCTTGCCAGCTCACGGGGTTGAAGACCACTTGAGTCTCCCAATCGACGCGCCAACCGCGATCACCGTCATCCACGATGAGAAAATTCTCTTCGGCCATGCCCTCCCTCACCGCCGCCTTGGCCAGGTAATAGCGGAAGCCGGCCAAGTCCTGCTGGACCAGCAACTCGAGGCTGGCAAATGTCCGCTGTTTCAAGGGCGCTCTCGCCAAATGGGTTTCAATGGTCGTCCTCAACGGCTCGGGATTCCGAATCGTCTTTACCAGGGCATCCACGGAATCCGCCTGCAAATAGGCGCCAATGAGTTCCTCCACCTCCTCCAGCGTCGGAGGCAGCCTCACGGACTGTTCCTCGCTCGCCTCCTTGTCCCCGGCATCAGCGGCGTCGGCCGCCAGATCCGCCTCTGGAGAACGAAACACCACCTGCCAAATGCCCGCCACGGTGATGACCGGCACGGCCAGCCAGAACCAATATCGCCATGAAGGCCGTTTCCTCTCCTGCACTAAGACGTCTCTCTCCCGGTCCTCTTCCTGCTCCCAGGCCTCTTTTTCCCAGGTCAGCTCGGGACGGGGTTCCATCACCGGCATCGCTTTGTCAGATGCCCGCGCCACCGGCAGGGCGGTCTTTTTCAAGGCGGGGCGAGGCGAGTGCGACGCGGCGGGCTGCTCCTTGCGCGCGATCAGCTCGACGCCCTCCTGGAATTCCTCCTCCGCTTCCTGCTCGGGAGACTCCGGTTCAGCCGCCGACGGCTTCTTCGACGGCGAGCGCTTCTCCTGAGCTGAAGAACGCTTTCTTTTCTTGGCCGATCGGCGTTTCGAGGAGGACATCGGCCACCATTCCTGCATCGATTTCCAGCGCGGTGCAAGCCAAGGGCGCGCCTACGTCGCGAAGAAACGTTCGAAGAGTCATATCACCTCATTGAAGAATCCCCGCATCCACGTCATCGATGCGCTTTCCACATGGATTGGAACACCTTCTGAGTCGGAACGTCCATCTGGCCGGCATCATCGCGGTCGACGTAGACGGAGAAGACGCGGTTCCCCGCCTTGTCGTAGAAGGCACACTGGCAAGTTGGGCGCCCGTGAAAAGGTTTCTTGATCAGGTAGATCGAAGCCAGCACGTCCGGTCGCAGATGGCCATGAAGAGCAGCATCATCGCTGCCGATGTTGAAATACCCGCGTCCATAAGTGCCGCCCGCTAGCCGTCCCTTGATTTCAAAAATACTGCCCGAGGCTTGAAGAATCGTCATCGGTTTCTCCCACTCACACAATCGTGACCAGACGGCATCGAATTGATCCGCAGTGATGGCGACGCGCATTTTGTCAGGCAGTGCCTCCACCACGGCAGCCTCCGGAACCCCAATGGTGGCAGCGATGTTTCTCGGCAGTTGTCCGGGATCGTCCGCGATCATTTTCTGCACTCTAAGCTTCTGAGTTTCAGTCAGGGGAAAGGCGAGGACCGGATCAAGCTCGGGAACAGCAGCGCTCACCGTTTCGTGAGGAACGTCAATCACGAGATCCTTCGCCATCGCGCAGGCTTCGGCATTGCACACCTGAGCATTGATCGTGATGGAGAAACCGGTCTCCGGCCACTGGGCAAGCTTGCGGGTGAACACGACCGTATCTTCGAAACCCCACGTGTGCCACGACTGATCAGGTTTGGATAAGTCCTTGAGCTTCGATTGCCGCCAGGTGCCCAGAAGAACAACGCCATTGCCCAGAGTAATCACCGTGGGCATCTCACACTCGGCATCCTCGCCCCCCTCGGCCTTGGCTCGTGCCACATTGTCCATCGCGTAGCTGTGCCATCCACGGGAATGCTTGGCTTCAACGACCAAGGTCTGACCAAGAATCGCAGCCCGGTAGCGCAGGACAACAAGGCCGCCATATCGGACGACCGCCGGATTCGACCATTGAGGGCCCGGGCTGCTTGCCGACGTGGAATCCGGTGCCAGCACGGCAGCGAGCTGATGCCGGTCGCCATGTGGCAGCTCCCGGATCCAATAGAGGGACTCTTCCATGGAGACTTGTTCGGGCAAGCCCTCGCTCGCATCAGGCAGGAGAGTCGTCAGTTCAGAACGTGACAGTATGCCATCAGCATCTTTGTCAGCTTGATCGATGACCATGGTTAGCCACGTGGTCTCAGTCCATTCTTCCACGCGTTCAACAATGCCCGCCGTCCACTCTTCCCCGGCAACGAAACCATCCCCATCGCGATCTTGCATGGCGAAAGCTTCGCGCTGAAGAGCGGTGAAGCCTTCCGCGTCGGTCTCATCGGCATCGCGAACTGGCGTGCTCATGGCATGTTCTCTCAGCGTGAGCTTGCCATCGCGGTCGGTATCCAATGGCACCTGCCGACTGGTGAACTGCGTCAAGGCCTTGCGGAATCCGTCAACCACTTCAGTGCGGCCAATCATGCCGGCCTCATCCCGATCGAGAAACTTGACGAACATCTTGTCGCCATCAGCTCGGCGGCGGCGATAGCGTTCCACCATTCCGCTCTCTTCCACCGCCTTCGGTACGGGCCCGCCTGGCCGGGCGAATCCCCGATCCATCAATGTCTGCAGCACGATGCGGAGGGACACCCGGCCATCGTCGTCGTCATCCAACGCGAGAAAGCTTGCCATGAGCTGACTCCCGAGCCGGTCACTGGTGGAGATGATGTGCTCACGAACGGGCTCTGGCAGGGCCGCTTCTTCTGCCAAACAAGAACTGAGTGCCGCAAGGGCGAGCCACGGAAGCATTCGGAGGGTGCTCATGTCGATGAAATGCAAAAACCGCGC